>JAKOZI010000090.1 GCA_029780075.1 Pseudomonadota bacterium
GGCCACCCCGTTGTCGGACTTCCTGTTGCGCGAACTGGCCGGCCCTTGCGACCTCAATAGTGCCGAAGGTCGGGCCCGTCTGGTGGCCGATGCCAAGCCGCTGCTCGGCCGCCTGCAGTCGTCGCTGCTGAGGTTGCAACTGGTCAAGCGGCTGGCCGAGAGTAGCGGTTTTTCGCAGGCCGAGGTGGAGCGCCTGTGCGAACTGCAACCGTTTGCCCGTCCGGCGCCGGCACGGGCGCCGCGGCAAGCGCCTTCGCTGTTGCGGCCGTTGCTGCGCCTCTTGCTGCAGAAGCCGCAATTGGCTGGCGGCTTGCCGCTTGATCTGCTTCCCGGCAACTCCATGGAAGCGCGAGCGGTGCGCCTGCTATGCGAAACGATTGGCGATGGCGGGGTTCGGATGCTGGCCTATCCGGCGCTGATCGAAAAGCTGCGGGGTAGCGAGTACGAGGGCATCCTGCGTGCCGCGGCCGCTGAACTAATGCAACAGCCTTTTGCCGAAGAGGGCATCGACGCGGAGTTCGAGGGTGCGGTCAGACGGTTGCTGGAAGGTGAGCACAAGCGGGTTTTTGCCGTGCTGCAGGAAAAGGTACAGCAACTTGGGGTGAGCGGACTTTCGAGCGAAGAAAAACAGCAGTACCTGACAGCCCTGGGCGCGCGCGGGCGACCAGGGTCCGTCGGCTAAGGTGTGATATCATCAAGAGTTTTTCCAGTTTAACGCTATCCGGGAAATGGTCATGGTCAGGGAAAAGGCGGTAACTACGAAGGCGGCGAAAGCCAAGGCAGCGGCGGATCTGTTGGCCCAGGTCGGGACGCAACCGGCACCGGTCGATGACGAGACGCGCAAGATGCGTCTGAAGACGCTGATCAAGCTCGGCAAGGAGCGGGGCTTTCTGACCTACGCCGAGATCAACGACCATCTGCCTGACGATGTCGTCGATGCCGAGCAGATCGAGAGCATCATCAGCACCTTCAACGACATGGGCATCCAGGTCTACGACGAGGCACCGGACGCCGAAACGCTGTTGATGTCGGACGCAGCACCTGCCGCCGGCGCCGACGACGCCGACGTGGAGGAGCAGGCCGAGCAGGCCTTGTCCACCGTTGACTCGGAGTTCGGCCGCACGACTGACCCGGTGCGCATGTACATGCGCGAAATGGGATCGGTCGAGTTGTTGACCCGCGAGGGCGAAATCGAGATCGCCAAGCGTATCGAGGACGGCCTCAAACACATGATCCAGGCGATTTCGGCCTGTCCGACGACGATCGCCGAAATCCTCAGTTGCGCCGACAGGATCGCCCGCGATGAGATGCGCATCGACGAGCTGATCGATGGGCTGATCGACCCTGAAACCGACGGTTCACTGGAAGAGCTGACGGCTGAGGTGGCCGAGGAAGAAAGCGACGACGAGGACGAGGAGGAGGACAGCGCAGAAGCGGTGGAGGGCGCTGCGGTAGCGGCATCGTTGCTGAAGCTCAAGACCGAAGGGCTCGAGCGCCTTGAACTGATCCGCTCGCACTACACCAAGGCGCATGGCGTCCTGCCGCGCAGGGGTTCGCAGGACAAGGCTTATCTGCAATTGCAACAGCAGATCTCCGAAGAGATGATGGGGATTCGCTTTACCTCGAAGACCATCGAGCGCCTGTGTGATTCGGTACGCGCCATGGTCGAGGAGGCGCGCGCCTGCGAGCGCAAGATCCAGCGCATCTGCGTCGATACGGTGCGCATGCCGCGCCCGCATTTCATCAAGGTTTTCCCCGGCAACGAACTGAACATCGACTGGGTGGATGCGGAGATCGCTGCTGCCGGCAAGACTTACGCCGCGATCCTCACCCGCAATGCGCCGAACATCAAGGAAGAGCAGCGGAAACTGCTTGCCCTGCAGGATCGCATCGGTATCCCGTTACGGGAACTGAAGGACATCAACAAGCAGATGTCCACCGGCGAGGCCAAGGCTCGGCGTGCCAAGCGCGAGATGACCGAAGCCAACCTGCGGCTGGTGATCTCGATTGCCAAGAAATACACCAATCGGGGTCTGCAGTTCCTCGATCTGATCCAGGAAGGCAACATCGGTCTGATGAAGGCCGTCGACAAATTTGAATACCGGCGCGGTTACAAGTTTTCGACCTATGCCACCTGGTGGATCCGCCAGGCGATCACCCGCTCGATTGCCGATCAGGCGCGCACGATCCGTATCCCGGTGCACATGATCGAAACGATCAACAAGATGAACCGCATCTCCCGGCAGATCCTGCAGGAAACCGGCCTCGAAGCCGATCCCGCGACGCTGGCCAAGAAAATGGAGATGCCGGAAGAGAAGATTCGCAAGATCCTGAAGATCAGCAAGGAGCCGATCTCGATGGAAACGCCGATCGGCGACGACGACGATTCCCATCTCGGGGACTTTATCGAAGATCAGGCCACCCTGGCACCAACCGAGGCGGCGCTGTACTCGAGCCTGCGGTTCATTACCAAGGATGTGCTGGATACCCTGACGCCGCGCGAAGCCAAGGTGTTGCGGATGCGCTTCGGTATAGAAATGAATACCGACCACACGCTTGAGGAAGTCGGCAAGCAGTTCGACGTGACCCGCGAACGCATCCGTCAGATTGAAGCCAAGGCGCTCCGCAAGCTTCGTCATCCTTCACGTTCGGACAAGCTGCGCAGTTTTCTCGACAACGGCAACAGCTAGCGCAGGTAACGTACGCCGACCCCGAGATCCCGTCGTTGGCGCTTGCAGCGGCGACGGCGGGTGACGTCAGCCAGTGCCCGAACCAGCAGTGCCAGCGTCCCGGGCTCGGGAACATGTCTGGTGCCCAGCTCGATGCCGTCTTTGATGCATTCCGCGAAAATTTGTCCTGCTTGTGAGAAGCACTGTGGTGAAGCGTATTTTCGACCTGTTGCTTGCCGGCCTCGCCGCGCTTCTGCTGTGTGTGCCGGCCTGCCTGCTTGCCCTGCTGGTCAAATTGACCTCGCGTGGCCCGGTTCTCTACTGGTCTGATCGCGTAGGCCGGCACAACCGGATTTTCAGAATGCCGAAGTTTCGCAGCATGCGTCTCGGGACACCGGCCGTGGCCACGCATCTGCTGACGGACGCGCAGGCGTTCCTGACGCCGGTGGGTTCGTTTCTGCGGCGATCAAGCCTTGACGAACTGCCGCAGTTGTGGAGTATCCTTGTTGGCGACATGAGCTTTGTGGGGCCGCGCCCGGCGCTGTACAACCAGCATGACCTGATCGCCTTGCGTACCGAGCGCGGTGTTCACCAGTTGCTGCCGGGGCTGACCGGCTGGGCGCAGGTCAACGGCCGCGACGAGTTGCCGATTCCCCGCAAGGTCGAATTCGATGTCGAGTACCTGCAACGGCAGTCGCTGTGGCTGGACATCCGGATCCTGTGGCTGACCCTGGTCAAGGTGGTGCGTCGCGAGGGGGTGACGCACTGACGGTCCATGCTTGTCCGATCGGGAACTGGTTCCCGAAGTGCGGACCCGCAACGGGAACACTCTGCTTCAGCCGGTCGTCGGCCGATACCGACCTCCCCATCAATTTCAAGGACGAGCAATGTCAGTTGCCACGAAGCATGCCGACGCCCCGTCGCCGCGCACCGGCTATAGCCATGCAGCGAAAACAGCGGTGCAGGAAACCACGCTCCGCGTGAAGGAGATGCACCGCGCGATCGCCGACAAGTCTTTCGGCGTCCTGCGGCGAATCCCATTGGTCGCGGGGCCGGCGCAAGTCGTGCAGAGCGCGCATGACGTCATTTCTGCGGCAGTTTATGCGGCAATTCACCATGGCAGCGGCAGCGTTCTCGCCGCCGCGGCGATCGTCGAAAAGCAGCGCACCGGTTTCGTGGCCAGCAAACCGCCCGGCCGCCTGGCCAGCGGTCTGCGTAGTGCGCTCAACGCGGCTTTCGGTGACCACCTTGCCGCCTGCAACAACGTGCTGGCGATCGACATGGCGATCCATGCGAACGGCGCGGCGATTCCGCTTGACGCCGTTGCGCTGCGTAGCGACTTTCCCGAAGCGGGGGGTCGGATCTGCGTTTTCATCCACGGACTAGGTTGTGACGAGCACTCCTGGCGGACTGGCGACGCGGCGGCAGAGGGCGAATCCGATTTTGGTTGCCAACTGCATGCCGATTTCGATTACACGCCCCTCTATCTGCACTACAACAGCGGTTTGCCGATCGCCAGAAACTGCGCGCAACTGGCTCTGCTCCTCGAGGAATTGCTTGACGCCTGGCCGTGGCCAGTGACCGACCTGCTGATCGTCGGCCACAGCATGGGCGGCCTGCTGGCATTGGGTGCCTGCGAGCAGGCTGCCGAGTCGGGGCTACGCTGGCCACATGCGACGCGGATGCTGGTCAGCCTGGGTTCGCCACAGCTCGGCTCGCCGCTGGAACGGCTCGGTCACCTGACCACTGCGGCGCTGAACCTGTCCAACATCACTACCCCGCTGGCCAGGATTGCCGCCACGCGCAGCCAGGGCATCAAGGACCTGCGGGGTGGCCCCGGTGCTGCTCAGACCGTCCCCGGGCGGCACCGCATTGCTTTCCGCTTTCTCGGTGCCAGCCTGGCTGAAGACCCCGATCATCCTCTCGGCGAATTCCTCGGCGATGGTCTGGTTACACTGAGCAGCGCGACGGCACACGCCATCGAAGGTGACGTTCAGAGCGCCAGACTCGGCAAACTGGGCCACATGCGACTGCTGGGCGACGCACGTGTCTATCGGCAGATTCGGGCGTGGCTGGTCGAACTTGGAGACGCCGCGTTGCCGGTTCGCCGCTGATCCAGTTTACATGGCGGTCACGAAGACGCCCATCTTCCGGTCATTGCGACAACAGGTCGTAAAGCGCCGCGAATTCGCTGCTCAGCTTGTGGCGAGGGTCGAGGTGGATCATCGGCAGTGCCTGATGGTGCGATTCCCGAATCTTGATCGACGCGGACAGGAAGGCTTCGAGAACCGGCAGCCCATCGGCGCGCAATTCATCGACCAGGCGTAGCGGCAGGTTGGCCCGTGCCTGGTACTGGTTGACCACGATTCCCTCGACGCGCAGGTGGCGATTGTGGTCGTTCTGGATCTCACGCACACTGTCCATCAGGGTATACAGAGCGCGCCGCGAGAAGTCGTCACAATCGAAAGGAATCAGGCAGGTGTCCGCGGCAATCAGCGCCGAACGGGTGAAAAAGTTCAGGGCCGGCGGGGTGTCGATGAAGATCTCGTCATAGGCACGCAGGCTGTCCAGCGATTCTCGCAGCTTATACATCTTGTAGCGCGATTCGAGTTTGAACTGCAGTTCTTCCAAGCGCTGGTCGGAGGGCAGCACGGCGAGGTTCGGGAATGGCGACTGGACGATGTAGGCTGCCAGCGTCTCGGGAAACAGCTTGTAACCCAGGATGTCGTCAAAGAAGTGCGCCAGGGTCTTCTTCTGTTCGTCGAGGGCCTTGCCCAGCAGGTAGCGCGAGGCGTTGCCCTGTGGATCGAGGTCGATCAGCAGCGTGCGCCGGCCGCGTGTGGCGGCGATGGCGGCCAGATTGCAGGCGATGGTGGATTTGCCCACACCTCCCTTCTGGTTGAAGACGACTCGGCGCATGACATTTCCCCCAAAGCTGCTGCGGATTTTCCAGCAGTTTAGTCAACTCCGGCAAGCGCGTCGAGGAGCAGGCTGTCGCGAGCCTGTTTGCGTTCCCTGGACGCGACGATGACCGGATCAATTACGCCCGCGATTTCAGGCCGTCGACACGCTCGCCAGTTCGCGCTGGGTCAGATAGAGACGCAGGTCGAACTCGAACTGATGGTAGGCCGGTTCCATGTGCTCGCACAGTTGGTAGAAAGCCCGGTCATGTTCCCTCTCCTTGAGGTGGGCGAGTTCATGAACGACGACCATGCGCAGGAATTCCGGCGGCACCTCCTTGAACACGCTGGCCACGCGGATCTCGCGTTTCGACTTGATGCGCTTGCCCTGGATGCGTGGCACATGACCATTGCTTCCCAGGGCATTCGCTGTCACCTGCAGGTGGTTGTCAAAAACGACCTTGGCCGGCGATTCGGCACTGCGCAGGAAACGCGCCTTCAACGCCAGAGCGTAGGCGTACAGCGCTTCGTCACTGCGCACCGCGTGCGTTGCCGGATAGCGGGTGTGCAGCATCTCCGCCAGACGGCCGTGCCTGATGGCCTCGCGGACCTGGTTCTGAAGCGCTTCGGGATAGCCCGCCAGGTATTTCAGCGGCAGCATGTTCAGCAGGCGTTTGCCAGCACCTGTTGCAACCAGGCTTCGATGTCCTGCAGTTCCTCCGCGCAGACGCTGTGTTCCGCAGCGTAACCGTGCCACTCAACGAGGTATCCGTGGGTCTTCAGCAGTTTCGCCGAGCGCTTCCCGAAATCGTAGGGAATCACCGTGTCGCCACGCCCATGCGCCATGAAGATCGGCACTTCACGGTTGGCGGGATGCGCTTCGGCGGTCAGCGTCTCGGTCAGTGGCAGGTAGCACGAGAGCGCCAGGATGCCGGCCAGTCGCTGTCGGTGTCGCAAGCCGGTGTGCAAGGCGATGACTCCCCCCTGCGAGAATCCGGCGAGCACGATGCGTGCATCGGGGATACCGCGTTCATTCTCGCGGACAAGCAGCGCTTCGATCTGTTCGGCCGACTCGCGTACTCCCTGCGCCTCCTCACGTCCGGGTGCAAAGTCGATCGAGACGATGTCGTACCAAGCGCGCATCACGTAGCCGGCGTTGACGGTTACCGCCCGCATTGGTGCATGCGGGAAGACAAAGCGGATCGCCGGCAACTGGTCAAAATCGAATTCGTCCACGATTGGTTCGAAGTCGTGTCCGTCGGCACCGAGGCCATGCAGCCAGATGATTGCGCACTTCGGGGACTCTCCGGTTTGCCGTTCAACGGCAGGAAGCAACGGCCCTTCAGCGGGAGTGCCGGTCTGGTTGGCAGTCATGGGACCGATCCTTGTTATTGTCGAGGGCAGCCATTCTAGCAGGCTGCACGGTGCTGAGTATCACGGGGATCCAGCGAAGGGATGGTGGTTCCCGACGTTGCAGGCGAAAGAAGCGGTTGGCCACCACCCGGTGGCCAACCGTATTGCCGCAGTCGTGCCTTTAACGCAAAGACTCCTGAACCGACTGGATCTGGCGCACCCACGGTCGGTTGGCGCGCAATTCAGCCGGCAGCGCGGCAATGGCGGCGCGCGCCTGGCTTATGGTATTGAACACGCCGACGAACAGGTTGTACTGCTGGCGCTGGTCGCGCTCGGTCACGGAAAAGGCCAGGGAGCCCAGAGCGAGCTGTTCCACGTTGCGGTCAATGAATCGTGCCATGTCGGCCTGGCTCGGGGACACCACCAACTGCACGGTATAAGCCCTGGGATTTTGCTCAAGTATCCAGCGGCTGTCATGTACCACCCCAGCTCCCGCGCCCTGCACCCGCATCCTCCGCATCGCGGCGCGCAATTCGCCGAGGCTGGTCTCCAGAACGGAAACCTTGCCCGATACTTGGTCAATGCGCGCTTGTTGCATTGCCGCGGTTTCCTGTCTGGCCGCCTCTCCTGCCGAGAGTGCCGCAATCTGAGTGCTGATTTCGGTGATCCGGGCATCGCTTTTCGCGATCGCCGATGCTGAACTTGCAGGGGCGAAGGCTGGCATCCACTTGACCAGGGCAAAGCCCGATACGGTCAGCAGCAGCAGGCCGGCGATGGCGAGATGGGTGCGCTTGAACTTCTCTTGGGTTGCCCCCTGATGGTCCGCCAGTTCCGCAGCAACGTTGCTGATTGCTGCGTCCAGCCGCTGCGTCTCCGACTGCAAGACGCCGACCAGACCCTGCAGGCTCTGCAACTCGGCATGGTGCTCGCGCTGCAAGGCGCCCAAACCCTCGATCCGCGCCTCGACGATCGCGTGTTGCCTTTCTGCTTGTTCGCGCACCGCTTCAATGCGATTCTTGTTGCCGCGCGTCGCCGTATCCAGCAGCTCGTAGGTGACATCGAACTGATCGAGGCGTGCGCGCTGCTCGGCGAGGATTCGCTCCTGAGCCTTGAACAGATTATCCAGCGAGCCGATACCGGCATCGAGCCGCAACACATCCGCACTGATGCGCGCGTTGCTGCTCGCGAGTCGCGTGTCCCAGCGCTGCTCTGTGTCGGCCAGCCAGGCGCGTGCTTCGCCGCGAACCGCATCGATCCGTTGCTCGGCAGCGGCAGCATGTGTCGCCAATGAGAGGCTTTGCTGCTGCAATTCGGCGCCGAGCCGATGCACCTGGCTCGATACGGCGCCACCGGACAGTCTGATTTCAGCCAACTCACTGTCGATACGACGATTGTTTTCGGCGAATAGCGCCGTCAGATCGTCGTAGTCGCGCAATACACGGTCAAGCTGCGCGTTGATCTCTTTGGGTGTGACGCTGCATTCGTTTGCGCGAGTGAATTCGAGCAGCCGAGCCAT
The DNA here is from genome assembly GCA_029780075.1 of Pseudomonadota bacterium. Classification (GTDB taxonomy): domain Bacteria; phylum Pseudomonadota; class Gammaproteobacteria; order Burkholderiales; family Rhodocyclaceae; genus Accumulibacter. Next base: position 8,439 of record JAKOZI010000090.1, read on the forward strand.
TTCCGGTTCGATGACCGGGATTTCGGTCACCGGTGTGTCCAGGTGCTCGGTGGGCAACGCGGTCGGCAAGGGGTCAGGCTGCGCATCCTGCGGAATTACCAGTTCTGCGGTATTGGTCATGATCGGCCTCCTCTGTAGTGGTTTCACCAGTGTGCGTCTGGATTGTAGCAGCGCATTCAAACACACCGTAGCGGATTTCGACCAGTCCGCTTCGGCGCGGTTCGCCTTGCCGTGGTATGCCGTGGTGCCAGAGCAGCCCGCTCATTGCCGTGGCTGCGGATGAATTGTCTTGGCGATCAGGACCTTGTCCACCCGGTTGTGGTCCATGTCAACCACTTCGAAACGCCAGTCGGCAAATTCGAAGTGGTCAGAGGCTACGGGAACGCGACCAAGCACGCACATCATGAAACCACCCAGGGTGTTGAAAGCGTGCTCTTCTTCGCCAGGCAGGTCGGCGTTCACTTTAAGGAAGGACTTCAGCCTTTCGACGGTGATGCTGCCGTCAGCCAGCCAGGATCCATCTTCACGAACGATGATATCCTGCTCTTCGGGGATGTCCGAGTTCGGGAGATCGCCGACGATCGACGTCAGCACATCGGTGAGCGTGACCAGGCCCTGCAACTCGCCGTATTCGTCTACCATCAGTGCGCACTGTTGGCGGGCGCGGCGAAAAGTCTCCAGGAGTTGTGTTGTCGTGACGCTGGACGGCACATAGAGTGCAGGAGTGACGAAAGGCTCGATTGACAGCGGTTCACCCAGCAGGGCGCCCTTGAGGAGGTCGCTGGTGCGCAGAACGCCGACCACATGGTCCAGGCCGTCGCGGCAGACGATCATCCGCTTGTGGGGGCTCTCGGCGAGGCGGTTGCGAATCTCCACTTCGGTTTCGCTCAGATCGAGCAGGCAGATATCCTTGCGATGAGTCATGATCGCGCTGATGTGTTGCTCGTCGAGGCGTAACACGTTGGAGACGATCGCCTGCTCGCTTGCGTGAAAGACGCCTGCTTTGGCGCCCTGATCCATCAGGACCTTGATCTCGTCGTCGCTGACCGCTGCTTCCTGCGGATGGTTCGCACCGAGCAGTCGCAGCAGCAGGCTGGATGACGATGAGAGTAGCCAGACCAGAGGTCGTGCTACGAGTGAGAGCAGGTTCATTGGAGGGGCAACAAGCGCGGCGACGCGTTCTGGCGCCAGTAGTCCGAGGTGTTTGGGAACCAGTTCGCCGACCACCACCGAGAAGTAGGTCAGCGCGACGACTACCAGCGTCAGCGCCAAACCGCTGGCGTGCTCTTCCAGAGGCGGAAACGCGCTCAGCCATTGCGCCAGCGGAATGGCCAGAGTGGCTTCGCCGATGGCACCGCTGAGGATCCCGACGGTGGTGATGCCGACCTGGATCGTCGACAGGAAGATCGATGGTTCTTGTTGCAGCGCCAGTGCCGAGCGTGCGCCGGCACTGCCGTCGTCAGCCAGCTTTTGCAGGCGTGACTGGCGCGACGATACGACGGCGATTTCCGACATGGCAAGAACGCCGTTGAGCAGGATCAGGAAAAGCAGGAGAACGATGTCCATGGCTGGTTTCGATGCTAGTTTGTTCGTCTGGCTTTGTCGCCACGGGGGGGCAACGTGGTAACACTACCACAGTGCGGCATTCTCCCGGTAAGCGCCTCCTGGCGCGTGTCGAAACCTTCGGTCCGCGCTTCCTGGCCGCTGCCAGACCAACTTGACTAGGTGATTCCAGGGCTGACTTGCGGGGCCCTGTTACGGCCATCATCCGCGTCGCCAGTCCGGCAGGAGCTGCGGCAAAGGGTCGCGGCAGGCGAGGCGGATGGCATTTCCGGGGCCGCAGGTGCAGGCGCTGTGCTCCCGGATTTTTGATGCGGGTTGACCAAATCGAGATTAATCAATAGACTGCAATTTCACCGGTAGCAAGTCGATGAACTGAAGCTGCCCACCTGCATTTTCGCCGCTCTGTTTTCTGGCCCTTCGGGCCGTACAGAGTTTCGGCCTCAGGGGAACTTTCCCCCAAGTTTTCGAGGCCCTGCACCCGCCTGTAACCGTCCATCGTCGAGCCGTTTGACTGGCGCGACGACCAAAGTGAAGGAGAGAGCATGTCCGCAACATTATCACTGAGAAATACAACCGGGCGTCGCACTGACGCCACCTTGAGTTTCATACAACACAGCCTGATCACCATCGGACTGATGGTCGCGCTGGGGACTTTCAAGCCGTTCTTCGGCGAGAGCGCGGTGGCCGAGCAGCCGCAAGCGGTAACGACCGAGTCAGCGCCGGCAGACGACGCTGAAGTAGTCATCACCAAACCTGCTTCCGAAATCCTTTCGCCGCGATTGCAACGTGCCCTGGACTACGTCTCGCGTCGTTACCGGGTTGCCCCGGAAGCGCTGGTACCGGTCTTCGAGGCAGCGCAGGCCGTGGGCAGGGAGCGGCGTCTCGATCCGCTGTTGATCGTCGCCATCATTGGCATCGAGTCCCGCTTCAATCCCTTTGCCGAAAGTGCGAGCGGTGCCAAAGGGCTGATGCAGGTAATCCCCGGCTACCACCTCGACAAGGTGCCGCGCGGAGCTGGCGAGCAACCGTTTCTCGATCCGGTAACCAACATTCAGGTGGGCGTA
>JAKOZI010000097.1 GCA_029780075.1 Pseudomonadota bacterium
AAACTGCTCGCACGCGCCAACAAACTCGTCAAAATACGTGTCGCTTGTGTATGCTTCCATATGAAGGGGTCTCCTGTGGCGGTACGTAATCGCCTCGTAACCGGTTACATACCACCCGAGAGACCTCTTCACTAGGCCCTTTATGCCCCCACGCTTTGATCTGCCTACGATCTTTCGTGGCCAAAAAGATCCACACCCAAATTATACAGCGTGCGGCGCCTTTCGGGGAGCCTGGAGGGAGTAGCGCCGGGTGCCTGGCGGGGCCTCAGGAGGACGCCCATCGAGAAACAGGGCAGAGCATAGCAGCAAGTAGAACAGGAAAGCTGACCTCGGCATGTCCAGTACGCTTGAAAACACAGCGACCGCAAGACAGGCGCTCAGCGCCGCCAACAGGTAGGGCGCGAGCACATGCTCGCGCCCACGGCCCCACAGCAGCCTGGCGAAAGCCATCGCCAGGAGGGTGAGCAACAGTGACAGTCCAATCGCCCCCTGCTCGATCAGCACCTCAAGAAAGAGGTTATCGACGTGCCAGGGCAGGAAGTAGTGCCGAGCGGCAAAATACCACTGCCCCAAGCCGCTGGTGAAAGAGCCATTCGCCAGGAGTTGCCTGCCCCGCCCATCCAGAAGGCCCAGATTGTCGACATCGACGAAATCCGCCCCCCCCTCCAGATGCACGGCAAGAAATCCCAGCGCGGGCACCCACCGGCGATCGGGCAACTCGCTTCGAAAATCGAGCGGCAGCGAGAAGTGGCGCCATCGCGCTTCCCCATCCGTCACGACAACGACCTGTCGCGTACACGCCGCGACATAGAGCAGATGTTGCTGGCACACGCCGACGCTGACCCGCGCGAAGCGTGGCGCGCGCAGGTCAAAATTCAGCGTGTAATTCCCGTTGACCAGCGGTACCCGTTGCAGCAGTTCGAATGCGCCGGAAAGGCGCACGCCCGGTGCCGGCCCGAACAGACGCAGGTAGCTTTCCTCAGGGTCGTCGACGATCTGCAGATGACCCGGCAAGCCACGCCCCGCGACCGCCTGCGAGTAGTTTGTGGGGAAACGCCCGAGACCTCTGCCCAGCAGGAACTCCGACGGCGTGCGCAGCAGGCTCAGGCCCTCGCGCCAGTGCTGCAGGCGCCCGCCCAGATCGCGTTCGCCGGCGGCAAGCCTGGTGCTCATGAAATCGCCCAGACCGAGAACCGCCGCGCCCTCACAGACGAGGAGCACGACCAGCACCCGATTCCCCCACACTCGCCAGCGCTCCGGTTGCGGCGCATCGCCCCGGAGGTCGTACCCGGTCGCCGCAGGCGGCCAAGAACGCTGCCGCCGGCGGCCCGGCAGCAGGCAGGCCAGTACGCCCAAGGCAAGCCCGACGCCGAGATAAACCCCGCGCGAGAAAGTGGTCAGGCAAGTGTAACCGGCGGCGACCGCCAACGCGGCGGCGAGTACCCAGCGCCAGGGGTTACGGGCCTGCACCAGAGCATGCACGGCAAAGGGAACCGTCAGCACGAGGAAGACATCCAGTGCTGCGCCGCCGACATGCATTTCCCAGAACAGCGCCGTAGTGCGGTACGGTGTTGAGAAATCCAGCATGCCCGGATAGGCGGCGCGCTCACAGAACACGGCCAGGCTCACCAGCCCCAGCCCCGTCGCCATGCCTGCCGATAACCGGCGTACCACCAGAGCGGGTGCAGCCTGCTGCAAGCTGCGCAAGGACGGCAACAGCAGCAGCGCCAGCAAAAGACTCTTGCCGATACGCAGACTGTTCAAGGGATCTTCGTAAGCCTGGAACCACCCCAGATCCAAGCCATCCGCATCGGCCAGGCCACGCACCATGGCCAGCACGCTGGACGCGGCCAGGGCGGCCAGGCCGATCCAGGCAAACCGGAACGGATCTCGGGCAGCCGCAGCGTCCCGGGGCGCGGGAGGGACACGATTGGGGAACGGCGACTGGCAAGCCGTCAACGGGATTTCAGCACGGACGCCGGGCCTCCTCGTTCTTCGGCCCGGCAGGTTTTGCGGTGCCGGACGGAGCAACGCTGCCGGCGCAGGCACCGGCTCGCTGGTCCGGGTTTGGCAACACCACCTCACGCCCTGCAAGGCCATGCGCGCGTAGCACCCTGACGCCGCGCCGAGGGCCAGGAGGTCGAACTCCTCGACGCCGATCCAGCCAGTCCACGCCGAAAACCCGGCGATCGGCAATGCCGCAGGCAGCACAAAAAGCCAGATCGCCGGGCGCAGGCAAACGGCCAGCCCCCAGGCGACCACAAGACAGACCAGCAACCGCGGAGCCAGAGGATGATGCAGCGCCAGAAACACGCCCAGCGTTGCGGCGAGGATCGCCAGCGTGCCATGCAGTAGCCTCGCCGCGTACTCCAGGAACTCATGTTCTGCAACGGCATCACGCGCCACTGGCCGATCCTGACCGTATTGAAACCACTGGGCTCACGCTCAGCAGCGATTCATCCTGCCGCGTTGCGGCCATCACGGATCTGTGCCAGGCCAGCCTCCTCCGCGCACCACCTGTGCGTCACCCTTGCCAGCGAAGGATTCTGTCGTCTCGCCAGAACTCTGTCAATCGACCGCCCTTGCACGCCAGCGCCGCCCTTCGGCAACCTGACATGCCGCCACGCGTCCTCTGTCGGCGCATGCCCGGATCGACACGCCGCGCACTTGCCAGCGACGCGCTTATGGCGTCTAATCGTCAGGCATCCCGGCCCCGAAGGTGTGCGGTTCCAGGCATACCGCTGTGCTGCCGACATCCTTCGCTTCCGGGCAGACGGAGAATCACACCATGTTTCTGGCCGAATGGTGGCACTGGATGGTGCTCGGACTGCTGCTGGCGATGGCCGAAATGGCCATTCCGGCCTTCTTCCTGATCTGGTTCGGGCTCGCTGCCGCCGGCGTCGGGATCATCCTGCTGGCCATACCCGATCTCGACGGGTCAACCCAGATCCTGCTGTGGACCGGACTGTCGGCGGCGCTGGTGGCGATCTGGTTTCGCTATCTGAGGCCACGCACGATGAGTGCGGTCGGTACTTCGGCCGCGGCACTGGCCGGCGAAGTCGGCCTGCTGGTCAGCGACATCAGCCAGGATAGCCGTGGCCAGGTCCGTTTCCAGAAACCGATTCTCGGTGCCGACGTCTGGGAGTGTTATTCGGAAACCCGCATCAAGGCCGGCGAGCGCGTACGCATCGTCGCCGTTGAAGGCAGTTACATCAGAGTGGAGCCAGCAAAATGACCGGCATGACCGTTTTCTCGATCGTCCTCCTCGTCTTCGTCGCGGTCACTGTCGCCAAGGGTGTGCGCATCGTCCCGCAGGGCGAAGAATGGATCGTGCAACGCCTCGGCAAATACCGCACCACGCTGCTGCCGGGTCTGCGCTTCATCATTCCCTACATCGACATCGTCTCCTACAAGGTCACCACCAAGGACATCATTCTCGATGTCCAGGAGCAGGAGGTGATCACGCGCGACAACGCGGTGATTCTGGTCAACGCCATCGCCTTCATCAAGGTGACCGATCCGGTAAAGGCCGTCTATGGCGTACAGGATTACTCGGAGGCGATTCGCAACATGATCATGACCACCCTGCGTTCGATCGTCGGCGACATGGAACTCGACCAGGCGCTGTCGTCCCGCGACACCATCAAGGCCCGCCTGAAAGCCGGGGTCGCCGACGAAGCGCTGGACTGGGGCCTGACCGTCAAATCGGTGGAGATCCAGGACATCAAGCCCTCGCAGTCGATGCAACGCGCGATGGAAATGCAGGCTTCGGCCGAGCGCGAGCGGAAGGCCATGGTGACCCGCGCCGAAGGCGAAAAACAGGCCATGATCCTGACCGCCGAAGCCCGCCTCGAATCGGCGAAACGCGATGCCGAGGCACAGGTCACGCTCGCCGAAGCCTCCGCGCAGGCCATCAGCAAGGTCAATAGCGCCTTTGGCGACAACGAGTTGCCGATGCTCTACCTGCTCGGCGAGAAGTACATCACCAGCCTCGGCCGGCTGGCCGAGTCCGACAACGCCAAACTCATCCTCCTGCCTGCCGACCTGCAAAGCACCCTGCGCGGCCTGTTCCAGCGCGTAACCAAGAACGTGCAGGCGCAACCTTTTTCGGATCGGGACGTGCCATGAACGCGGGCTGGATCATCTTTGTCATCTGCATCATCTTCGTCCTTGGCGCCGCCATTCCCCTGGTCAGGGATCGTGGTGCCGGCAGGAATCCACCCTTGCCGCGCAAGGAAACGCTACGCGACTGGCGCAGCGAAGAAAGGCAGCGCCAGTCGAGCGACGAGAAATGACCCTGGCACGGCACCTTCGGTGAGCCATGCCCGCCAGGACGTCGCCGCCTCCGGCACGACTGCCGGCCGGGCCATCAGTCGGCACAGTCCGCCTGCAAGCGATCGCGGATCAACGCGAGAACATCCACCCGCTCACGGTGTTGCTGGTCGGCCAGTACCGGCATCGCGGGCCAGCCGGAATCCAGCCACTCCAGCCCCGCAAACCGACGGCCGGCCGGATAGCGGGGAATGACGTGGAAATGCACGTGCTTGTCGACCATCATCAACATCAGGTAGTTGATCGCCTCGTAGGCAAACGCAGACTGGAGCGCCTGCTCGAGTTTCGTCAGCAAGGCGGCGAGGTCGGCCATTTCCGCCGCGGTCACATCGGAAAACCGGGCGGCGTAACGGTTCAATGACAGGATCCCGGCGCCCAGAGTCGCCTGCGCGGGTCTGATAGACCACGACCAGGCGGTGGTCCTGAGCACCAGTAGCTCATCCACCTGAAACTTTGCCCGAAAGCCACCAAGAATCGGCGATTCGTTCGTCTCATCCATGCCTTTTCCCGCAAGAATTTGTAGAATTGCCAAGGTAACAGAAGGCACCGAGCACGTGAACCCATCAACACCCCGGCAAGTCACGCACAGGGAATGGCCATGACCAGATACGGTTTCGTCGCCTCCGGCGGCGGCTATCGAAGCTTCTATACCGCAGGCGTGCTGGTCTGGTTGAAGCAGCACCAGCAGTCGGTGGTACATCTCAGCTCGACCAGCTCAGGCAACAACATTGTCATCGACTACCTGCTGTGGGACTGGCAAAACGAGGACTTGCCGCCGGTCCTGACGCGCACGATTAATGCCCATGCCACCGCTTGCCGGAGGTGGGCGCACCCCTTCCGTTGCAGCAAGCGCCTGCGCCACCGCGAAGTGCATCCACTTGAATTGCCCTCCACCCAGCATAGGTCCGTTTCGACGACATGAATGACCGGAGCCAGCGTTACCCCCGCAACGATGGCAACCGCCGTCGCTCTCAGTTGTCCTGCCGCCTCGATGACGAAGGTTTCGATGGTGGCCGGCGAAAGGCTCAGGCCGAACAGCGCGGAAAGCAGTTTGACATTGCGCTCGAATGGCAGCATGTGGAGTTGCGACAGGAGGATGGCGAACGCCTTCAACGTCAGTCCGTATTGAACCTGCGCGGCGACTTCAGCGGGAAAGGCGCTCCAGTGTGTGCCACAAAGCGCAGGGCACTGCACCTTGAACGTCTGCTGCTCAGGTCATGTGCAGGGACACCGCCGGGACCTCGAAGATCTGGCGAATCTCCGCCGTGACTGATTTCAGCGGCAGTCCGCAATCGCACAACTCCGGCAGAGCGTGCAAGCGTACTTCGTCCGGGTCGGAGAATCGCTTGAGAGTACTGCACGGATGGCCCAGTTGGCCCCCCTCGCTTGCGCCTAACTTCCCTTTGCCTTTACTAACCCTTTTACGCTTTCATGATGGGGATACGATCAGCGGATCTGAGAGCCGCTGATCTCGTCCACCGGCAAGACGCAGACTCAAGCCCTACGGCGGCGCGTTGCCGCGCCTGCAGCGATCAGGCCTAACGCTGCCAGCGCCACGCTGCTCGGCTCCGGCACGCTGGCCACCGTGGCGACGATTTGCCGGCTTCGCATGGGCTCGGTGTTAGCGCCAAAAGCGTCGGTGCCCATGGTGATAGCATTGGAAAAGCCTCCGCAAAGGCCGCTGGAGGCGAAGCAGAGATAGTTGACGCCGCTGCCAGTGATCGGGTTCTGCATCAGCCAGTAGCCGACATCGCTGAAGTCGAACGACAAATCCGAAGTCGTCGCGAGCAGGCCTTGAGTAAAGCCAATCTGGGCATTCGCATCGTTGATAACGAAAGTGGAGCCCGGATCCGGATCAAGCTCGATAGAGAACGACGAGACATTCCCTGCGCCGAGCACTCCGATCGTGCCATCGGTGGTAATCGTCCCCACTGCCGTGCCTGTGTTCGGGCCAATCGCGAGATTGACGTTATAGGTGATGGGCGAAGCAGACGCCGTCATGGCCGCGACCAGAGAAGACACTGCCAAGGCGTGCCTGAGCAGGTTGCCGACAGGAATATTCTTGAGCTTCATGTTCATACTTTTCTCCTGAATTGTAAGCCTTAGGTAGTGTGTCATTTTCATTGACACGCTCGATAATTCATATCGGGATAAAATACTTTCCCGCTATGTGGGCATATAGGCACAATCTGTGCCATCTACAAAGAACATCAATAAATTAATGAGTTAAATGTCCTATTGCCCGACCTGTGCGATTGTGTGTAAAAAAAATCGACACCTTGTGGGAGGACCTCTTTTGCCCAGGTGCAGAGCCCATCCTCACAACATAGCATTTTGTCATATTCGCTTGTAAGCATGGGAGAGGTGTGGTTTAGGCTGCTAGCAGCCTGTCGGACTTGGAGTAGGGGAAACTGCCAGATTTCACGATGCGGAATGAGCGGGCGGCATTTCGTCGTTTTTCCGGCCTTTTGTACGGTTTCCCCTCGTTTTTCCCTACTGCGGGCGCAATTTGGCCATCCGCTTCAAGTTCCACGCCAGGCAGACCAGCGTCCACTCCCCCGTGACGTTCCTCAAGCCG
>JAKOZI010000108.1 GCA_029780075.1 Pseudomonadota bacterium
GCTTGAGGAACGTCACGGGGGAGTGGACGCTGGTCTGCCTGGCGTGGAACTTGAAGCGGATGGCCAAATTGCGCCCGCAGTAGGGAAAAACGAGGGGAAACCGTACAAAAGGCCGGAAAAACGACGAAATGCCGCCCGCTCATTCCGCATCGTGAAATCTGGCAGTTTCCCCTACTCCAAGTCCGACAGGCTGCTAGGCAATCGGCTGCACCACACAAGACCCTGGCGGCGTACCCGCCAGGGTTTTTTTTCGAGTGTGAAGAGGCGTACCCGCATTGCCGGCTAAAGTTGCCAGTACTTCCTCCGTTGACAGGAGGATGTGAAGAGCGAACGACGGGAGTCCTTTCATGCATCCAACTCACAGGCGACTGCTCCTTTGTCTGCTGACACTCGTGCCGGGAATGGCTTGCGCTGCCTGGCAGGTGATCTCGGCCGAACCCGGCAAGCGTGTCGAACTCGATCGTGCCTCTATCAAGAAGGACGAAACCGGCAAGAGCGTCGCGCGCGGACGGATCATTCTCGAGAAGGCCATCATCGATCCCAAGACCTCGATGTCGTATCGCATCGTCGAGGCTGTCAACCGCTACGATTGCGGGTCGCGCAGCTACAGCACGCTGAAGCGCAGCTACTTCAAGGACGAAGGCGAGTTGCTGCGGGAAGAGGACGTCAAGGTGCAGGTCGAAATGCCGGTGCGCACCGGCATGCTAGATGACAAGCTGCTGCGCGAAGTCTGCCGCCCGAAACCTGGTGGCGACGCCACACTGGCTGCCAGCCGTACCGCTGACAAGGTCAACGAGGCTGCCGGCGAGCTGCGCAAAGCCAATGAGGCGCTGGTGCAGAAGGAAGTCAAACGGGCCAACCTGCAGACGCCGTCTCCGGAAAAGACCGAACCCGAAGCGAAACCCGCAGCGCATGCCAAGCCTGCGGTGCACGCTCCGATCGCGGTGACCGCGGGCGCGGTCACCGCTCGCGTCGCCCGCTCACACTTCCCCACCGGCAACGCCGCTGCCGGCGACACGCATGCACATATCCACTGGAGCTACGAGGGTGAGGGGGGGCCGGAGAACTGGGGCAAGCTGAAACCCGAATATGCGACCTGCGCGAGCGGCAAACGGCAATCACCGATCGATATTCGCGACGGTTTTCGCGTCGACCTCGAAGCGATTCAGTTCAACTACCGACCATCACCGTTTCGTGTTGTGGACAACGGTCACACCATCCAGGTGGAGGTCAGCGGCAGCCACATCAGCCTGCTCGGCAAGACCTACGAACTGGCCCAATTCCATTTTCACCGCCCTTCCGAGGAACGGGTGAATGGCAAGACCTTCGACATGGTCGCCCACCTGGTCCACAAATCGGAGGATGGCAAGCTTGCGGTCGTCGCAGTGCTGCTCGAAAAGGGGATGGAGCATCCGCTGATCCAGAGCGTGTGGAACAACCTGCCGCTGGAGAAGAACGACTACGTGACACCGCCTGGGCTCACCATCGATGTCGCACAGTTGCTGCCTGAAGACCGAAGCTATTACACCTATATGGGGTCTCTGACCACGCCGCCGTGCTCGGAAGGCGTGCTCTGGCTGGTGCTCAAGCAGACACAACCGATCTCGCCCGAGCAACTGGCCATTTTTGCGCGCCTCTACCGACACAACGCGCGCCCGGTGCAGGCAAACTTCGCCCGCATGATCAAGGAGTCACGCTGAATCCCGCGACGCGCCCCGGTTGTTCTGGCGGTCGCCTGCCGTGAAGTGCTAAGCTGTTGCTTTGTCTTGCCGGAGACGTCAATGCAAATGCGACAACTGGGTTCTGGTGGCCCCTCGGTATCGGCTCTTGGCCTGGGCTGCATGGGCATGAGCGACTTTTATGCGGGTCGCGACGATGTGGAGTCGATCGCCACGATCCATCGCGCGCTCGATCTCGGCCTCAACTTCCTCGACACCTCCGACATCTATGGTCCGTACACCAACGAGGAACTGGTCGGACGCGCGATCAGGGGCCGTCGCAGTGAGGTCTTCCTGGCCACCAAGTTCGGTATTCTGCGCGATCCGCAGGACGCGTCGCTGCGCGGCTTCGACAGCCGACCGGCGTATGTACGCAGCGCGATCGAAGGCAGTCTGCGACGCCTGGGCGTCGACACCATCGACCTCTACTACCAGCATCGGGTCGACCCGAAGGTGCCGATCGAGGACACGGTCGGTGCCCTGGCCGATCTCGTGCGCGCCGGCAAGGTACGCTACCTCGGCCTCTCCGAAGCCTCGGTTGCGACGCTCGAGCGCGCGCACAAAGTGCATCCGATCACCGCGCTGCAAAGCGAATACTCGCTGTGGACTCGCGACCCGGAAGCGGGCGTGCTCGCCGCGTGCCGCCGGCTCGGAGTCGGTTTCGTGCCCTACAGCCCACTCGGGCGCGGCTTCCTCACCGGCGCGATTGCCCACCCCGACGACTTCGCGGCTGACGATTACCGCCGTTACAGCCCACGCTTCCAGGGCGAGAATTTTGCCAAGAATCTGGACCTGGTCGATCAGGTCAGGGCCTTGGCCACCGAGATCGGTTGCACACCCAGTCAACTCGCGCTCTCCTGGGTACTCGCGCAGGGCGAACATATCGTCCCGATCCCCGGCACCAAGCGGCGAAAATATCTTGACGAGAACATCGGTTCTCTGGCGGTGCGGCTGACGCCGGAACAACTGGCGGCGCTGGATGCGATTTTTCCGCCCAACGCCGCGGCGGGAGAGCGCTATCCGGCAAACATGATGGGCGCGCTCAATCGCTGACGATCGGACAGCGCGCAGTCGCCGGACAAGCCGCGCTCAGTTCGCCGCCCTCTGGAAAAACCTGGTGACAACAGATGCGCCTCGGAATGTTGATGACGCTCCGCAAACACACGCGTGCTGTGGACAGCAGATCCCTCGTTTATTTGGCTGGCAAAGGCGTAACGCCGCCGCATCCGTGAAGTCAGGCGACCTCAACTTCACAACATGGCTCGGGGCCCTCCTGGTGGCGGTTTGCGCGTCGCTGGCGCACGGCCAGATTCCGATTCCCACAGCGCAGAACAGCGTGCCCAAGCCTGAAGCGGTCGCCACCACGGTGGACCAGCGTACCCAGATCGAAGCACAACTGAGCGAGGCGCGCCGTCGGCAGGAAACCGGGCATCTGGAAGAGGGGGGAACTCCGGGATCCGAGGAATTGCCGGCGAGCGATCGCCAGCGGCTCTTCGACCGCCTGGTCATTGCCTATAGCGAACGACTCAAACTGCTGGATGAACTGGAGAGCGTGAAAACCGCGCAACCCGACAACCCGCACAAGCAGACCCTGATGGCGGAGTTCGCCGGCCCGCCGCCCTACTCCGCGCTACGGGTCGATGCCTTGCGCGACCTTGTGGATTCAGGAAAGGAGCGCCTGCACAGTCTGGCGTCGACGGAACGTGCACTGGAAACGCTCAAAGTGGGACGGCTTGAGACACAACAGCGCGCGGCGGAAGCGGTTCGCCTGGCAGAGGACAAACTCGCCCGGGCTGGCGGTCAGAGCGCGATTGACAAGGAACGTCTGGGCCGGGAACTGGCCATCCTGCGTCGGCAACTCGCCGAAGCAGAATTGGCCAACATCAGCCTTGGACTCGACAGGGTCCGTCTGGAAAGGCAGGGGGTGCAGACACTCAACTCCGAACTGGAGCGTTTGCTGACCCGCGTGCGACCTGAGCAACGCCTCGGCAAGGATGAACTGGAACAGCAACAAGCGCTGCTGCGCAAGGAGTTGAACGTGGTCATTGCGGAGGTCGATGCGCTCGTGATCGCTAATGGCCGGCGCGCAGCGGAACGCCAACAACTGATCAAACTCGTGGCGGAGGCCGGCAGCAGCGCGTCGCAGGCGGACAGACTGGAGTTGCTTGACGCGCGCCTGGAAACCGACCGCGTGCTGCTGTTGACGCTGACCTGGTTGCAGACGACGCTGCAGGTGGCAAGCGATGCCTGGGCACAGCGTTACGTCGGCTTTCATTCCGCGGATGCCAACACCCGCCAGTCGGTGATCACGGGTCTGAGCCAGAGCAGGGAAGAATTGGCCAGCCGCAAGCAGATCGTCGACGAACTGCAGCAGGCTGCACGCGTTGCGGTGCGCGAGCAGCAGTTGCGCCAGGGCGGAGCGTCGCTTGACCCGGACGCCACGGACAAGGATTCAAGCCTGTACGAGGCACTGCAACAGCGGGCGCGGGCATACCAGCGCCTGCAACGGGCGAGTGACCGGATGGAACGTCAACTCGATCGCTGGCTCGATGACTTCGGCTTCACTGCCAGAACCACCAGCGTCAACGACTGGCAGCTTGGCGCCCTGCAGTTGGCGCAGACGTTGAAGTCGATCTGGAACTTCGAGATGTTTGCCGTCGAGGATTCGACAGTCATCGATGGCAAGACGGTGACCGTCACCTACGGGGTTACGGTCGGCAAGAGCATTGGTGCACTGCTGCTCTTCCTGTTCGGCTACTGGCTGTTCGCGCTGCTCTCACGGCGCCTGCAGCGCGTGATGGTGAGCCGCTTCGGAGTCAACGAGCAAATGGCCAGCGTGATTCGTCGCTGGGCGATGATCTCACTGGCGGTGGCGCTGATCATCTTCATTCTCAATCTGGCGCGCATTCCCCTTACGGTCTTCGCGTTCATGGGTGGTGCACTGGCCATCGGCGTCGGTTTCGGCACCCAGACCATCATCAAGAACGTGATCAGCGGGATCATCATCCTCTTCGAACGCAAGATCAGGGTAGGTGACATCATCGCTCTGGGCGGCATGACTGGCCATGTCATTGCCGTTGACCTGCGCGCTTCGACGGTGCGTGGCTTCGACGGTGTCGAAGCGTTGGTGCCGAATTCCAGCTTTCTGGAAAACCAGGTCGTCAACTGGACCTATTCGAACCCGCGCATCCGCCGTGAGATCAGGTTGGGCATCGCCTACGGTGCACCGGTGCGAGCGGCCGCCGAGATGATTGCGCGCTGTGCCGAGGAACACGCGCAGGTCCTGAAGGACCCGCCACCGGAAGTCTTTTTCGAAGACTTTGGCGACAGTGCGCTGCTGTTGGTCCTCGTCTTCTGGGTCGAACTGGGGCCGAATCTGGTTGCCCGCAGGGTAGATAGCGACCTCCGGCATGCGATCGGGCAGCGTCTGGAAGCCGCAGGAATTCCGATTCCGTTCCCGCAGCGTGATGTGCATCTCGACATTTCGCAACCGTTACCGGTACGACTGACGCGATCCCCCGCCGACAACGCTTGAAACCCCTGCACGATTGCCGGCCAGCATTACCGGCGCATGGCCGATGCGTACCGCAGCGCTGAAGATCCTCAGTGGCGACTGGTCGTGTCCAGGGATGGAAACTTCGCGGCGTAATGAGCGATCCACTCCAGCGCCGCGGCCTCGCCGTCGAGCACACGTCCTTCGCTGTGCAACACTTCCTTGCGGTAGTGTTCGATCTGGCAGATCTGCTCCACCATGCGGGCAGCGAAAACATCATCGGATTCAATGAACCGGATACCGACTTCGTAGTACAGACCATGGCGACGGCACCATACCACCGAACCCGCCGCGTGAAAGGCCGGCTTGACCAGCGGGATGGTCAGCCGTACACCAGACCCGACCTCCAGTGGCCGCTCCGAGCGACAGGCCAACCCACCGAGGCTGATGTCCTTCAAACGACGCAACCTCGTCGGCAACGGCACCTCGGCATCGATCTCGATCGGAATGTCGGCCGGATGCCGAAGAAAACCGCGTCCCACCTGTGCCAATCCCATCTGCCAGCCCTCCTCCAGTTCGACCTCCCGACCCCGCGGTCAGGGAAAGCGATCGCCAACAGATCCATCAGGCTAGTGCGCAGGCCTGTTGCTCCTGAGCACCGACGGTCGAATTGTACGGCAGATATCGATCGGCTGTGCAGCAACGGTGCGGGTTCGCTACGCGCAGGGAAGCTCTGCTCAAGCGCCGATCCGCAGGCCCGTTTTCTTGAGAATGGCGGTCGAAAACAGGATATCGTACGAACGGCAATCGCATCCGAGGACCGCCGCGATCGCCGCCACCATGCCCTGCACTTCCGCCCGTGAACTTCCATGCACCATGGCAAACAGGTTGTACGGCCACTCGGGAAGTCGGCGCGGCCGGTGATAGCAGTGAGTGACGAAATCGAGCGCTCCGACACGAGCACCAAGTTGGTCGATACGCTCGTCCGGAACATCCCAAACACTCATGCCATTGGCAGGGTAGCCGATCGCGTAGTGATTGGGCACGGCGCCGATGCGGCGAATGACGCCAGTCTCAAGCATGCGCGCCAACCGCGTCATCACTTCTGCCGGCGAAATGCCGACTTCCTCGGCCAACTGATGATAGGGGCGCGGCACCAGCGGCAGACCGCTCTGGGTCGACAACACCAGGCGGCGATCGATCGGGTCGAGACCGCCCGTCATGGCCGCACCGGCAGTTTCATCTCGACGAAATACTCCTGCAGCTTCGGGAAGCGGAAGACCTGCAAACCACTGCACTGTTGAATCTGCGCGATGGCCGCATCGATACCGGCCGCGCTCTCGGCGGCAAGAACGAACCACATGTTGAAATCGCTGTTCCGCTCACTCTCGCGGCGGTAGTTGTGGGCGACCGCGGGCAGGGAATTGACGACCGCGAGCACTCGCTGCCAGTCCGATTCAGGAACGCGCATCGCCGCCAGAACGAAGGCGCCACCCATGCGTTCAACCTGAAAGAGTGGGCCGAAGCGAGTCAGCACGCGCCGGTCGAGCAGTCGTTGCAGGCGCCAGAGCAAGTCTGCCTCGGCAATCCCGAGCCCCCCGGCCACTTCAGCATAGGGCCGCTCGCTGATCGGAAAACCACCCTGCAGCGTGTCGATGATCGCGCGATCGATCGTGTCGAGTTCGATCGCCTCACGCATAATGCGCGCCGCGCTGCTTGAAACGGGTCAGCGAGAACAGAATGTCATGCGCGTAGTCGGTCAGACCGAGCCTGGCGCGCAGTTCGGCGATACTCGCCTCGACCTGCGCGCGATCCTGACCGTGAATCATGCAGAACAGATTGTAGGGCCACTCGGGAGGCACCCGCGGACGCTGGTAGCAGAGCGTCACTCCGGCGGCACAGGCCAGCCTCTCGCCGACCTCGGCGACATCGGCGTCGGGGATGTCATGAACCAGCATCGCATTGGCGGTGTACCCGAGTTCGTGGTGCCTGACGATGACTCCGAAACGCTTGATGATGCCTTCGGCACACCAGCGACGGATTCTTTCGAGAACCTCGCTTTCGTCGCAGCCGACACGACTGGCAAGGACCGCGAACGGACGAATGAACAGCGGCAAGCCTTCCTGCAAGGCACTGACCAGACGACGCTCACCCTCATCCAGCGGCATCGGCGGCACGAAGGGCTGCCAGCGTACGCCACCGCTGGCGGCCGGCCTCTCCCCTTTGCCATTCAGCGGGAAACCGAGATCGATGTGGTACTCCTGCAGCAGGGGCAAGCGCAGCAGCGGCCAGCCAGCCGCCTGTTCGATGGCGCCGAGGGCAGCCTGCAGGCGGCCTTCCGAACCGGCCGTGACGACCAGCCACAGATTGTAGCGGTGCTCGCGCTCGTAATTGTGGTTAACCTCGGGGAAGCGATTCACCGCCTCGGCGGCAGCGGCCAGCTTCTCGGGCGGCACGGCCATCGCGGCCAGCATGCTGGCGCCGATGCGCTTCGGAGCGAAGACCGCACCGACGCGTGCAATCTTTCCTTCGCGGCGCAGTCCTTCGAGCATCCGCAGGACCGCCGCTTCGGCGACGCCCAGCCGCGATGCCAATTCCGCGAAAGGCGCCGAACAGAGCGGGAAGTCTCTCTGGAAATCATTGAGCAAGCGAAAATCGACCGCCTCATTGAGCATCTTGGTCAGAATCCGGTGCGGTTGGCACGGCTGGTGAAGAAAATGCCGCTCGGTGCCTGGGCGGCAAATTCTCCAATTTTTTCGAAAGTCGCCGTATCGTAAATCAGCACGCGGTTGTCGTCACGTGCGGAAATCCAGACGTGCTCGCCACGCGGGGTAAACTCCATGTGCAGGACGGCCTTCCCTGGTGCAAGGGTGCGCACCACCTTGCCACTCAGTGTGTCGATCACCTCGACCCAGCCATTGTCGGGAAACGCGAAATTGACCCACACCTGCCGGCCGTCGGGTTGCGCCATGACGAACACCGGCTGGCCCCTGACCGGGATGCGGCCGGCTTCCTGCCAGCTACCGGCGGCTACCACCAGCACCTCGTGGCGCCCGATCGCCGGCAGATACACCTTGCCCTGCGCCAGCGACCAACCACGCAGATGCGGCATCTTGAAAACCGGCAACTTCTCCTGCCCGCGCCCGTAGCCCTGCAGGATACGTCGGGTCTCGGGCTGCGGCTGCCAGGTATCGAGCAGCGCGACGCCGTCCTCGCCGAACAGTCCGGCCAGATAATAACGCCCATCCGGCGTCACGAGTCCGTCATAGGGCTGCAGTCCGGCCGGGTAGCGCTGCGTCTGCGGCCGTCGCCGATCTGAAAAATCGCTCACCCAGATCTCGCCGGCATCGAACAGGGCATATGCAAAGCGGTTGCCGGAGAGATCGGCAAGCCCGACAACTTTGGAAAATCTCCCCGGTGCGTATTCGGCGGGCACTTCGGCGAGCAGTTCCAGCGTTTCGGCGTCAAAAGCCTTGATGCCTCCGGGCGTATAGTTCTGCGCAACGACGATGCTGCCATCCTGCGAGATGGCGCCACCGATGGCATTGCCCGACTGCA
>JAKOZI010000131.1 GCA_029780075.1 Pseudomonadota bacterium
CTTTTCGGTCTGTTTGTTCTTTCTTCTCTTTCCCGATGTCAGGTTTTACAAGGATCAGGCGTTGCGTCTCGAAAGCTGCAGCGTCGAAGTTTTTTCGCCAACCGTCGACTGCGACGATTTCCTGAGCGCCGGCGTGCTTTCCTTGGGCGTGCCCGAGCATTCCGTCGGGCTTTCCTACGACGATTTCGGCGTTTTAAGGAAGAGCGAAGAGCTTGCGGAGAAGTTACGGCGGGCGGCGGCTTCATGGAAGTTTTCCGGCGAAGCCTTGGGAAGCATGTTCGTGCCCGTATCGAACGGAAAGATATCCGCCCTGCTTCCCGCCCTGTCGGACCAGATAGAGCGCGGTTACGTCTCCCCCAACATTCTCGTCGTGGCGGGAGACGCGGGAGATTTAAGGCGCGTCTGGACGGAAGTATCCAACTATTTGATGTCTCAGACGGACATATCTTTGACGGAAGTGTTGTGGTGATGATGAAGAAGATCGCTTTTTGTGCCGTTATAGCGTTGCTGGCCGTTTGCGCCTGTTTTTTCGCCTTCCGCGGGGAAAAGCCCTTCGACGAAAAGAATTTCGCGGAGACCGTCAAATCGGTCGTTCGCCAGAGAATGGAGACCGACTTCGTCCTCGACGTCCTGTTTGACGATTATCCGGCGTCGGCATGGCTTTTCGCGCAGAAGTACGGATACAAAACTTACGACATTCTCTTGGGGTACGACTCGATTCTTGAAGTCGCAAGCGGAAAGGGTGACGGATCCTTTACGGTCTTCTATCCCGGCGGAAGCTGCGAACTTCCCCTTCCCGATCGCGTCGTATCCCGCGTCCATTATTCGCTGTATGCCATGTGTCCTTACGAAGTATCTCTCCTGTACGACGGCGGGGGCAAGAAACTGACCGAATGGACGGCCGTCTTCAAGGATTTTCCCGTTGCGGCGGGAAGCCCCGACGGCAGGGAGCTTTACGGGACAAACGGTAGCGTACGCATCATTTACCGATTGAACGAAAACAAGGTCAAAAATGTGGAGATCACCTTTTATTCAAACAACGGCGGAAAGATTAAGGCCCTGAAGAAAAAGGTCTTAGACGTTTTATTTTCCCTT
>JAKOZI010000139.1 GCA_029780075.1 Pseudomonadota bacterium
CGGTGCGCAACAACCTGAAGAACAGCTCAACCACGCCCAGCCGCACCTCGGTGCAGGCCGACTGGGCGTTCCCGCTGTACGGCCAGCTGCATGGTTACGTCCAGGCCTTCTACGGCTGGAACGACTCGCTGCAGAACTACAACTTCCGCAACACGGGGGTGGGAATCGGGGTTTCGCTGACGCAGTGGCGCTGAGTCAGAAGGCTCATCTATCAATAGCTGATGATGACCAATCGACGCTGGGAAGAGGCTGTTTTCATCGGAATTCCATTCAAAACAGCCTCGCGATCAGCGCCTGGCCGTTGAAATGCACCGAGCGTTCCACCTTCTTCAACCGCTTCGGCGGCTCGGGATACGCGTCAACCGCCACCGCATCCGGTCACGGTCGAGATCGACGAGGCAGTCCTGAAGCGTCGGGTGCCCATGGCCTGAGGGCAAGGCGCGCCAAGGGCGGCGACACGTCTCCCATACAAAAAGAA
Organism: Pseudomonadota bacterium; assembly: GCA_029780075.1. Classification (GTDB taxonomy): domain Bacteria; phylum Pseudomonadota; class Gammaproteobacteria; order Burkholderiales; family Rhodocyclaceae; genus Accumulibacter. Next base: position 479 of record JAKOZI010000139.1, read on the forward strand.
ACTCGTATTCCTGTTTTGATAGCTACTCAAGTCCATCCGACGCTGGGAATTGCCCAATAATTCTTACAAACCTCCAGAAAGCCCCGCGTGGCAACCGGTGACCTGCCCCCACCAGCCGTACCAGTCTGAAGTTAGTGAAGTCCGTCAACCACCCGGAGAATGACGGACATGAAGAAGAGCAGATTTACCGAAGAACAGATCATCGGGTTCCTGCGCCAGGCCGAGGCCGGCCTACCGATCAAGGAACTGTGCCGCAATGGCGGCTTCAGCGACGCCACCTTCTACAAGTGGCGCGCCAGGTTTGGCGGCATGCAGGTTTCCGAGGCCCAACGCCTGCGTGAACTGGAGTCCGAGAACGCCAAGCTCAAACGGCTACTGGCCGAGGCCCACCTGGACATGCACGCGCTCAAGAGCGTCCTGGGGGTAAAGCGCTAGCCCCACAGGCCAGGCGCGAGGCGATCCGGATCATGGTCAACGAACACCATTTGTCCGAACGCCGCGCGTGCCGTCTTGTGGGGCTCTCCCGCGACAGTTACCGCCATCCACCCGAGACCGACCCGATGACCCAGGATCTCACAGGCAAGATCGTCGAGATCGCACATGTGCGTCGCCGCTTTGGCTACCGGCGCATCCACGACATGTTGCGCCCGGAGTTCCCCGGCGTGAATCACAAGCGCGTGTACCGCCTCTACCGGCAAGCCAACCTGACTGTGCGCCGGCGCAGGAAGGGCAAGCGCCCTGTCAACGAGCGGGTGCCGCTGCAACTGGCACGCACGGTCAACGAAGTGTGGAGCATGGATTTTGTGAGCGACAGCCTCTCGGGAGGGCGGCGCCTGAAGTACCTGACCGTGGCCGATGATTTCAGCCACGAGAGCGTGGACATTGCGGTGGACTTCGGCATTTCAGGCCAGTACGTGACCCGCGTTCTGGATCGGGCAGCGCTGTTTCGTGGGTACCCGCAGGCCGTGCGCACCGACAACGGTCCAGAGTTCACCAGCAGGGCCTTCATGGCCTGGGCACAGACCCACGGCATCCGCCACATCCTGATCCAGCCAGGGCGTCCCATGCAGAACGGCTACATCGAGAGCTTCAACGGCAAGTTCCGTGACGAACACTTGAACGAGAGCTGGTTCGAGACCCTGCATCAGGCTAGGAACGCCGTGGCGGTCTGGCGAGCGGATTACAACGAGGTCAGGCCGCACAGCAGCCTGGGACGCATACCACCAGCTCGATTCGCCGAGCTGCACCGCCAGCGCGCTGGCGATGCAGCTCAACACCCTTCAACTCAATGACAAATCGATTACCCTTGAACCCGGACTTCCACTTTTGATTGGTACGGTGAATGGGGGCAGGTCA
>JAKOZI010000155.1 GCA_029780075.1 Pseudomonadota bacterium
CCTGAGAGAGAAGGGGCTAACGCTTTACTTCCTGCCGCCTTACAGCCCGGAACTGAACCGCATCGAGAAGCTCTGGCACAAAATGAAGTACGAGTGGATGGCGTTCAAAGCCCGGAACTCTGCCGGGCTTGAGGCCGACGTCGACAAAATTCTGGACGGTTTCGGCTCGGATTATCGAATGACTTTTTGCTAAGCGCTTACTCAGTTAGATTCTTCACTTGGGACAACTGGCGCCGACCACTGAGAAGAGTGGCGCGCTGTCCAGGCAGGCGCCGGCCACCCTCGACGTCGGATCCTTCAACAAGATCACGCCGGGTCATAGATGGCCATGAAATGATCCGCTTGCGCCGCAGCCCATTGCCGAGCGGTGTAATTCCAAATCTCCTTGAGGTCGCGGCGCGCGCGGACGACGAACCAGCTCAAGCATCCACGGAACCGCTCTTGGCCTCCTGGCGCGCCTCCGCGATGATCACGGCCATCGCAAAGGGCACAAGTTCGCCACTCGTCTCACCCTCGACCAAGGCCTGACGCAACGCGCTTACTTTCTGTTCGTGCTCTTCGAGCAGCCGCATCGCGGCGCGCACAACCTCGCTCTTGGACTCGAAGCGTCCGGAATCGATCTGCTTGGTGATAAAGCCATCGAAGTGTTCGCCCAAGGTGACGCTGGTGTTTCTCGACATGATGGCTCCTTTCATGGCAAGTCATTTGTATTAGATATCAATACAATAGCGCTCAACCAAACGCAACAGATTTCGGTATGTTACTTTCGATCATCTTGGCGGCGCTCAATGGTATGCCACCGCCGACCGCTTCAGCGCGTCAGCAGCATCAGCAGGAAGAGGTTGAGGAGCAGCGAGACGCCGGCGATGATGCGCCAGGTGAGCAGCGGGTTGCGCATCGCCAGCGGGGTCGCGGGCGGCCGGCCGAGCGGCCGACTGGCGCCGCGTTCGAGCGCCAGCAGGAATTCTTCGGCGGTTTCGAAACGCTGCGCGGGATCTCTGGCGACGGCCTTGAGCACGACGTTTTCCAGCCAGCCGGGGATGTCCGGGCGATAGCGCGTCGGAGGCACCGGATCACTGAATTTCGGATGCTGGAATGGCTCGATCTCGCCGTAGGGATACTTGCGGGTCAGCAGATGGTAGAGCGTCACGCCGGCGGCGTAGAGGTCGTGCGCCGTACCGGCGGGGTCGCCGGTGAACAGTTCCGGCGCCATGTAGCTCGGCGTCCCGGGGCTGCCGGGGATGGACTCGTCTTCCGACAGGCTGAGCGCCACCCCGAGGTCGAGGATGCGCAACTGACCGTCGCGGCCGAGATGGAGGTTCGCCGGCTTGATGTCGCGATGGGCGACGTCGAGGCGGTGCAGGGCGGACAGCCCCTTCATCAACCGCATGCCGTGCTGCACGGCGTCGGCGACGGTGAAATGGAAGTCGGCGTCGAGCATCCTTTGCAGCGTTGCGCCCTCGTACCAGGCCTGCAGGTAGTAGAGGCAACTGCGTTTCCCGGCCGGTACGAGCTGCGCGAAGCAGGGCGAGACGATGCGCCGGGCACGCCACTCTTCCATGATCAGCGCGCGGATTTCCTCGGCATCGTCGGCAAGCTCCGGACGCAGTGTTTTCAGCACCAGTTGCCGGCCGCAGAGCGGGTCGGTGACCCGGTAGAGCAGGGTCGTTCGCGAGTCGTGCAGCACTTCGTCGATGCGCAACCCGTCGAAGATCTGACCGGGCTTGAAACGCGGCGGCAGCGGCAGCCTGGCCGTCCCCTCCAGCGAGTCGCGCAGGTTTTCCGGCGGCAGGCCGTTCACGCGCAGGACGACAGCGCTGGCGTTGTCCTGGCCGCCGGAGGCCAGTGCCAGGCTGGTCAGCGATGCCGCTGCCTGCTGTGCGTCGGGATGGGCCAGCAAAGTGGCACGGATGCGGCCAGCACCGAGCGGTTCCCAGACGCCGTCGGAGCAGAGCAGGAAGCAGTCGCCTTCCTGCAACTCGCCGTCGACGAAATCGAGATGGAAGTGACGGTCGAGGCCGACCGCGCGCGACAGCACGTTCTTGAGTTCCGGGTGTTCCCAGACGTGGTCGCTGGTCAGGCGCGTGCAGAGGCCGTCGCGCAGCAGGTACAGGCGCGAGTCGCCGACGTGCGCGCAGACGTAGCGGCGGCCGCGCAGCACCAGCACGGTCAGGGTCGTCGCCATGCCGGCGAGGTCGGACTGGCGACCGGCTTCGGCCATCACCCAGCGGTTGAGCGGGACCACCACCTTTTCGAGCGCATGCGGCACGCTCCAGGTGTCGGGCGTCGCGTAGTAGTCGGAAAGCAGGCCGCGTACCGTGTACTCGGCAGCTTCACGCCCCCCCTTGTGGCCGCCGATGCCGTCGGCGACGGCGGCGATCAGCCCCTTGTTTTCGAGTTCCCCGCCCTGCGGGGTGACCATGCCGCAGAAGTCCTCGTTGCGTTCACGCGGACCGGTCAGCGAGGAATGTCCGGCGTCGATTTCAAGCGGCATCGTGGAACGGCTCCGGAAAGGGCAGGGCGGCAGGTCGCACTGTACCTTGCCGCCCGCTCGCCATGGCTGTGAATCAGATCCTGGCCGCGGTCAGGTGCGCCGCTCCCCAGGTCGTCCGCCAGCGCGTCTTGACGCCGCTCAGACCGGCCAGCGCCAGCAGCGCGAGGGCAGCAAAGATCAGGAAGCCCATCTGGTAACTGCCGGTGATCTGCCGCGCGTAACCGAGCGACGACGCCAGATAGAAACCCCCGACGCCGCCAGCCATGCCGACCAGTCCGGTCATCACGCCGATCTCCTTGCGAAAGCGCTGCGGCACCAACTGGAAGACGGCGCCGTTGCCCATGCCCAGGGCCAGCATCGCCCCGACGAAGGCGAGCAGCGCCATCCACGCGCTGGGCAGGCCGATGCTGACGATGCCGAGAAACATCGCCGCCAGGACGTACATCACCGACAGGCTCTTGATGCCGCCGATGCGGTCGGCGACGTTGCCGCCAATGGGCCGGACCAGCGAGCCGGCAAAGACGCAGGCGGCGGTGAAGAAGCCGGCGGTTTTGGCGTCCAGCCCGTACTGGATGTTGAAGTAGATGGTCAGTGACGAGGCGAGACCGACGAAGCCGCCGAAGGTCACCGAGTAGAAGAACATGAACCACCAGGCGTCACTGTCCTTGAGCACTTTCAGGTACTCGGCCAGGGATTTCGGTGGCGGGCATTCCGGGGCGTCCCTGGCCGCCAGCAGGTAGAAGACGAAGACCGCGATCAGTGGCAGCAGCGCCAGCCCGAAGACGTTGGTCCAGCCGAAGGCGATCGCCAGACTGGGGGCGATCAGGGCGGCCAGCGCGGTCCCCGAATTGCCGGCACCGGCGATGCCCAGCGCCGTACCCTGATGCTCCGGGGGATACCAGCGCGAGGCGAGCGGCAGAGCGACGGCGAACGAGGCACCGGCAACGCCCAGGAAGCCACCGAGAATCAGCGTCTGCTCGTAGCTGTGGATGCCGAAATACCAGGCGAAGAACAGGGCGACGATCACGATCACCTGGCCGATGGCACCAGCCAGCTTCGGCTTCAGATGGTCGACCAGGACGCCCATGAAGATGCGCAGGATCGCGCCGGCGAGCACCGGGGTGGCGACCATCATGCCCTTCTGGGCGTGCGACAGGCCGAGGTCGGTGGCGATCTGCACGCCGAGCGGGCCGAGCATGACCCAGACCATGAACGCGAGATCAAAGTAGAGAAATGCCGCGTATAGCGTCGGCCGATGTCCGGCCTTCCAGAATGAGTTGTCCATTTTTTTCTCCAGTCGGTTCAGATTTCAAGAAAAACGGTGCCGCTTTCGACCCGGACCGGGTAGCGACGCGAGCAGCCCTGGTCGGGCGCGACGGCCTCACCGGAATCCAGGCGCAGTTTCCAGCCGTGCAGCGGGCAGGTCACCTGATTGCCATGCACCAGGCCCTGCGACAATGGCCCGCCCTTGTGCGGACACTGGTCGCGCAGCGCAAACACCTCGCCGCCCGAGGTGCGAAACACGGCAATGTTGCCGCTGGTGGAGCGCACCACGCGACTCCCCAGGCGCGGGATCTCTTCAAGCGTGCAGATCGACTTCCATTCAGCCATTTCTGTTCTCCAATTCTTCATACCGAAAGCATTTCATACTCGTTCCTCTCAACGCCGGCGATGCGTTCGGCCCACGGGTCGCGGGCGTCCTTCAACTCGGCGAGCAGGCGTCCGTAAAGCGCCTTGCGGTTTTCTTCGTCTTCGACGACCAGGCGCCTGGCGTGGTCGAGGCCGACGCGTTCGAGGTAATGACAGGTGCGTTCGAGGTAGAAGCCTTCCTCGCGATAGAGTTGCAGGAAGGCCCCGCTGTACTCGAGCACCTCCTCGTCGCTTTTCACCTTGGCGAAGAACTGCGCGACCTCGGTCTTGATGCCGCCGTTACCGCCGACGTACAACTCGTAACCCGAGTCGACACCGATCACCCCGACGTCCTTGATGCCGGCCTCGGCGCAATTGCGCGGACAGCCCGAAACCGCGAGCTTGACCTTGTGCGGGGCGTACATGTCGAACAGCATCTTTTCGAGCTTGACGCCCATGTTCATCGCCAACTGCGTGCCGAAGCGGCAATGCTCCAGGCCGACACAGGTTTTCACGGTGCGGATCGATTTGCCGTAGGCGTGCCCCGAGGGCATGCCGAGATCCTTCCAGACGCCGATCAGGTCTTCCTTCCGGATCCCGAGCAGGTCGATGCGCTGGCCGCCGGTGACCTTGATCGTCGGCACCTGATATTTGTCGGCGACATCGGCAATGCGGCGCAACTCCGACGCGGTCGTCACTCCGCCCCACATGCGGGGCACTACCGAGTAGGTGCCGTCCTTCTGGATGTTGGCGTGTGCGCGTTCGTTGATCAGGCGCGAGCGTGGATCGTCGAGGGCTTCGTGTGGCCAGGTCGAGATCAGGTAGTAGTTGAGGGCCGGGCGGCACTTGTCGCAACCGTCGGGCGTCCGCCATTCGAGGAAGCGCATCACGTCGCTGACGGTCAGCAGGTGCTGCGCGCGGATCGCGTCGCGGACCTCCTGGTGCGAGTAGTCGGTACAGCCGCAGACCGCTTTGCGGTTCGATGCCGCCGGCGTGTAGGCGCCGCCGATGGTCGCCGCAAGAATCTGCTCGCACAGTCCGGAACACGATCCACACGAGGACGAGGCTTTGGTATGTTTCCTGATGTCGTCGAGCGTGAACAGGCCCTTTTCCTTGATCGCCTTGACGATGCTGCCCTTGCTGACGCCGTTGCAGCCGCACACTTCGGCACTGTCGGCCATCGCCGCCGCCTTGCTGTGACCCTGGTGGCCGACGTCCCCGACATGCGACTGCCCGAACAGCAGGTGATCGCGAATCTCGTGAATGTCCTGGCCGTCACGCAGCAACTGGAAGTACCAGGGGCCGTCAGCGGTGTCGCCGTAGAGCACCCCACCGACCAACCTGTTGTCCCGGATCACCAGTTTCTTGTACACCCCGCCGGCGGCGTCGTTGAGCACGATCTCCTCGGTCTCGTGATTGCCGAAGAAATCGCCGGCCGAGAACAGGTCGATGCCGGTCACCTTGAGCTTGGTCGAGGTCACCGAGCCGGTATAGCGGCTGATGCCGTAGTTCGCCAGATGGTTGGCCGCGACCTTGCCCTGCTCGAACAACGGCGCCACGAGTCCGTAAGCAACGCCGCGGTGCGCGACACATTCCCCGACCGCGTAGATCTTCGGGTCGTAGGTCTGCATGGTGTCGTTGACCACGATGCCGCGCTGACAGTAGATACCCGCCGACTCGGCCAGCGCGGTGTTCGGCCGGATGCCGACGGCCATCACCACCAGGTCGGCCGGGATCTGCAAACCGTCCTTGAGGCGGATCGCCGCGACCCGCCCGCTCTCGCCGGCGATCAGCATTTCGGTCTGTTTGCCGAGCAGGAACTTCAGACCGCGGTCCTCCAGCGACTTCTGCAGCATCCGGCCGGCGGTCTGATCGAGTTGGCGTTCGAGCAGCCACTCGGCGAGATGGATCACCGTCACGTCCATGCCGCGCAGCTTCAGACCGTTGGCCGCTTCGAGGCCGAGCAGGCCACCGCCGATCACCACCGCGTGCCGGTAGTGCCGGGCCGCGTCGATCATCGCGTCGGTATCGGCGATGTCGCGGTACGAGATGACGCCCGGCAGGTCGTTGCCGGGCACCGGCAGGATGAACGGGCTGGAGCCGGTCGATAGCAGCAGGCGGTCGTAGGTCGCTTCAGTGCCATCGTCGGCGATCACCCGGCGTTGCACGCGGTCGATCGTGTCGACCTTCTTGCCCAGGTGCAGCGTAATGCCGTGCTGCGCGTACCAGCCGTGATCGTTGAGAATGATGTCCTGAATCGTCATCTCGCCGGCGAGAACCGGCGAGAGCAGGATACGGTTGTAGTTGGGGTGCGGCTCGGCGCCGAAAACGGTGATTTCGTACTGCTCGGGCGCGATCTTCAGCAATTCCTCGAGCGTGCGTACGCCAGCCATGCCGTTACCGACCATCACCAGTTTCTTCTTGCGCATGTGCTGAACTCCCATTGATTTGTCTCGATGAGACTCCAAAAGCAAGATATGTACCATAATCGTAGTGCATTGATTATATGGGATTCCCGGGACGTCGCGCGGTTCTGCCGTGATGCGGCGCACAATCCTTGGGCACGCGGAACCATTCCGGTGCGGCATTTGGTGCCTCGGCATCCTTCGCAGGATGCGGAACGCAGGTGGGCATCTGAGCACGGGAATTGGCGGGTAGCGAATCGTGGCGAATTCTTGAGTTGACGCGTGCGGCAAGAGCAGGATAAAAAGCGGGACTATTCATCGTCTGCCGCGACCGCGGTCGACTTACTCATGAGGAAGGGGAGAATCCAATGAAACTGAATCGATTTGCCGTTATCGTCGTGGCCGGTGTGGCGCTTGCCGGCTGTGCTACCGGGCCGCAGCAGCAAGCGGCAGGGCCAGCCGGCTGCAAGCCGCTCGGCGGCGGCGGCAACAGCGACACGACCAACGCCGTCATCGGTGGCGTCGCCGGCGGCGTACTCGGCGGCGTGATCGGCAGTTCGGTGTCCAAGAACTCGCGCGTGGGGGCGCGCAACGGCATCCTGCTGGGCGCGCTTGCCGGCGCTCTGGTCGGTTCGCAATACAACAAGATGATCGGCATGAGCGAACAGGACGACGGCTCGGTAAAACTGAACATTCCGGGCTCGGTGATGTTCCGCTCCGGTAGCGCCGAAATCAGCCCGGCCTTTGCGGGCACACTGGACTCCGTGGCCAATACGATCAAGGAGTACTGTGGCGTGACCGGCACCGTGATCGGCCACACCGACAGCACCGGGACTCCCGACGGCAACCGCAAATTGTCCCTGGAACGTGCCCGTTCGGTGTCGAGCTACCTCATGTCACGCGGCGTAGACGGCGCGCGCCTGCAGCAGTTCGGGCGTGGCCAGGACGAACCGATTGCCCCCAACAACACCGATCAAGGTCGCGCGCAAAACCGCCGCGTGGAGATTTTCATCCGGCCACCAGCGTCCTGAGCGCTGCAGCAGGGGTGAGTTGAAGACCGCGCTCGCCCTTGTTGCTGGACCATTCCCTCAATGCGTCAGGTCACCGGCTCGCGGGGGTTTGCGAGCACTGCCGAACCTGCCTTCCTCTGAACAAGGCTGCATTCACCCCGGCCGGCGCAAGACCGGGGGCAGTCGCTGCACGTCAGTAGCGTGCCCGGCGCTGGGGTAGAATGCCGGCGATGGAAGACGAATATTTCATGCGCGAGGCGCTCTCACTGGCGCGTGCCGCCGAATGTCTGGGTGAGGTGCCGGTGGGTGCGCTGGTCGTGCGTGATGGGGTGATCGTCGGGCGCGGCTTCAACTCGCCAATCGGCGAACACGACCCGACGGCGCATGCCGAGATTGCCGCCTTGCGCGACGCCGCGCGCAATCTGCGGAACTACCGTCTGCCCGGCTGCGAACTGTTCGTGACTCTCGAACCTTGCGCCATGTGTGCCGGAGCCGTCTTGCAGGCGCGCATTGCCCGCCTGATCTACGGTGCCCGGGATCCGAAGACGGGCGTGCATGGCAGCGTGGTCGATCTTTTTGCGGTTGAACGCCTCAACCATCACACCGAAGTCGTCGGTGGGGTCCTGGCCGAAGCATGCGGGCAGTTGCTTTCCGACTTTTTTGCCGCACGGCGCAGCCGTCGAGGGGAATGAGGGTGCACATCGATATCTCGATCAAGCAGCAGACACTGCGCCTGTCCGACGCCTCCGGTCAGGTGCTGCGCACCTACAGCGTGTCAACGGCAGCGAAAGGCGCTGGTGAAGTCAATGGCAGTTATTGCACACCGCGCGGCAGACATCTGATCCGTGCCAAGATTGGCGCGGGACAAGCCGAAAACACGGTGTTTGTCGGACGCCGGCCGAACGGCGAAATCTACTCCCAGGACCTCGCCAGGCGCTTCCCGAAGCGTGACTGGATTCTCACGCGCATCCTCTGGCTATCCGGCTGCGAGCCGGGGCGCAACCGCCTCGGACGCGTCGATACCATGCGCCGCTACGTTTACATCCACGGCAGCCCGGACAGCACGCCGATGGGCTGCCCCGGGTCGATCGGCTGCATCCGCATGCGCAACGCCGATATCGTCGAACTTTTCGAACGGGTACCGCCCTATACCACAGTCGATATCAGCGAAGACTGAAAGGTTTCGCAGACTTCGCCGGATGCCCGGGCAGCAGCGTCGAAGCTGCGCTCGATCAGCGTGGTTCGCCCACCGCGATCGATGGTCAGCAGTGTCGAGGCGCGCGTGCCGTAGTTCTCCGAGCGCACGAACACCGCCGACAGGATGCGCTCCCAGGCCAGCGGTACGCCGGTTTCAGGCAGATGTGTATCGGGAACGATTTCCTGGTCGGCGAGCAGATCCAGGAACGGATCCTGCACCGGCAGCGCCAGCAGCGCCGCGGCAAAGGCCGCCTTGGCGCTGGCCAGCTTCGGCCACGGCGTGTCGAGGAGATGATTGGAGAGGCCATAGAGGCCGGGTTTCAGCCAGCGGGGCTGGCCGTCGCCACGGTTCGAGTAGTAGGCCAGAGACTCGCCATTACCGACCACGAGGTTGAAGCCGTTGTATTCGGCAGCGTCGGCTTCGAGCGGGGTCAGATAGGCGACCGGGCTGGCCTGGCTGGTCAGAAAATCAGCGACCAGGGCACCGCGCGAGCGGGCGTCGACACGTTGCCGGCCACCCTCGCGGTAATTGGTCACGGCGGCGAAGCGCTGCTGCCGGCTGACGCCTAGCCAGGTACCACCGGCTTCGAGATCGCGTCCCGCCAGGACCTGTGGGGCGTCCGGCCAGAACGCGGCGGCGGCGGTGGGACGGGCAAAGAATTCGTCGCGATTGGCGGCAACGACCAGCGGATAGTCCGGGTGTGCCTGCCAGGCGATCAGGATGAGGCACATCGTCGGCAGCGGCAGGCGGTGACCTACGCCCCCGGCGGCAGGATAGCGACACGCGCGCCACCCGGAACGGCGAGTTCCAGATCACCGGCAGCGGCAAAAGCCTCCTGGACAATCGCCAGGGCGTCGTAACCGCCCGCCGGTGCCGGTGCGGCGTTGACGATCATGCCGCACGGATGTTCGGGGTTGGCCGATGAACAGAGCGCCTGACCGGCGGCCAGCGGGCTGGCCGAGTGCACGCGATAGAGGTGGCGCTTCACCTTGCCGAGGTACTGGGTGCGGGCGACGATTTCCTGACCGGGATAACACCCCTTGTGGAAGCTGACCGCGCCCAGTTTTTCGAAATTGGCCATTTGCGGAACGAACTCTTCTTGCGTCCGTTCGGTGATCAGTGGAATGCCCGCCTCGATCTCGAGCCATTGCCACACCACGCTCCCTACCGGCCGGGCGTGTGACTGCAGGGCTTGCCAGAGGTCGTTGACGGCGCTGCGCTCGACCACTAACCCGAAGCGCTGGGCGTCGAGGCGGATGACGATTCCCGCAGCGAAAGCGGCCGTGCCCAGGGCTGCTGCAGGGATCGGCAGGCCGGCCATGCGCAGGTCGGTCTCGGCTTGCGGACCGGACACGCCGAGGAGTTCCTGAGCGTCCGACAGGTCGGCGATATGCACCTTGCTGCGCAGGACGAACATCTGCAGGCGTTTGCGGACCCGCGGCAGCAGGTCGGCGGACAATTGCAGATGATAGGCGGAACCCTTGCGGTAGACAAGAAAGCTGGCGAGCATCCGGCCTTTGGCCGAGCACCACGCCGAATGCTGCGCCGCATCCTCGGCGAGATGCTTGACGTCGCTGGTCAGTTGCTGGTGCAGAAACGACATGGCGTCGGCGCCGCTGACTTCGAGTACGCCGAGGTGGCGCAGCGGTGAGACGATGGTCGCCGTACGCGCTGCGGCGAGTTCCGCAGCGGCATCGCCAAAATCGGTGACCACGCCCTGTGCGGTGCGTGCACCACAGGTGCCAAGAAATTCCAGCCAGCTCGAACTCATTGTCGCTTCATTTTCATCAGGTGGTTTTCGGAAGTGTGGACTCGTCGCCTACCGCGGCAAAGCGGTTTTCATGAAGGTCCCGACGGGCGTCAGCTCTGACCCTCCGGGTGCGTCGTGAGTTCAGGGCTGCGGCTTTCGGCTATTATAGGACGACTCGAAGCCCATTCCCCGTTACCGCCCTGCAGCCACCCTGGCTGCGCCGGATTGATGCGCAAACTTCTCCGCAGCTTGCTGGTTCTCCTTGCCCTTTCGCTGACGCTGCTGACCGTGCTGGTTGCCGCTCTGGCGATGACGCCACTGGATTTGCAGCGGGAGTCGATCGAATTCACCGTCGTCCCCGGCAGCAGCCTGCGCGGCGCTGCACGGGAGATCTCCGCCGCAGGTGTTGAACTGGACCCGTGGATCCTGCTCCTGCTGGCCAGACTGATGCGTGCCGACGCGTCGATCAAGGCTGGTAGCTACGAAATCAGTCGCGGCATCACGCCGGTCGACCTGCTGAAGAAGTTGACGCGCGGCGACTTCACGCAGGCGGAACTTGTTTTCATCGAAGGCTGGACCTTCAGCCAGTTGCGCCGGCAACTCGACGCGCATCCGGACCTTCGCCACGACACGCTGGGCATGCCCGAGGCGGAGATCATGCAGAGGGTGGGCGCGTCGCAAGGGGTAGCCGAGGGGGCATTCTTTCCCGATACCTACCTTTTTGCCAAGCGCAGCAGTGATGTCGATCTGCTGGCGCGAGCGTACCGCGCCATGCAGCGGCATCTGCTGGACGAGTGGCAGGGGCGGGCGGCAATGCTGCCTTATCGTGATGCCTACCAGGCCCTGATCATGGCTTCGATCGTCGAAAAGGAAACCGGGCGTTCGGAGGATCGTTCGCTGGTGGCCGGCGTATTCGTCAACCGGTTGCGCCGGGGAATGCTGTTGCAGACCGACCCCAGCGTGATCTACGGCCTGGGTGAAACCTTCGGCGGTAACCTGCGCAAGCGCGACCTGCTCGCCGATACGCCCTACAATACCTACACGCGTCCTGGCCTGCCACCAACGCCGATTGCCATGCCCGGCCTCGCATCCCTGCAGGCGGCGATGCATCCGGCTCCGACCGAGGCGCTGTACTTCGTCGCGCGCGGCGATGGAAGCAGCCATTTTTCCAGCACGCTCGCGGAACACAACCAGGCCGTGGCACGTTATCAGAGGGGTGCGAAACCTTGAGTCACGGTGCAGGCACGCAGCCCGGCCGATTCGTCACCTTTGAAGGCATCGACGGCGCTGGCAAGAGCAGCCATATTGCCACTGCCGCGGCGTTTGTTCGCGACCACGGCAAAACGGTGGTGTGCACCCGCGAGCCCGGCGGTACGCGGCTTGGCGAGAAGCTCCGCGAACTGCTGCTGCACGAGGCCATGCACCTGGAGACCGAGGCCCTGCTGATGTTTGCCGCCCGCAGGGAACATCTCGAACAGGTGATCGAACCGGCCCTGGCGCGTGGCGATTGGGTGATCTGTGACCGCTTCAGCGACGCCACCTATGCTTACCAAAGCGGCGGACGCGGCCTCGACCCATTCAAGTTTCTGCAACTCGAGCAGTGGGTACATCGGCATCTGCAGCCGCACCTGACGCTGCTCTTCGACTTGCCGTCCGCCGTTGCGCGCCGACGCATCGCGGCGCAGGAACGCTCCCTGGATCGCTTCGAACGGGAGCAGACCGATTTTCACGAACGTGTGCGACACGCTTATCTTGAGCGCGCTGCCGCAGCAGCGCAGCGCATACAGGTGATCGACGCCGACCAGGCCCCGGACATCATCGAGAATCTGATTCAAAAAGCTATTGTAGATTATTGTTTATGAAAATAATTGAGATGCACCATGTGGTTTGGCAACAGCTTTGCGCCAGGCGCCAGCAACTCCCGCATGCCCTCCTGATATCCGGCCCGCGCGGGATCGGGAAGTTCGATCTGGCACGCGCCTTCGCCGAATCGCTGCTCTGCGAGAATCTCACCGATTCTGGTGAGGCCTGCGGCAAGTGTCTGGCTTGCGGCTGGCTCGCGCAGGGCAACCACCCGGACCTGCGCCGTTTGCAGCCGGAAGTCGTGGCCGCCGATGCGGGGGGCGCGGTAGCCGAAGGCAGTGATGCGGGCAAGAAGAAGCCCAGCCAGCAGATCACGATTGATCAGGTGAGGGGGCTGGATGACTTTCTGCACGTGGGCACCCATCGCCATGGCGCGCGCCTGGTATTGCTGAACCCGGCCGAGGCGATGAACCGCCCGACGGCGAACGCACTTCTCAAATCACTTGAGGAACCGATAGCCAATACCTTGTTTATCTTGGTTACCAGTGAACCATCACGCCTTCTGCCGACGATTCGTAGCCGTTGCCAGGCGGTTCCTGTGCGCTGCCCGGCCGGTGCCCTTGCGGAACGCTGGCTCAGTGATGCCGGCGTCCGCGGCGCTGGAGACTGGTTGGCACTCGCCGGGGGGGCACCGCTGCTGGCACTGGAACTCAGCGTTAGCGGCGAAAGGGTCCTGCTTGATTCGCTGCTGGCGCAGGTGTCGCGTGGCACCGGGCTCGATGCCCTGGCTGCGGCGGCAAATCTCGACAAGACAGTCAGGGCCGAAAAGCGTCCGGCAGCTCTGAAACGGGTCATCGACTGGGCACAGAAGTGGCTGTTCGATCTGACTTTGGCCAGTGAAGGACTGCCACCGCGTTACTTCCTGCCGCAGGGACCACTGCTGCAACGGCTGGCACAGGCCACCGATACCCGCAAGCTCTTGGCGTTCAACAAAAAGGCGCTACAATACCGGGCCCAGTGCGAACAACCATTGAATAGCCGTCTGTTTCTCGAAGACTTCTTCCTGAGCTACGTCAGGCTCTTCCGAACCTCCTGAGAGGGATATGGCAGACGCAGCCCCACCCAAATCTTCAGCAAGCACAGCACCGCGCCCAAGCGTACTGTCGCTGAACATCAACTCGAAATCTGCGCTGTACGCGGCGTACATGCCGCTGCTGCGCAACGGTGGCATCTTCATTCCGACGACCCGCAACTATGCCATGGGCGATGAGGTGTTCATGCTCCTGTCGCTGATGGACGACCCGGCCAAGCTCCCGATTGCCGGTACGGTCGTCTGGATCACCCCGGTTGGCGCGCAGAACAACAAGGCGCAGGGCATTGGTGTGCATTTCAAGAGTGACGAAAGTGGCGTCGAAGCGCGTCGGCGCATCGAAGGGCTGCTGGGCGGCGTGATGCAGTCCGGCCGTCCGACGCATACCGTCTGATGGAGCCGTGATGCTGGTCGATTCGCACTGCCACCTCGACTTCCCCGAGTTGTCCGCCCGGATCAATCAGGTGCTCGACCTGATGCACGACAACGGGGTGGGTTGCGCCGTCTGTATCGCCGTCAACCTTGAGGATCTGCCGCGCGTGCTGGCGCTTGCTGAGGCCTGGCCGGCGATTCTGGCGACGGTTGGCGTCCATCCCGAGGCGACCAGTGTACGCGAACCGACGGTCGACGAACTCGTCGATTTGGCGCGCCACCCACGCGTGATTGCCATCGGCGAAACCGGGCTCGACTATTACTGGCACAAGGACGCTCCGGAATGGCAGCGCGAGCGTTTTCGTACCCATATTCGTGCTGCCCGTCTCGCCGGCAAGCCATTGGTGGTGCATACCCGCGAGGCCGCGACCGACACGCTGCGAGTGATGCAGGAGGAGGGCGCCAGCGAAGCAGGCGGCATCATGCATTGCTTTACGGAGAGCTGGCAGGTAGCCGAGGCGGCCCTCGATCAGGGTTTCTACATTTCCATGTCCGGCATTGCCACCTTCAAGAATGCCGGCACGGTGCACGACGTGGCGCGGCGTGTGCCGCTCGACCGTCTTCTGATTGAAACCGACGCCCCCTACCTCGCGCCGGTACCCTACCGTGGAAAAACCAACCAGCCAGGTTACGTGAAGCATGTCGCTGAGGAGGTGGCACGCCTGCGCGGCCTGAGCTATGAACACCTTGTCGATGCCACCACCACCAATTTTTTTCGTCTGTTTCCGGAAGCCCGCTTGAAAGTTGCCCTATGAAGACTGTTGCTCTGCTGTTTGCCTTGCTCCTGCCAGCCTTTGCCTCCGCCGGCGTTTATGAAGACATGGAGGAGGCGCTGATCTCCGGGGACACGCCCTGGGCCATCCAACTCATCAACCGCGGCATGGACGTCAATTCGGTCGATGCCGCAGGCAACACCTTGCTGATGCAAACCGTACAGCGCGACAACATGGAGTTGTTCGACTACCTGCTGAAGCGGCGAGCGCGCATCAATGTCCGCAATCGCAACGGCGAAACAGCGCTGAGCCTGGCCTCCTACCAGGGCCGGCTGCCGTTCGTCAAAAGCCTGGTCGAAGCGGGCGCCGACGTCAACCTGTATGGCTGGCCACCGCTGATCTACGCCGCCTTCAATGGCCATGCCGCGGTGGTGGACTACCTGCTCAAGAAAGGCGCCGAAGTCAACGCGACGACGGCCAATGGTTCGACAGCGCTGCTGTTTGCCGCACGCTTTGGCCACATCGAGGTCGTCAAACTGCTGCTGCAGAACCGGGCCGACCCGAACATTGCCAACGAGCGTGGTGCGACGGCCATCGACTGGGCACTGAAAACAGACAACACCGACATTGCCGACTTGTTGCGCAAGGCCGGTGGCCGCGCAGGCGATCCGGCGGCCATCGACCGGTCAAAGTGAGAACGGTCGAGCGACCTCCTGGTAAAGGTATTTCTGGAAGCCGCTGAACACCTGGCCGATCTCCTTCGGCTGTCCCAGGTCCGCCACGGCATCGGCGATGGAATCGTGATACTTCAGGCGCAACAGCGGGTTCAGCTTGGCCAGGTCAAGCTCTTCGACGCCGACGTTGACATAGTGCGACAGCACGAAGTCGAGAAAGACCCGTTGCTTGCTGTTGTACTCGGCACTGATGCGGGCCATCGCCCTGGCGGCGCGCTCCTCGCGCGTGAGCGGCGCCAGGGCGTAGGCCACATAGGCCAGCACGTCGAACAGGTCGCTCTTCTCGGCGGCGATGATCGTCTGCATTTCCGTCAAGTGGCCCTTGCCGAAGCCCTTCCCGGCGAGCCCTTCCAGCAGCTTCCTGCGCGTCTCCGGGGCGCTCCATAGTGTGCGCAACTCGTCCTCGTTGCTGAAGAACTCGGGCAGCTGGCCGAAAAGCGCCTCCATGAACTGCTGTGCCGACATCGGCGTGCCGTCCGGGTGCCAGAAGCTGGTCATGCTCATGTGCTGGATGTTGCGCGCCTTGCCGTCAGCGAGAGTGACCTTGATCCGCTGACGCCGCGGCGCTATGTCATCAGCCGCCGCGGGCTCGCGCACCGCGGGCGGTTCAGATGACGGCGCCGCAGTGGCGTAGGCAGCGATCGCTTCCGGTTCGATCGGCTCGCCATCCCACTCCCGGTCGCCGAAGTGGTGGTGCGCCTGCACGAAGTCGTGGATCGTGAAGTAATCCTTGCCGTCGCAGGGGCGCGTACCGCGGCCGATGATCTGCTTGAACTCGATGATCGACAGGATGACGCGCATCAGGACGACGTGGCGCACGTTGCGCGCGTCAACGCCGGTCGAGAGCTTCCGCGACGTGGTGAGTATCGTCGGGACGCTCTTCTCGTTGTCCTGGAAGTCGCGCAGGTGCTGTTCGCCCAGCGGGCCGTCGTCGGCGGTGACCCGCTGGCAGTAGTTGGGATCGGTGCTCGTCTTCAGCTGGTTGATCAGATCGCGCACAAGCAAGGCATGCGCCTGGGTGGCGCAGAAGATGATCGCCTTCTCGCGCTGGTCGATCGACGACAGGAAGATCTCGACGCGCTTTTTCTCGCGCTCCCGGATCTCGATGACCTTGTTGAAGTCGCCTTCCTGGTAGAGGCGGCCGATCTCGATGGCGCCGGCGAGCAGCGTATCGTCGGGTGTGTAGACGTACTCGTCGATCGTCGTGGAAATCTGCTTGACCCGGAACGGTGTCAGGAAGCCGTCGTTGATGCCCTCCTTGAGCGAGTAGATGAACACTGGCTCGCCGAAGTAGGCGTAGGTGTCTATGTTGTCCTGGCGCCTGGGTGTCGCGGTCAGGCCGAGCTGCACTGCCGGAGAAAAGTAGTCGAGGATGCCGCGCCATGTACTCTCGTCGCTGGCGCCGCCGCGGTGGCATTCGTCGATGATGATGAAGTCGAAGAAGTCGGGCGGGTAGTCACCAAAGTAGGGTGAGGGCTGGCCATCCCTGATTGGCCCGCTCATGAACGTCTGGAAGATGGTGAAGAAGAGGTTGCCGTTGGTCGGCACGCGGCCCTTCCTGCGGATGTCCTCGGGCTCGATACGCACCAGCGCATCTTCGGGGAAAGCCGAGAAAGCGTTGTACGCCTGGTTGGCGAGGATGTTGCGGTCGGCGAGGAAGAGGATGCGAGGGCACCGTGTGGGTTCGTTCGCAGTCTTCCAGTCGGTCAGGTTCCAGCGGGAGTGGAACAGCTTCCAGGCGATCTGGAAGGCGATGAACGTCTTGCCAGTTCCGGTGGCGAGCGTCAGCAGCAAGCGGTTGCGCCCTTCGGCGATCGCCGCGAGCACGCGCTCGACGGCGATGTCCTGGTAGTAGCGGCCCTGGAAGAAGCCGCCGCGGTCCTCGAAGGGAACGGTGGCGAAGCGGTCGCGCCAGACGTTCGGTACCGTGAAGGTGAGGTTCCACAGTTCGAGCGGTGTCGGGTAGGTCGCCACCTCGCCCTCGACGCCGGTGTCCATGTCGATGCCGTAGTGGCCATGACCGTTGCTGGCGTAGGCGAAGCGGATAGCGAGCTTGCCGGCGTAGTTCTTGGTCTGCGCCACGCCCTCGGTCAGCGCCTTGTCCCATGCCTTCGCCTCCAGCGTGGCCAGCCTGGCGTTGCGGAACTCCAGCACGTAGTCCGCGGTGAGCGCCTTGCCGCGCTGGCCATGGCCCTCGATGCGGCCGAGGGTGATCGGAACCTCACGCCGGATGCGGCTGCCTTCGACGACACCCCAGCCGGCTGCGGCCAGCGCGGGGTCGATGTGCTCGGCGCGGGTTTCGGCTTCGTTCATGGGGTGTCGCTGCTTAAACGGCGACGCCGCTCGACCGGCAGGTAACGATCGAATTTCGATTTCCAGATGCGCGTTTCCAACTCGGCGAACGTTGCTTTTGAAAATACCAGGCGCCCTTCGTGCAGCAAGCTATCGACCAACTCCGCCGGTGCCCCATGCGGCGCAAGCGCCGCACTCAGTAATACATTGGTATCAACCACCACCAGCGCGTAACAGGCTGGCAGAGCGGATTCAGCTTTCATCAGCCAGCAGATCGGCCAGTTTTTCCTCGGTCATGCCGTTGGCTGCCGCACCTGCCGCACTCTCTCTCAGCGTGTGCCGCAAGCGGTCGGCGTAGAACGCGCGCATCGCTTCATAGTCCTGTGCGCTGACCATCACACCGACCACGCGGTCGTGGCGCATCACGCACACGGGTTCGCGCTGGGCGCAATCGAGGAATTCGCCGAAATGCGTTTTTGCTTGATTGGCGGTAAAGGTTTGCATGAGAGACACTCAACTTGATGCAAGGGGCAATACGCTCAATCTAACCAGATCGTTCGATTTGGTCAATCTCGTGGAGGGCTGACCGAATCGGCGTTGTCTGGCTTGCTACAGGTGGCCGCTGAACGCCTGATGCAGCAGGGATTTTTTCAGTGCGTCGAGAGCGGTGAGCTTCTGCTGGTAGAGGGATTCTAGGCGTTGTGTTTCTGCAACTAAAGCGTCAAGTATCTTAACGACGCCTTTCTGTTCCCCAACCTTTGGAAGAGGAACGTTGTATTTCGCTACACTCTTGGCGCCAAGGTTTGGTTGGGCTGCACCATTGTCGTAAAGCTTGATGAGGCTCTTGCCCATCGGACTGGTTAGAAAGTAGTACAGGAAACGGCGGTCCATTAATTCCCTAGGGCGAATGATGACCAGAGATGACGCTACGGCTCCCACAGCGAAAGGTTCGACTAAAGCAGTCTTGCCGAGCGTTGCCCCGCGCAGACAATAGACCAAATCTCCAGGTTGTATCTTTCCGCTTCGGAGCGTATCGAATTTTTCTTTGGTGATAAAATTCATGTCATTTTCCGAAAGACTTCCGTCTGGCTGAATGTGTCCAGTGTTTATCCACGGAATGCCCGAATCGACATACTCATTACGATTCGGGTAGTTCTTTCCTCGATCGCCATTTTCAAACGCACACACGTCACCTAGAGCGGCCTCAACCCACCCTTCACCCTGCTCCGTGAAAATGGAGTGCAGATGGCTTTCAAACAGGGCTCGGGCGTTCTGGAGATTATTTTCAGCGTTGGCTTTGGCAATGGCGATGCCGCAAAACGCTTCGTCGAGGATGGCAGCGATGCGCTGTTGTTCATGCACACATGTCGGATAGCTCACCGTGAACTTCTCAGTTAAGACGGAGCGAGCAAGCTCAGTTTGCCCGCCACAGCCTTCACCTGCTTTCTTGATCTCTTCCTCAATGGCGACGAGCATGTACCCGAAGAAGTCAGGAAAGAACTTATTAGCTATCGGGCGAACAATGGTCACATGCGAATCAACGGTGGTTTGTTCGGGTGGTTCGTCCCGGATTTGAGCGACGCGGCCTAATGTTCCATTTCCCGTTGAGTTGACCAGCACGTCGCCAACTTGAATGAAGCGTTCACTGCCAACAGGCTTTACCCCAGCATCATGTCGTCTTGACAGCTCATAGCTGACGCGATGATCTCGGATGCATCTCTGGTTGAGGATGCTAATACCTCCTTGTTCAATATATTTTGGCGAAATGCCTCTGTTGAGAAAGGCGCAAACGCTGCCAAGTTTTTCAGCCTGCCACCCGGCTTTGATACCAGCGCCTGGATGTTCGCCCACACCCACGAACTCATAAAACACCTGACCCACCCGTTCGATGTGCTCTCTCAGCTTGTCGTGGTTCAATTGCTCGAAAGCGGACAAGTCCATGGTGTAAGGCAACAGCAGGTCATCGATTTCGTCAAGGATCGAGGCCAGTTCGCGATGGCTGATTTCCTGACCTTCGGCGGCAAACAAGCTCAGGTCGATATCGGAGCCGGGTTTGTAATTGCCCTTGGCCCGTGAACCGTAGATCACGGCCTTTCTGACCAGGGGATGTTGTGCCAGCACACCGTGAATCTTGCCGATCACCGACGCCGACAAACCGAATCGTTGCCCGCTCATGCGCGCTCGTACAGGGGAATGAAGTGCGTGTGCATCGCGACAAAGGAGGCATGGAATTGATCGCAAACAGCCTCGACAATTCGCCGGACGGTGGCTTCGTCATAAACGTGCGAGGTGAGGTTTCTTGCTTTGATCATGGCCATCCAGACTTCGCCGTCGGCAATCAATCCCCGCTTGAACGCTTCCCGAGTGCTGTCCTTTGACCCGAGCAATCCCGTAGTTCCCCCTTCTTCCTCCAGGTAATCCTTCAAGACGTTCCAGGCCAGTTCATGAACCATTTCAAAGGACTGGATCAGTCCCTTCGCTTCGAGGCGCGAAAGCGCACGCGATTCATGCAGGGCAACCTCGTCGCTCAATTCGTGCAGCGCCCGGGTGAAATTATCGAAGCGCTGCTTCCAGCGAATATCCTGTGTCACGCGGCATTCTCCTTCCCCGCCTTGAGTAGCTGTGCGATTTTGCTCAGGACGGCGGCCGCCTCCGCATCGAGCGCGGCGATCTCGTCGATGATTTCCTGCGGGCTGCGGTGGGTCACGGCCTCGCCGCCATTCGGGTTTTTGACCGACAGGTCGAAGGTTGCCTTGTCGACCGCCGCCACGTCCACGCTCCAGCTCTTCGGCGAGTCGGCCCTGGTCGCCTGCAACTCGACAAACTCTGCCAGGTCGGCATCGTTGAGCGGATTGGTCTTGCCGAGGTTGCGGCCAGGATCAAGCTGGTAATACCAGACCTTGCGCGTCGGCGCTCCCTTTTCGAAGAAGAGCACGACGGTCTTGACGCCGGCGCCCTGGAACGTGCCCCCAGGGCAATCAAGGACGCTATGCAGGTTGCAGCTTTCCAGCAGCAGCTTGCGCAGACTCACCGAGGCGTTGTCGGTGTTCGACAGGAAGGTGTTCTTGATGACCACACCCGCCCGACCGCCGGCCTTGAGCATCTTGATGAAGTGCTGCAGGAACAGAAACGCCGTCTCGCCGGTGCGGATCGGGAAGTTCTGCTGCACTTCCTTGCGCTCCTTGCCACCGAAGGGCGGATTGGCGACGATCACGTCCATCTGGTCCTTCGGCTGAACGTCGGCGAGGTTTTCGGTCAGGGTGTTGGTGTGTACGATGTTCGGCGCGTCGATGCCGTGCAGGATCATGTTCATGATCGCGATGACAAAGGCCAGCGACTTTTTCTCCTTGCCGTAGAAGGTCCGTTCCTGCAGGGTCTTCAGGTCGCTGGTGGTCAGGTCTGGCTGCGCCTTGAGGGTGTCGAAGGCCTCGCACAGGAAGCCCGCCGAACCGACGGCGCCGTCGTAGATACGCTCGCCGATGCTGGGTTTGACCACCCGCACGATGGCGCGGATCAGCGGGCGAGGGGTGTAGTACTCACCGCCGTTGCGCCCGGCGTTGCCCATGTTCCTGATCTTCGCTTCGTAGAGATGCGACAGCTCATGCTTCTCGCTCTGCGAGCGAAAGCGCAGTTCGTCGATGTGGTCGATGATGTTGCGCAGGTTGTAGCCGCTGTGGATCTTGTTCTTGATCTCGCCAAAGATTTGCCCGATCTTGTACTCGATGGTGTTCGGCCCGCTGGCGCGCTGCCGGAAGCCTTGCAGGTAAGGGAAGAGCCGGCGATCGACGAAGTCGCGCAGATCGTCGCCGGTCATCGCCTGATGGTGGTCGAGCCTGCCTTCGGCATCCTTGGGTGCGGCCCAGCTCTCCCAGCGGTAGGGCTCGGCGAGGATGAAGACGTAGCGCTTTCCCTCCAACTCGGCTTCCATGGCCTTGTCCTGCTCCAGGCCGTCGAGGTACTTCAGGAACAGCAGCCATGAGGTCTGCTCGGTGTAGTCCAGCTCGGTGGTGCAGCCGGCCTCTTTCCAGAGAACGTCGTCGATGTTTTTGAACGCTTGTTCGAACATTTGCGTTTTCCTCTCCTGCCAAGAAAAGAGCTGTCCCCACTTCCGATAACGAAAACAGCCAACCGGATTTCTTTCAAATTGAGAACGGGGGCAGGGGGCGCACGCGGACCTTGCCGGCCTGCAGAAATTTGTTGAGGGTGCGGTAGATCTCGGGATCAAATTTGCGGGTCGTGGGTCCCTGCGCCAGAGACGCCTGCAAGGCATCCTCGCTGTGTAGCGTGGCCACGAGGCGCCAGCGGTCGACCAGGTGGTGGTCTTCACGCATGCCGAATTCATCCTGCTCGATCAGCAGCACCGGCCCCTTGTAGGGCCAGGCCTTGACCTTGAACTTGGCCAGGGCAGTCATCAACCGGACGCTGTGCAGCCCGACGGCTTCCTTGCCCATGCACACGCCCCGGCAGTTCTTTTGCCGATAGGCGGTGCAGGCTCCCGCCTGTGCGGCGTCCTCGAGACCGAGCTGTCGGGGACACAGATGCTGGGCATCAGCCAGTGTCCGCAGGCTGCGCATGGCCTCTCGGCGATTCGGGTAAAGGCCGAACAGGTCGTCAGCCGTAGCGAAATCGATATCCTGTGAAAAAACGAGTTGCGGTCGGAAGTCACCCTCCGCAAGTTTCCGGAGTTGCCACGAACAGAGCTCGGTGGCCGCCACGCGATTATGCTGGCCGCGACGCGTGGCGGGATGTGCCGGGCCGTCAGGCGACGCCGAGCTGGCAAGTTCGATCGCGCGCAGACGTGCCCCCAATTCGCCGGCGGCGTCACGCCACTCGATTCTCCAGGTGTTGCGGAACAGCACCGTGTCGCGGTTGCCGATCGTAAAGTGCGCCAGAACCTGCTGGCGAAGATTGCTGCTGTGCCGGACCAGCAGCAGGTGATCGTGCTCATCGTACAGCGCGTAGGCGCCCGCCGCTTCGGGTAAATCGTCGAGCAGCGCGGCGTCGATCTGCGCCGGCAGGTGCGGGCGGCCGACAATGGACGTCACCGCGTCCCGGATGGCATCGACCGGCAGCAGCCGGTGCCAGCACTGCCACAAGTCCCAGAGTACGCGCGCGTCGGCCAGCGCGCGATGGCGATCACCGGCCACGCTGAGACCATGCCGCTCAACCAGGGTATCGAGGTTGTGCCGGTAATGCTGGGGAAACAGCTTGCGCGACAGTTTGACGGTGCATAAGCTGGGCGCCCGGAAATCCATCCCCAGCCGCCTGAACTCGGACTTCAGGAAACCATAGTCGAAGCGCGCGTTATGGGCGATGAACAAGCGTCCGCGCAGACGGTCGAGCAGCGCAGGAGCCACCTCACGAAAAGGGGGGGCGGAGTCGAGCATCGCGTCATCTATGCCGGTTAGCCCGGTGATGAAAGGAGAAAGCGGCTTTTCCGGATTGACCAGCATGCTCCATTCGCGTGTCCCGCTCTGATCGACTTCGATCAGGCCGATTTCAATGATTCGGTCATTCGCGAAATTGGCGCCGCTGGTCTCCAGGTCGACAAAAATCAGGGGTTCCGGGGCGAGGAAGGCGTTCATCGACAGTTTCGCCTCGGCGGCGCCAAAGGAGGTCGCAGCACGGCAGAGTGCCCGACTATCACCGAAAAGCAGCTCGCCGGACCGACAGGACGGCGCGGCAACTCAGTGGTCCGCGGCCTTCGCCACGGTAGTGATGGCCTCGGCAAAAACCTCGGTCAGGGCCAAGGGAAAGTCATGCGCCATTCCTTCGATCACCCGCATCCGGGCGCCAGGGATGTGGGCCGCGACATCGTAACCACAGGCGACCGGGATCAGCGGATCGTCGGCCCCATGCAGGACCAGCGTCGGTACCCGAATCGTTGCCAGCAAGGTGCGCCGATCACCGCTGGCCAGAAAGGCTGCCAGTTGACGCGTGACACCGCGCGGGTGGAAGCCGCGCTCGTGCTCCTCGACGAACAGGCTCCGCAGGCGCTGCGGACAGCTTGGAAACTCGGGGCTGGCCACCGCCAGCTGGCGCCTGATAGCGTCCTCCACCAGCGATTCCTGGTCGCGCGTCGCCGGCAGCGGTGCAAACAGCGCTTGTGCCGCCGCGGGAGTTGGTGGCGGCAGGTCGGGATGACTGCTGGTGGACATGATGCTGGTCAGCGACATCGTGCGCTCTGGATACAGGGCAGCGACGATCTGCGCGATGGCGCCACCCATTGACGCGCCGACGATGTGGGCCTTCGGGATTCCCAGCGCATCCAGCAGGCCGACACAGTCCGCCGCCATGTCTTCGAGGGAGTAAGCTGCGGTCAGCGGCATGCCTCTGCGCAGTGCAGCGCCAATATCAGGCACCCCGGCTGTATCGAACTTGCTCGACAGGCCGCAGTCCCGGTTGTCAAAACGGATGACTCGATAACCGTGGTCCACGAGCGCTTGGCAGAGTTCAATGTTCCAGCGCCCCAGTTGTGCGCCGAGCCCCATGATCAGCAGAATGGTCGGCGCCGACTCATCACCGAAGGATTCGTATTCGATTTGAAGATTGTTGGCCGTAACTTGTGGCATAGAGAAAAAGGTCCGGCAGCTAGTCGACTTCGTATAATTGATATTATGTAAACTTGAGGATGCACCTATGCAACGGTGCAATCGCCGCTAACCGGAAACAACAATGGTCCCCGCTTCTCCATTGTTGCGCGGCTTTATGCTGCCCATGACCACCGCCGTCGGTTCTCCCGTATCGCGAAGGAGCTCAAGAGCCTGATGCACGTTTTCGCGAGCGACGACGACGACCATGCCGATGCCGCAGTTGAAAACGCGGTGCATTTCACTGTCGGCGACGCCTCCCTCGCGCTGCAGCCAGTCGAACAGTTTCGGGCGAGGCCACGCGGCGGCGGCGATCTCGGCCTTGACCTGCGGCGGCAGGATGCGCGGCACGTTGCCGGTCAGGCCGCCACCGGTGATGTGCGCCAGGCCCTTGACCGGTAGTCCCTGCATCAGTGCCAGCACCGGCTTGACGTAGATCCGCGTCGGCGCCAGGATCGCTTCGGCGAGCGACGCTTCTCCGTCGAAGGCAAGGGTCAGATCGGGTTTGGCGCGGGCAATGATCTTGCGCACCAGCGAATAGCCGTTGGAATGTGCGCCCGATGACGGCAGGCCAATCACCACATCACCGGGTATGATCGTTGAGCCGTCGATGATCCTCGACTTCTCGACGACACCGACGGCAAAACCCGCCAGATCGTATTCGCCCACGGGATACATGCCAGGCATCTCGGCCGTCTCGCCGCCAATCAGTGCACAGCCTGCGAGTTCACAGCCCCTGGCGATGCCCTTGACGACTTCCGCGGCGGTATCGACGTCAAGCTTGCCACAGGCGAAATAATCGAGAAAGAACAGCGGCTCGGCGCCCTGCACGAGGATGTCGTTGACGCTCATCGCCACCAGGTCGATGCCGATCGTGTCGTGTCGCTGCAGTTCAAAAGCCAGCTTCAGTTTGGTGCCGACGCCGTCGGTTCCTGAAACGAGCACCGGTTCGCGGTAGTTCCGGGGCACTTCGAACAAGGCGCCGAAACCACCGATGCCGCCGAGCACGCCGGCGCGCATGGTTTTTCTCGCGAACGGCTTGATACGTTCAACGAGTTCATCGCCAGCGTCGATGTCGACACCGGCATCGCGATAGGATAGAGAGTCCTGAGTCATCTTGTAGCTGGTCCCGAGCAAGGCTGGCGACTGCCGCGCAGTGGTAGAATGCGGCACGGCACCCTGATCGCCTGAAAAGCGCAATCTTATCCGAAATGACCATCCCGCGTGCTGCTCGTAGCGCCCACATCTGAGTTCAAGCCATTCCCGATGCGCCAGTTGATCCTTGATTTGCTGCCCGAAGCTCCCCCGAGTTTCGAGAATTTTGTCGCCGGCAGCAACGCTGAAACGCTGACGGGACTGGCCGCGTGGCTGGCGCCAGCCAACAGCGAGTCGCTGTTTTTCATCTGGGGTGACGCAGGAGCCGGCAAGTCGCATCTCCTGCAGGCGTGCCAGGCGCCCTACTACGATGCCCGGCTTGACCCCGAGCTGGAAAGCCTGGATCCGGTGGCGGACTTCTGTGCTGTGGACAACGTCGAGGCGCTCGGTGGGAGCGGACAGATTGTGCTCTTCAACCTGATCAATCGTCTGCGGGCCAGCGCTGGGCGCCTGCTCGCTGCGGCCAGCGTGCCACCCTTGCGACTGACCCTGCGGGAAGATCTGCGCACGCGCCTCGGTAGCGGCCTGCTGTACCGCTTGCAACCCTTGAGCGACGCCGAGAAGCTGACGACACTCGTCGAGCAGGCCAATGCCCGCGGCCTGGTCCTGCCTCCCGAAGCGTTCAACTTTTTCTTTTCACGTGCGCCACGGGATATGCGTAGCCTCATGGCCTTGCTCGTGGCGATTGATCGTTACTCGCTGGAGCAGAAGCGCCCAATCACCCTGCCGCTGCTGCGAGAGGTTCTGCAGTCCCTGAATTTCTGATCTGCCCGAAAGCCATACGATGGACCTTGCCCTGTTCGACCTCGACAACACGCTGATCGCCGGTGACAGCGACTTTGAATGGGCGCAGTTCCTGATCGCCAAGGGGATTCTCGACCGCGCGCTGTACGAAGCCAGGAACATCGAGTTCTACGAGCAATACAAGGCGGGGACACTCGATATCGACGTCTTTCTCGATTTCCAGTTACAGCCGCTGTCGCGCTACCCGCGTGCTTTGCTCGACACCTGGCGGTGCGAATTCATGTCCCGACATATCCTGCCGCTGGTCGGCGACAAGGCGCGGGCGCTGGTCCGCGAGCATCGCGAACGCGGCGCCCTGTGCGCCATTGTTACCGCTACCAACAGCTTCGTCACCGGACCAATCATCCACGAGTTCGGGATCGCGCATCTGATCGCCACCATCCCGGCACAGGTGAATGGCCAATTCACCGGACAGCCGCGGGGCACGCCATCGTTTCGCGAAGGCAAGATCACCCGCGTCGAGAGTTGGCTCGAGGCGATGGGCCTCTGGTGGAGCAGTTTCGAGCGCTCGTGGTTCTACAGCGACTCACAAAACGACCTGCCGTTGCTGTCCAGGGTCAGCAACCCGGTGGCCGTTGATCCCGACCCTACCCTGTGCGCACACGCGGAGGCCGCCGGATGGCCGGTGATCAGCCTCCGCAGTTGAGCAATTGGCCAATCTAGGACTTCCGACCAGCGTAATATCCGCTATCATGCCGCGCCTACAGCGCAAGACAATAAACCACCAGCGATGATCCGCAAGTTCATATCCCGCGTCCTCGGACGAAAAGCTACCGCCAGTTCCGGACAACCGGCGGTCATCGCCGTTGTCCAGCACGGGCTGCAACGGGACCAGATCAGTCGCGGTTGTCAGCGGACCATCGCCACGCTGCAGGAGAACGGCTACCAGGCCTATGTCGTCGGCGGTGCCGTGCGCGACCTGCTGGCGGGGCTGACGCCGAAGGACTTCGATGTTGCCACCAACGCCACGCCGGAACAGGTTCGCCATTGCTTCCGTCGGTCACGCATCATCGGCCGCCGCTTCCAGATCGTGCACGTCAATATGGGTGCGGAAACCATCGAGGTAACCACCTTCCGAGGCCATCACGGCGAACAGGGCGGCAACACGGCACAGACTGACGAGCAGGGTCGTGTCCTGCGCGACAATGTCTTCGGTAGCCAGGCGGAAGATGCGGCACGCCGCGATTTCACGGTGAACGCGCTGTATTACGACCCGACCTCCGAAACCATCGTCGATTATCACCATGGCGTCGCCGACCTGCGGCAGAAGACGCTGCGCATGATCGGCGACCCAAAGACGCGCTACCGTGAAGATCCGGTACGCATGCTGCGCGCCGTTCGGCTGGCGGCCAAGCTTGGCCTGCTGATCGACCCGGCGGCCAGCAGGCCGATCCGCGAGATGACCGACCTGATCGAGAATGTTCCTCCCTCGCGTCTGTTCGACGAGATGCTCAAGCTGCTCACCTCGGGGCATGCCGTACGCTGTGTCACACGGTTGCGCGAGGAAGGACTGCACCACGGCCTGCTGCCGTTGCTCGACGTGATTCTCGATCAGCCGCTCGGCGAACGTTTCGTCATGCTGGCACTCGACGCGACCGATCATCGCGTTCGCGAAGGCAAGCCGGTGTCACCCGGTTTTCTTTTTGCGACGCTGCTCTGGAATGAGGTGCTGGTCAAGTGGGATCTGCTGAAGAGTCGCGGCGAACCGGTGATCCCCGCCCTCTTCCTGGCGATGGACGAAGTGCTCGACGTGCAGGCGGAAAAGCTCGCGATTACCCGTCGTATCGCCGGTGACATCAAGGACATCTGGGCGCTGCAACCACGCTTCGAGCAGCGCTCCGGCAAACGGCCCTACGGCGTGCTGCAACAGCCACGCTTCAAGGCCGGCTATGACTTCCTGCTGTTGCGCGTGGAGTCCGGCGAAGTGGATCCGGAGGTTGGGTCGTGGTGGACCGATTTCCTGCATGCCGGCGACGAGGGTCGAGCGGGCATGCTTTTGCCACAACCTCCTGGCGAAGCGAGAAAGCGCCGCCGTCGCCGCCCGCCATCAGGCGGCGGCGCGAGCGTCACTGAATGAACCTGGCTTTTGTCGCGCTGGGCGCCAATCTGGACGATCCGGTGGCCCAGGTCCGGGCGGCCGGTGCTGCCCTGGCCAACGTCCCCGACTCCCGCCTGCTGCGCCTCTCCTCGCTGTACCGCACCGCTCCGGTCGGAATCCGTGGTCAACCCGATTTCATCAATGCCGTGGCCGCACTGGCAACCCGACTTCCACCGTCGCAACTGCTCGATGCCCTGTTCGCGGTCGAACGCCGCTTTGGTCGGCGTCGCGAGTTTTATCAGGCGCCGCGTACCCTCGACCTCGACCTGCTGCTCTACGATCAACTCGTCGTCGATAGCCTGCCGTTGAGCGTACCGCACCCGCGCATGCACTTGCGCGCCTTCGTGCTTGCGCCCTTGCTCGAGATTGCGCCGCACTGCCGCATTCCAGGCCGTGGTAGCGCCGTCGCCTGGCTGCCGGCAGTCAGCATGCAGCGCATCGAAAAACTGGCGGCCTAATAGTACGGACGGTAACGGGGTGCTCCATAGCCACGACCATAGCCACCACCATAACCGTAGTAGTCCGGCCGTCCCGGGACCACGACCAGCGGTGGCGGGTTGACATACACCCGCGGTACTCCGACAAATGCCGCCGGTTCGGCGGGAACAACGACGCATCCAGCCAGACAGGCAACGGCAAGAAGAGCGAGGACAAGAGTTTTCATGGGGTTCTCCAACGGGTCACAACCGATTAACGCAGCAGCAGCTGTTCGGTCCGTAACGACGTGTTACCGGATGTTTCCGGAGGCCACGGCGACCCCGCGACGGTGGTGCGACCTGCGAAGATCAGGAATGGGCAACGCCGCGATCGCGCAAAACCCCGACCCTGGCGACCAGAGTTCGTTTCGCCTTTTTTCAGTCAGATCCCCCTCAAACTTGAGCATCTTCGGGCCGCTCTGTGTATCCTAGGCGCCGTTTCAAATAGGAATGGCACGGGGAGCGGTGGCACCAGCCCCGTGCCCCTGCTCACCGAAAACTGATCCGCGACCACTACAACCCGGGAGAGTAAACCCATGTCCACCCACGTTGCGACGCGCCGATTGACGCAGCTCGATCTTGCCAGGATGCGTGCCAATGGTGAAAAGATAGCCGTTCTGACCTGCTACGATGCGAGCTTCGCTCAGGTCTGCGATGCGGCCGGCGTAGACGCCCTGCTGATCGGTGATTCGCTCGGGATGGTCCTGCAGGGTCACGACTCGACACTACCGGTCGCATTGTCAGACATCGCCTACCACACGGCGAGCGTCACTCGCGGAAGCAGGCGTCCGCTGGTGATCGCCGACATGCCCTTCGGCACTTTCCAGGAGAGTCCCCAGCGTGCCCTGCGTAATGCCGTTACACTGATGGCCGCCGGGGCACAGATGGTGAAACTCGAAGGCGGCGTCGATATGGCCGAAACGACCCACTTCCTGACCGCACGTGGAATCCCGGTGTGTGCGCACGTCGGGCTGACCCCGCAGTCGGTGCATCAGCTCGGAGGCTACCGTGTTCAGGGTCGGGATGACTCGGGGGCCACCCGTCTGATCGCCGATGCGCTTGCGCAGCAGGAGGCGGGCGCGGGGCTGATCGTCCTCGAAGCCATCCCGCAGGCATTGGCGGCAGAAGTGACCGACCAGCTCACGATACCGACGATCGGTATCGGTGCCAGCCGGGAATGCTCGGGCCAGGTGCTCGTCCTGCACGACATGCTGGACATCTCCGCCGGACGGAAGGCACGCTTCGTCAGGAACTTCATGACCGGTCAGGCGTCCATCGCCGCAGCCATTGCCGCCTACGTCACTGCGGTCAAGGACGGCAGCTTCCCGGGCCCGGAACACTGCTACTGAAAGAGGTTGGCCAGACTATGCAGATCCATTCGCTGATCCCCGAACTGCGCGCAGCGCTCCAGAACCGTGGCCAAATCGCCATCGTGCCAACGATGGGTAATCTGCACGCCGGCCATATCGCGCTGATGACCCAGGCCCGTACCCACGGCGATACGGTGGTGGCCACCATCTTCGTCAATCGACTGCAGTTCGGGCCCAATGACGACTTCGACCGTTATCCACGCACCTTCCAGGCCGATTGCGAGAAGCTTGCCGCCGCCGGAGTCGACGTCCTGTTCGCACCCAGTGAGGCCGATCTTTATCCCGAGCCACAGCAGTACCATGTCGACCCGCCGGAGATTCAGCATCAACTCGACGGCGCGTTTCGCCCGGGTCACTTCCGCGGTGTCGCCACCGTCGTCCTCAAGCTGTTCAACATTGTTCAACCGCAGGTGGCGTTGTTCGGCAAGAAGGACTATCAGCAACTGCTGGTCTTGCGTAACATGACGCGCCAGATGGCCTTGCCGATCGAAATCGTCGGCGGCGAAACGGTGCGTGCCGACGACGGCCTGGCACTGTCTTCGCGCAACGCCTACCTGTCGGCGGCCGAACGCGCCGAAGCTCCCCGCCTGCAACGCCTCCTGAAACGCATCGGAACGGCAATCTGCGACGGGAACCGGGATTTTATCGGCCTCGAAAGCGAGGCCACCGGCGAACTCGACCGCAACGGCTGGAAGACGGACTATGTTGCAGTGCGGCGTCAGTCCGACCTGCAGGTGCCGCAAGCCCCCGAAGAACAGGCGTTGGTAGTCCTTGCAGCGAGCCGCCTGGGCGTCGCGCGACTCATCGACAATGTCGAAATCAACGCTGCGAGCGGGCATTGACAGGTGGCCATTAGCCGCTACAATTCGCTTCCCCAAACTCTAAACCGGTGAAATTCCATGCAGAGAACCATGCTGAAGTCGAAGCTGCACCGCGTCAGCGCCACGCACGCCGAACTTCACTACGAAGGGTCATGCGCGATCGACGAAGACCTTCTCGATGCGGCGAACATTCGTGAGTACGAACAGATCGACATCTGGAATGTCAACAACGGCGCACGCTTCACGACCTACGCTCTGCGCGCCGAGCGTGGATCTGGTGTCATCTCGGTGAATGGTTCGGCAGCGCGTCGCGCGGCCCCGGGGGATATCCTGATCATCGCCAGCTTCGCGGCGTATACCGAAGTCGAACTTGCCAAATACGCGCCGCAACTGATCTACGTTGACACGCAAAACCGCATTGTGCGCATCGCCGGCCAAGTTCCGACTCAGGCGGCAGCCTGACGGCACACGCCGCTGCCCTGCCGAAAAAGCCGCGATCCTGGTCGCGGCTTTTTTCTGCTGACCCATTCCCATCACGGGACAGGTTGCAGATCAGGGCGCTTCTTCTGGCAGCACCTTCGGTTTGCGCGGGCGACGACTGCGGCTGGCCGGTTTCTTTACCGGCTTGGCTTCTTCTGTCCCGTCGTCCGCCGTCACCGGATCGGCTGCGCCAGTGGCAGCAGCAATCGGGTCGGCAGGAGTCTCAGCCACGCGTGCGTCGGCAACGGGCGGCAGCTCCGGGCTGCCCTGCAGGATTTCCGCTTCCGGAGCGAGCGGCACCACCTCGACGGTCACGCAGGGAATCACCGCGTCGGCCGCCACGCTTGCCGTGACCGATGCAGCGGGCTCGACCGCCGCTACTTCCTGCTGCTTGACCGTCCGCGGCTCCCTGACCCGCTTGACGCCCTTCTCTGCCACCTTGCGCCGGCCCTCCCCCTTTCGCGGCGCGCCAGCTTGAGGGCGGGATTCCTCGGTGACTGCTGCATCTGCATCCGCGACCGGCTCAACCGGTGCCAGTGGGAGCGTTTCAGCCGCCGCTTCGGTAGTTGCTTCAGCGCGTGTTGATAATCCGTTGCTGCGAAAGACGTAGGTCCCGGATTTCTCATCGCGGCCAATTTCGAGCAGCGCACGCGCCTGCGCCTCTTCAAGGAGGTTCCCAAAGGCCCGGAAGCCGTAATATGATTCGTTGAAATCGGGCTTGCGCCGCTTGATCGCCTCCTTGAGCATCGACGCCCAAATCTTGCTGCTGTCACCGCGTTCCGCGACCAACGCATCAAAAGTGGCAACGGCCAACTCGATAGCCTTGCTTCGGCGCTCCTCCAACTCGGCCCGGCGTTGCGCATCCTCTTCCGGCGAGCGCCTGACTACTGGCTGCGCTTCCTTCGAATCCCGCCGCGCCGATCGCTGCATTTCGCGCACGAGGTCGTCATAAAAGATGAACTCGTCGCAGTTGGCGATCAGCAGGTCTGAAGTCGACTGCTTGACACCCACGCCGATCACGTACTTGGCGTTCTCACGCAGCTTGGAAACCAGAGGTGAGAAATCCGAGTCGCCACTGATGATCACGAAAGTATCGACATGTGACTTGGTGTAGCACAGATCCAGGGCATCGACGACCAGCCGGATGTCGGCCGAGTTCTTGCCCGATTGTCGCAGATGCGGTATTTCGATCAACTCGAAGCTTGCCTCGTGCATGGTGGCCTTGAAACCCTTGTACCGTTCCCAGTCGCAATAGGCTTTCTTGACCACGATACTGCCCTTGAGCAGCAACCGCTCCAGCACCGGTTTGATGTCGAACTTGTCGTACTTGGCATCGCGCACACCGAGCGCAACGTTTTCGAAGTCACAGTACAGCGCCATGATGGCGGTTTCGGGCGCTACGGCCATATTTCCTTCTCTCCACAGAATTGTGAGTGCCACGCTTCAGGCGAAAAGCCCAAGCGCTTCAGGACTTGGACTCAATCGCCAGGATGGTAAACAAATACCTGCAGGAAGCAAGGAAAAGTCCCGGCGCGTACGTGCGATCCAGTGTCGGATAATGCTCTACGTTCGATCGAGGACGGATGGGCAATGCAGGGACGGTGCCGCCAGTGCCTCGGTGATCGACTCGCTGCGCCTCGCACGAGCGCTTCTAGTCCAGCTCACGCAGCCGCTGCACGGCTTCTTCGACGCGTCGCACGGCAAAGACTTCGATGCCGGCTATGGCCTGCCTGGGTTTGTTGGCTTCGGGAATCATCGCGCGTGTGAAACCGAGCTTGGCGGCTTCCCGCAGGCGTTCCTGCCCGCGTGGCGCCGGGCGGATTTCTCCGGCCAGGCCGACTTCACCAAAGACGATGAGTTTCGCGGGTAACGACCGGTTCTTCAGCGACGATACAATCGCCAGCAACACCGCGAGATCGGCTGCCGGTTCAGCGATCTTGACGCCGCCAACAGCGTTGACGAAAACGTCCTGATCGAAGCAGGCGATCCCGGCGTGGCGGTGCAGTACCGCCAGCAGCATCGCCAGACGCTGCGCATCGAGCCCCACCGTGAGACGACGCGGGTTGCCATGCGCCAGATCAACCAGCGCCTGGATCTCGACCAACAGTGGCCGGGTCCCTTCCTGGGTAACCAGCACGCAGGAGCCGGGAACATCGATACCATGCTGCGACAGGAAGATCGCCGAGGGATTGCTC
Source organism: Pseudomonadota bacterium (assembly GCA_029780075.1). GTDB lineage: Bacteria > Pseudomonadota > Gammaproteobacteria > Burkholderiales > Rhodocyclaceae > Accumulibacter. The sequence continues at coordinate 33,540 of JAKOZI010000155.1, forward strand.
ACCCCTTTCAGACCCCGGTCGGTCATCGCAAAAACGCCGATCTCGTTGACCGCGCCGTAGCGGTTCTTGACCGCTCGGATCAGGCGAAAACTCGAGTGCGTGTCACCCTCGAAATAAAGCACTGTGTCAACGATGTGCTCAAGCACGCGTGGGCCGGCCAGGGCACCCTCCTTGGTCACATGTCCGACCAGGATTACCGTGATGCCGGTCTGTTTCGCCAGACGAGTGAGTTGCGCGGCGCATTCACGGACCTGCGCGACCGACCCCGGTGCCGAGCTCAGTTGCTCCGACCACAGCGTCTGGATCGAGTCGATCACCGCCACCTGTGGCTGCGCCGACCGCAGGGTGGCCAGGATACGTTCGAGATTGATCTCGGCGAGCAGTCTGAGCTGGCCGGTTTCGAGCGACAGGCGTCGGGAACGCATCGCGATCTGCTGGCCCGATTCTTCGCCGCTGACGTAAAGCACTGCATGCGCGGAGGATAAGGCCGCAAGCGCCTGCAGCAACAGCGTGCTCTTGCCGATCCCCGGATCGCCACCGATCAGCACCACGCCGCCGCTGACCAACCCGCCACCCAGTGCCCGGTCGAATTCTCCGATCCCGGTCGGCAGGCGGTCTTCCTCGCGTGCCTCGATGTCGGAAAGGGTCTGCAGTACCGCCGCGCCACCGATCGACTCAAAGCGTTTCTGGCCACCGCCGAAAGGCGCTTCGGGAAGCGTTTCGACCAGTGTATTCCAGACCCCGCAGCCGGGACACTGCCCTTGCCACTTGCCGGTGCTGGCACCGCAATCGCTGCAGATGAACACGGTCTTCAGACTGGCCCTGGACACGCCCTGCCCCCCATGCTCAGAGCGTGCGCACCGGCACACGGCGCGCCAGGGCACAGAACAATTCGTAGCTGATGGTACCGGCAGAGGTGGCGACTTCGTCGGCCGGCACTCCGTCTCCCCAGAGAACCACCGGACTATCGACCCCGGTACCCGGCAGATCGGTCAGGTCGCAGGCCAGCATGTCCATCGACACCCGCCCCAGCGTCCGTGTCTGCTGACCGGCGACGGCAATCGGCGTCCCGCCTGGCGCATGCCGCGGATAGCCGTCGGCATAGCCGCAAGCGACGACACCGACGCGCGTCGGCCGGTGCGCGACAAAAGTGCCCCCATAACCGACCTGCTCTCCGATGCCGATTTCCTGCACCGCCAGAATCCGGCTGCGCAGCGTCATCACTGGTTTGAGTCCCATGCTGGCGGCATCCTGGTCGGCGAACGGACTGCCGCCATAAAGCATGATTCCCGGTCGCACCCAGTCGTGGGCGGTCTGCGGGTAGCGCAGGATCGCTGCCGAATTGGCAACGGAAACCGCAAAGCCGGTGGCTTCCGGCCAGGCAGCCGTCATGCGGGCAAAGCGTTCGAGTTGCCAGGCGATGCAGGCCTCGCCCCCGGCAGCATCGGCCTCGGCGAAATGCGTCATCAGCGTTACCGGGCCCAGCGCCGAAGCCGCCACCAGCGCCGCCAGCTCGCAGCGGACTGCCGGCAGTTGCGCCTCGCCGAGACCCAGGCGATTCATCCCGCTGTTGAGCTTGAGGTAGATCGGCAGCCGCAGGCCTGCACGTCGCAGGCTCTGCAATTGTTCAAGGCGATGGATGACCACGCTCAGACCATGCCGAGCGCAAACCGCCAGGTCAGCGTGCTCGAAGAATCCTTCGAGCAGGAGAATCGGCTGCCGAATCCCGGCCTCGCGTAGCGTCACCGCCTCGTCGAGATCAAGGAGTGCAAAACCATCGGCGATATCGCCGAGAGCCGCCGCAGCACGCAGCAAGCCGTGGCCGTAGGCGTTGGCCTTGACCACGGCCCAGGCCTTCGCCGCACCGGCACCGATGCGGGCGTGTCTCCTGGCGACCAGATAGTTGTGGCGTAGTGCGGCAAGGTCGATACAGGCTTCGATTGGGCGTGGCATCAGACGGACAGCTCCCGCAATTTTTTCCTGGCGAAGTCGACAAAGGTCAGCACCACTTTGGAGCGAAATCGGTCCTTGGGATAAACCAGCGACAACGTGCGTTTCAGACGAGGTCGCAGCGGAACAGCGATCAGCGTCCCGAGTTGCCGCTCCTTCTCGAAACTCGCGCGTGACACGATTGAGCAGCCGAGACCCGTCGCGACCACGCCCTTGAGTGCTTCCGGGCTCGACAGTTCCATCAGTATCCGGAGTTTCTCAGGCTCGACGCCGCAGGCTCGCAGGTAGTCGTCGGTGACTTCGCGGGTACCGGAGCCTGGCTCACGGACAATGAAGTCGTGCGCCAGCAGGCCGCGCGCATCGACTTCGCCACGCCTGGCCAGCGGATGATTGGGCGTGCACACCACCTGCAGCTCATCGTCACCACAGATCTCGCACTGCAGGCTCGGGTGATTGGCGTGCGACTCGATCAGCCCGATGTCGAGCGTGTGTGCGGCGATGGCGTTACCAATCGCTTCCGAATGCGCGACGGTCAAGCGGGCCCGAACCTGCGGGTGACGCACATTGAATTCGCCGAGGATCGGCGGCAGCATGAACTCCGCAATCGTGGTGCTCGCGCCGACCAGCAGACTGCCGCTCATCTCGCCGGTCATTTCGGCGACGCGGATGTCGAGTTCGTTGGATAGTCCAAGGATACGTTCAGCGTAGTCGAGCACCAGTTCACCGGCCGACGTCAGCGAGATGCGTCCGCCGCCCCGGTCAAAAAGGCGTGCATTGAAGCGCTCTTCGAGTTGTTTGATCTGGAAGGTCACAGCCGGCTGAGTCATGTGCAGCGCCTCGCCGGCTTTGGTGAACGAAAGGTGCCTGGCCACCGCATGAAACACCTGTAAACGACGATCAGCCATCAGTCATCCCCTTGTTTCGACTTATGCGCAGATTCAAACACAAATCCGCGTCGCCGGCCAGAGAGCAGATAGCCATGTTGGTCCACCCGAATAGCGCATCCCGAAACCCTTCCCCTGGCCCGCAAACCTCGGACGCTGCAAGGCGTGGGCTCCGAATGCCCCTGGCAGATCTGCATCGACGCCGCCGGGAACGTTTCCGTCGGATGCCCGGCCCGGCGAGTCGTGCGTGCGGCAGGCCCGGAGCGCTAACAAGTTGCCGGCTTTCATGGTATAAGGCCTGCACTTCGAGAACGGGCGCATTCATTACATCCCATGCCTTTCGGCTTCTACATCATCATGGCGGCGCAGTTTTTTTCGGCGCTGGCAGACAATGCCCTGCTCATCGTTGCCATCTCGATCCTGCGCGAAATGCACGCGCCCAGCGAATATGAGCCGCTGCTCAAGACCTTCTTCACGGTTTCCTATGTCGCGCTGGCGGCCTTCGTCGGCGCTTTCGCCGACTCGATGCCCAAGTGGCGGGTGATGTTCATCAGCAATGGCATCAAGATTGTCGGTTGCGCGATGATGTACTGGGATGTTCACCCGCTGCTCGCCTATGCGGTGGTCGGTCTCGGTGCAGCTGCCTACTCACCGGCCAAGTATGGGATTCTTACCGAGTACCTGCCCCACCGCCTGCTGGTGGTCGCCAATGGCTGGATCGAGGGACTGACGGTGGCAGCGATCATTCTCGGCGTCGTCGTTGGTGGTACTTTGATCCAGCCCGCGGTGGCCAACAGCCTGCTGACCATGGACTTTCCTGTCATAGACACCGGAGTCGACACCATCGGTGAGATGTCCCTGTGCTTTGTTGCCACGTTCTACCTGTTGGCCGCGCTGTTCAACCTCTACATTCCGGACACTGGCGTCGATCACCGGGTCCTGCACAGGAATCCGTGGTATCTGGTGCGCGAGTTCAATCATTGCCTGGCACTGCTCTGGCGGGACCGCCTGGGTCAGGTTTCGCTGGCGGTCACGACGCTGTTCTGGGGGGCCGGCGCGACGCTGCAGTTCATAGTGATCAAATGGGCTGAAAGCGCTTTGCAGCTCGGTTTGTCAAAGTCGAGCATGCTGCAGGGCGTGGTTGCCGTCGGGGTTGCCCTGGGGGCAGCCGGCGCTGCGCGAATGATCACCTTGCGCAAATCGGTGCGCGTGATTCCGCTCGGGATCGCCATGGGGATCATTGTGCTGGTGATGAACTTTGTGCATCACCTGTGGCTTGCCGTGCCGCTGCTGGTCCTGATCGGCGCCCTCTCCGGTTTCTTCGTCGTGCCGATGAACGCTCTGCTGCAGCACCGGGGCCACATTCTGATGGGGGCCGGACATTCGATTGCTGTGCAGAACTTCAACGAGAACCTGTCAATCCTTGCCCTGACCGGTTTCTACTTTCTGATGATCCGCGCCGACTTGTCGATCTATCTGGTGATCACCCTGTTCGGAGTCTTTGTCAGCGGCGCCATGTGGCTGGTCAAAGGCCGCCATGAAGCCAATCAGGAAATCCACGACGACGTCAGTCAACTCGACGACAGCACACACTGAACCGTGCCATTCGCGGCCGGATCCACTTCCAGGCACTGAGCCGTTTCACGCCAGCCACGAAACGTTTCAGGGTGGTGTTTCACATGGCGGCATAAACCCCTATACTGCGCACACTGCATGCACCAATATGGCGAATAATGTCCAAAATCACCATCGATCGTTATGATCTTGCACTGCTCGACGCCCTGCAGCGCAAGGGCAACGCCACCAACGCCACGCTCGGCGAACAGATCCGTCTCTCGGCGTCGCAGATCAGCAGACGTATCCAGCGTCTGGAGGAAGACGGAGTCATCGCCGGCTACGTGGCATTGCTCGCCCCCTCGGCGCTGGGCCTGGGGATCACCGCTTTTGCGCAGGTAATCCTGGAGCGGCACGGTGAAACCGCCAGTGAAGCCTTTGAAAACGCGGTAGCGGCAATGCCGGAAGTAACGGACTGCCATTCGGTCAGTGGCGACGCCGACTACATGCTGCGCATCGTTGTTCCCGATCTGGCCGAATTCTCGGAACTGATGATGAAACGTCTGCTGCGTCTGCCTGGTGTCGCCCGCATCAAGACCAGCATTGCCCTGCAGACGATCAAGCAGACGCACGTCCTGCCGCTTGATCACCTGACGCAGCCGAACAAGCCGCGTCAGCGCGTGCGCTATGCCGAAGGCTAGAGCAGCAACGGTGCATCCGGCAGCTCGTTGGAGTTTTCAGCAGACGCGGCGAAGTGTTCAGCCAATGCCTCGGTGATCGTTCGCAGCGCCTGCAGCGTACCACCCTCGAAATCACCAGTGCGGAAGGCGGCTTCCATGTCCCGGCATACGCGCTCCCAGAATGGTTGGCCGACCTTGGCGTTGATTCCCCGGTCGGCAATGATTTCGACACGCCGGTCGATCAGTTGCAGGTAAATCAGTACGCCGCTGTTGTGCTCGGTATCCCAGACCCGCGTCTGCGCAAACAGCTCGACCGCCCGTGCGCGCACCGACTGGGCGTGCCAGACCGCGGCCAGCGGCAGATTGGCTTCGACCACCACGCGCAGCTCGCCAGAATGCCCCGATTCCGAGGATTTGACCGCCTGCTCGATCTTGCCGAGCAGGCGGGGTGGAAATACACGCAGCACCCACCAGTGCGGCAGCAACAGATGGCGGAACAGTCTTCTCAGATCCATCACCAGTCTCCCGATGCGCCGCCGCCGCCAAAGCTGCCACCGTCGCCAGAAAACCCGCTCTCGGAACCGCCCCCGCCGCCCCACGATACACCTCCCGACGACCAGCCGGCCCCACCCAGCATCCCGAGAAACAGGGATACCAAGCACGCCACCAAACCGAGCAAGGCGGCGACCAGCACCGAGGAGATCAGCATCGAAGCAATCACCCCGGCGGCAACACCGACCATGCCGGCGGCCAGAAGACGTCCAAAAATTGCGCGCAGCACGCCACCAGCCACGAATACCAGGACGAAGCCGACAAACAACAAGGTTTCAAAGTGGTCGTCGCTGTCGGCACGCCGACTGGAAGCAACGCCTGGTGGCGGCATTGGTTCGCCGCCGATCACCCGGATCATGGCATCGATCCCCGCGTCGATCCCACCGGAGAAGTCTCCCTGTTTGAAGCGTGGGCTGATCGTCTCGCTGATGATCCGTTTCGCTGTGGCATCGTTGAGCGCTCCTTCAAGGCCGTAACCCACCTCGATCCGCAGTTTCCTGTCCTCCTTCGCCACCAGCAGCAACGCGCCGTCGTCAACACCCCGGCGACCCAGCTTCCACGACTCCACGGCGCGCAGCGCGTATTGCTCGATGGACTCGGGTTTGACCGTCGGGACGATCAGTACGGCAATCTGCGACCCCTTGTTGCGCTCGAAGGCCGCCAGCTTGGCTTCCAACCTCCCTTTCTGATCGGCGGCCAGCGTGCCGGTCAGGTCGGTGACCCGCGCTGCCAGCCCAGGAATCGGCTGCGGTTCGTCGCCTGCGGCGAGCCCCGCGCCGAACAGCAGGAGCAGGCCCAGCAACCAGGCCAGCAAGCGCCCAGGAAGCCCTGGCATTGACTAGTAACTCGGCGCGGGCGAGGTCTTGCCGCCTGCTTGAGAATTTGCAGGAGCGGGTGCCGCCGGAGCTGGCCTGGTGAAGTCGACCTTCGGTGCCGTCGAGATCGCTTTTTCGTTGTCGACACTGAAATTTGGCTTGACCGTGTACCCGAATATCATCGCCGTGAGATTGTTCGGAAAAGTACGTACAGACACGTTGTAGCCTTCAACCGCCTTGATGTAGCGGTTACGAGCCACGGTGATGCGGTTTTCGGTCCCTTCGAGCTGCGCCTGCAGGTCACGGAAAGCGGCGTCGGCCTTCAGTTGTGGATAGTTCTCCGCGACCACCAGCAGTCGTGACAGCGCGCCGGAAAGACCCGCTTGCGCCTGCTGGAATTTGGCAAAGGCTTCCGGATTGTTGACCAGTTCCGGCGTCGCCTGGATGGCACCAACCTGTGCGCGCGCCTGTGTCACCTGCGTCAGGACGTCCTTTTCATGGCTGGCGTAGCCTTGCACCGTACTGACCAGATTAGGGACCAGGTCGGCTCGCCGTTGGTATTGATTAAGCACCTCGGACCACGCCGACTTGATCGCTTCGTCGCCACTCTGAAAAGTGTTGTAGCCGCAGCCGGACAGGAGGCCGGCGAGCAAGACAAGAATGGCCAGAATTCGCATACGCATCACAGATTCTCCTTTACTCGGAATGAACAGGACACCTACCAGATGGCGGTTTTCGTTCGTTTCTCAAGGGGCAAGCGGACCAGGAGGACCGACAGGGATCTCGGCCGTAGACGCCTTCGCCATCCGCATCAGGGCGCGGGCGCGGCACAGGTCTTCCCATGCCTTCGCCTTGTCCGGCAGCGTACGGAGTAGATACGCCGGATGATAGGTCACCACCACCGGAATCCTGCGCTCGTTGCACTCGGACGCAGGATAATCGAATGGCTTGCCACGCAGAGCACCCAGCGGACCCGCGTTACCGAGGACCGCGTGTGCCGCCGCGCGGCCCAGCAGCACAATCAGTCGCGGCTGCAGGAGCGCAATCTGACGCTTCAGATAGGGGGCACAGGCGGAAATCTCGGCGATCTCCGGTGTTCGATTATTTGGCGGGCGGCATTTCACGGCGTTGGCGATGTAGACATCCTCGCCACGGCGCAGGTCGATCGCCGCCAGCATCGCATCGAGGAGTTTGCCGGCCGGTCCCACGAAAGGCTCGCCGCGTGCGTCTTCCTCGGCGCCGGGGCCTTCGCCGATGAACAGCCAGTCGGCTGACGTGTCGCCAACACCAAGCACCGCCTGCTTCCTCCCCTGGCAGAGCGCACAGGCGCTGCAGCCCGCAACGCTCTGCCGCAGTTCATCCCAGCCCATGCGGGCAATCGCCTCTGGTCTGGACGCCGTCGGCGCCGCAACGGGAGCGGACGGGGGTCGGCGTGCAGGATCCTCGCGCTCCTCGGAAATCGATTCGGCGGGCGGCCTGGCCGGTGTTACGTGGCGAGTGACCGCGACTGTGGGCTGCGGGCGCAACTGCCACAACGGCGACAGCCCGATCTCGCGCAACAACTCCGCACGCGTCAGACGCGCAGCGGGTGGATTCCCGGTCATCACGCCGAAACCTCAGCCAGATCATGCTTCATCACCAGCGCGTCCTCGACACCCTCAGTCGCCTGGTAGTAGCCGCGGCGTACGCCGACCTGCCGAAAGCCGAAGTTTCGATAGAGTGCCAGCGCCTTGCCGTTCGATGGACGCACTTCCAGCCACAAGATCAACGCCCCCGCCTGGCGTGCCACACGCATGGCATGCGACAGCACGCGCGCACCAAAACCCATACCCTGCCGCTTCTCGGCGACAGTGAGATTGAGCAGGTGTGCCTCGTCGACGGCGATCATCAACACGCAGTAGCCAATCAACTCACCGGTCACGCGACACCCCCAGGCACTATAGCCGGAAGCGATGGAATCCAGGAAATTTCCCCGCGTCCAGGGAAACGGATGGACGCGATTCTCGATAGCCAGCATTTCGTCGATGTCGCCACTGCCCATCCGCAGCATTTCCACCTGCGGTGCGAGGACGGCGCTCACGCCTTGCCACCGATGGCCAGGCGCTCGACCACCGTCAGCGCCACCTTGTTGCGGACGTAGATCGGTGCCGCTGCTGCGGCATCGATACTTTCGCCACGCGCCAGACGTGGCGCGGCGAGGCGCGCGACGGCACCGGCATCGGGCATCAACTCGGGATGCCAGCCGCTTACGCAGCCAGACAAGCGCTGACGCAGCACCGGATAGGCCGCGAGTCCGTTGCCGCATGCCAGCCAGTCGCCCGAGTCCGGAAGCGGCAGCGCAGACGGCGGACAGACCACCACCTCGCCGAGGGGCACGCTGTCGGCAAAACGGCCGTGATAAACCTCACCCATGCGTGCGTCGAGCAAGATAATCACTTTTCCCCCAGCACTGGCCAGAGCCATGGCCTCAAGCGTGCCGACCGGAATGATCGGCAAGGCGTGCGCAAATGCCAAGCCCTGCGCCACGCCGCAGGCGACGCGCAGCCCTGTAAATGAGCCAGGACCGGCGGCAAACGCGATCCCGCCCAGGTCGGAAAACCCCAGGCCCGCTTCGTGCAGCGTACTCAGGATCAGCGGCAGGAGGGTTTCGGAGTGGGACCGGCCAGCCGGACAGTCACGCCGCAACAACTCACCGTCGCGCCAGATGGCAATGCTGCCGAGATCGGTCGAAGTCTCGATGGCCAGGAGATTCATGCGCCGTATTCTACCCCGCCTGATCACCGACGGCGCCCGTTGTGCGTCCCAAGTGCCGAAGGCAAGGTCAGCCGTAGCGGGCCATGCGCCGTCGCTTCGCGGTGCCGGTGGCGACGGACGGTGGCAAACCGGGCGGTCGCTTGGTCGGTCCCCAGCTTTCCCGATACAATGGCAGGGACTTCCAACGATGCGCCACCAGCGCGTCCACCTGACAACCACAGCATAGAAAGTCCCGCAATGAAAGTACTGTTTTTGACGCGAGAATACCCTCCCTACGTCTACGGCGGAGCCGGTGTTCACGTCGAGTATCTGTCTGGCGAACTCGCCAAGCTGATGCATGTCGAGGTCCGCTCCTTTGGTGATCAGGATACTGTCAGAGAGGGTGTGCGGGTCCGGGGTTTTCCGTTCGGAAAGGGCAGTTTTTCCCACGTCGACAAGAAACTCAGCGGCGCACTCGACACCTTTGAAACCAACCTCGAGACCCTCAGCGAACAGGTTGACGCCGATCTGGTGCATGTGCACACCTGGTATGCACACCTCGGGGGTATCCTGGCAAAGACCCTGTACGGTATCCCGCTGGTGCATACGGTCCATTCGCTGGAGCCACTGCGTCCGTGGAAGCGCGAGCAGCTTGGCTGTGGCTACGACATGTCGTCGTGGATCGAACGCACTTCACTCGGTATGGCCGATGCGGTCATTGCCGTATCGCAGGGGACCAAGGACGACATCCTGGCACATTTCGACATCGACCCGGCGAAGATCACGGTGATCTACAACGGTATCAATGTCGAGCAGTACCATCCCACCGAGGACACGACCGCGCTGGAAAAATACGGCGTCGATCCGCAAAAACCGATCGTTCTCTTCGTCGGCCGGATCACGCGCCAGAAAGGCATCGTCCATCTGGTCAATGCGGTCCAGTATATCAACCCCACAGCTCAGATCGTGCTCTGTGCCGGCGCACCCGATACCAGAGAGGTGCTCGCGGAGATGGAAGCCGCGATCAGGCACATTCGCCATGAAGGTTTCAACAACGTGATCTGGATTCAGGAGATGGTCACCAAGGAGGAAGCGATCGAACTGTATTCGCACGCCACGGTCTTCTGTTGTCCGTCGATCTACGAGCCTTTCGGGATCATCAATCTCGAAGCCATGGCCTGTCGAACGGCCGTCGTGGCGAGTTCAGTCGGGGGCATCAAGGAGGTCGTCGTCGATGGCGTCACCGGCTACCTGGTGCCGCTCGAGCAATGGCATGTGGCACCGTTCGAGCCCGTCAACCCGGATGTCTTTTCGCGTGACCTGGCGACGGCCATCAACAAGATCCTGGACGATCCCGAGCTTGCCGAGTCCATGGCCGCGGCCGGCCAGCAGCGCGCACGCGAAGTTTTCAGTTGGTCGAGCATCGCGCAGCAAACCAAGAGACTCTACGATTCGCTGGTGAAATTTTAGGAGCATCGTGATGGTTCCCAAAGCATATCCCCGCGTGATCATAGAAGCAGTCGAGCCGCGAGTCGACGGCGGACGCTTCCCCATCAAGCGCGTGGTCGGCGAGAAAGTGGTCGTCAGCGCCGACATTTACAAGGAGGGCCACGACAAGCTGGCTGCCGCCCTCAAGGTGCGCCAGATCGGCCACCAGCAGTGGCAGGAAAGCCCGATGACGCAGGGTGACAATGACCGCTGGTACGGTGAGTTTACCGTCACCGCGATCGGTCGATGGGAGTACACCATCGAGGCTTACGCCGAGCGCTACCTTTCATGGACCGACGAAATCGGCAAAAAGAACATACCGGGTGCCAACCTTACCAGCGAACTGCTGGAGGGGCTGGTCATCCTCAAGAAGTCTGCGGCCGCAGCGCAAGGTGAGGATCGCGTACGCATGCACAGCGTCATCGCCGCGATCGAGAGCGCACTCGCTGCAGGCGAGCAGCAGGGCGCTGTAGACCTGGGAGTCGGCAGCGTGATGCGCAGCATGATGGCCAGCTACCCCGATCGCAGCGAGGGTTACGAACTAGCGCCAGCATTGCCGATCATGGTCAATCGGCCAATCACCCGCTTTGCCGCGTGGTACGAATTCTTCCCGCGCTCGCAGTCCAATATGCCGTACCGGCATGGCACCCTGCAGGACAGCATCCGTCGTCTGCGCGAGATCAGGACGATGGGTTTCGATGTCGTGTATCTGCCGCCGATCCATCCCATCGGACACAGTTTCCGGAAAGGCAAGAACAACAGTCTGACGGCCGTTCCGGGCGATGTCGGCAGCCCGTGGGCGATCGGCAACGAGAATGGCGGTCACATGGCGCTCGAACCACAGCTCGGAACCTGGGACGACTGGGACCAGTTTGTCGGCACCTGTCGTGAACTGGGCATCGAGATTGCGCTCGATTATGTGATGAACTGCTCACCCGACCATCCCTACGTGGCCGCGCATCCGGACTGGTTCTTCCATCGCCCCGACGGATCGATCAAATACGCCGAGAACCCGCCCAAGAAATACCAGGACGTCTATCCGCTCAACTTTGGCACGACTGACCGCAACGGCTTGTGGGAGGAAATGCTCAGGATCTTCCTGTTCTGGGTAGACAAGGGGGTGACCACTTTCCGCGTCGACAACCCGCACACCAAGCCCGTGCCGTTCTGGGAATGGGTGATCGGCGAAGTCCATCGGCAGCACCCCGAAGTCATCTTCCTGGCCGAAGCCTTCACCAAGCCAAAGATGATGCGCCTGCTGGCAAAGGCAGGCTTTGCCCAGTCCTACACCTACTTCACCTGGCGCAACCACAAGCATGACCTCAGCGAGTATGTCAGCGAGCTGACCTGTGGCGAAATGAAGGAGTACTTCACCGGCAACTTCTTCGCCAACACTCCCGATATCCTGCCGCCGATTCTCCAGTATGGTGGTCGCCCGGCGTTCATCATGCGCGCCGTACTGGCAGCCACGCTGTCCAGCGTTTACGGCATCTACAGCGGCTACGAGCTGTGCGAGAACGAAGCCATTCCCGGCAAGGAGGAGTACCTCGACTCGGAGAAGTACGAGATCAGGATGCGCGACTGGAAGGCGCCCGGCAACATCGTCCACATCATCACCCGCATCAACCAGATTCGCCATGATTCGCCGGCCCTGCACACGTACAACAACGTGCTCTTCCTCGCGACCGACAACCCCAATCTCATGGCCTATGCCAAGATGAACGAGGACAGGTCGGACATCATCGTCTGCGTGGTCAACCTTGATCCGTTCCACAAACAAGTGGCAACGCTGCACGTGCCGCTGGGCACCTTTGGTATCGGCGAGGACGAACAGTATCAGGCGCACGACCTGCTCTCGGACGAGCGCTACCGCTGGCGCGGGCCAACCGCCTACGTCGAACTCGATCCGAGCACCAAGGTGGCACACATCATCAAGATCCGTCGCTGGTAGAAGGCGGCGTCGGGGGCGCACGCGGTCGTCATGCGCTCGCGGAACGGACAGGGCAGCAGGGCGGGGCTACCGCCCCTGCCCTGCCGGCAGCCGCTCAATCTGCTCCGGCTGCGGCGCGTCTGAACTGCATGTCATCTCCCGACAAGTCACTGAGTTCAATGCGCACCGGCTTCACCTTCCATATCTCGTTGCAGTATTCACGGATCGCCCGATCGGAAGAAAAGAACCCGGAACGGGCAACGTTGAGAATGGACATTCTCGACCAGCGCTCGGGATCCAGGTAGGTTTCCGAAACCCTGGCCTGACAATCGATATACGACTGGAAGTCGGCAAGCAGCATGTACTCGTCGTGATTGAGCAGGTTGTCAACCATCGGCCGGAAGACCTCGCGATCGCCGCGAGTAAAGAAGCCGGCGGCAATCAGGTCGATGACCTCGCGCAGATGCGGGTTGGCCTCGTAGTAGCTGCGGGGCCGGTAACCCCGGCTCTTGAGCTCCATGACTTCGGGAGTGGTCATCCCGAACAGGAAGAAGTTGTCTTCACCAACCTCCTCGCGCATCTCGACGTTGGCACCGTCGAGCGTACCGATGGTGAGCGCACCGTTCATCTGGAACTTCATGTTGCCGGTCCCTGATGCTTCCTTGCCGGCAAGCGAAATCTGCTCGGACAGATCGGCGCCAGGGAAAATCGCCTGGGCGTTCTTGACGTTGTAGTTCGGATAGAAGACGACCTGCAACTTGCCGCGCATCGCGGGGTCGCGACTGATCAGATCGGCGACGGCGGTAATCAGCCGGATCATCATCTTGGCCAGCGCGTAGCCGGGAGCAGCCTTGCCGCCGAAAATCACCGTGCGTGGCGCGACATTCAGGTTCGGATTGTCCTTGAGGCGCTTGTACAGGGAAACCACGTGCAGCAGGTTGAGGTGTTGCCGCTTGTATTCGTGAATGCGTTTGACCTGGATGTCGAACATCGACGCCGGGTCGACATCCACATGCGCGTTGCGCTTCATCTCGCGCACCAGGTGTTCCTTGTTGCCGGCCTTGATCCGCCGCCAGGCCTCGCGGAAGGCTGGGTCGTCGGCGTACGGTTCGAGTTCCCGCAGCCGACCCATATCGGTAGGCCAACCGCTGCCAATCGTGTCGCTGATCAAGGTGGACATCGTCGGATTCGCCAGGAGGACGAAGCGCCGCGGCGTCACGCCATTGGTCTTGTTGCTGAATTTTTCCGGCCACATTTCGTGGAAGTCCTTGAGGACATCGGATTTCAGCAGTTCGGTGTGCAACCTCGCCACTCCGTTGACCGCGAAGCTGCCGGCAACCGCCAGATTCGCCATGCGCACATAGCGTGGCCCATGTTCATCAATCAGCGACATCCGGGCGAGGCGCGCGTCGTCACCCGGAAAGCGAATGCGCACCTCGTCGAGGAAGCGCTCGTTGATCTCACAGATGATTTCGAAATGTCGCGGCAGCACGCGCCGGAACAGATTCAGCCGCCACTTCTCGAGCGCCTCCGGCAGCAGCGTATGGTTGGTGTAGGCAAAGGTCTTGCGGGTGATTGACCAGGCCTGATCCCAATCCATCATGAACTCATCGACCAGCAGGCGCATCAGTTCCGCCACGGCGATCGACGGATGCGTGTCGTTGAGCTGGACGACAAATTTTTCATTGAAGTGATCAAGGTTCTGTTCACGTTGCAGTTGCAGACGAATCATGTCCTGCAGTGAGCAGGAAACGAAAAAGTACTGCTGCTCGAGCCGCAACTCCTGCCCGGCTTCGGTTTCATCGTTCGGGTATAGCACCTTGGTGATGGTCTCCGAGGAGATCTGGGCATCGACCGCCTGGTAGTAATTGCCGGCGTTGAAAGCGGCAAAATCGAAGGTCTCGGGCGCCTCGGCGCTCCACAGCCTGAGCCGGTTGGGCGTGTTCACCCCGTAGCCAAGCACCGGCATATCCCAGGCTGTACCACGTACGACTTTCCCCGGCACCCATTGCACGCGCAGGCGGCGACTGCCCGTTGCTTCGTACTGATGCTCGGTGTAGCCACCGAGCTTGACCTCGAAAGCAATGCTCGGACGGTGAATCAGCCAGGGACTTCCGGAACGTAACCACTTGTCGGTCAGTTCTACTTGCCGGCCATCGCGGATTGCCTGTGTGAAGATGCCGAACTCGTAGCGGATTCCATAACCAATGGCGGGAATTTCGAGCGTTGCCAGGGAGTCCAGATAACACGCGGCCAGGCGTCCGAGACCGCCGTTGCCGAGGCCAGGTTCCTCCTCCTGATCGAGCAGCATTTCCAGATCGAGGCCGAGTTCCCGCATTGCCTGCTCGGCGTTGTCGAAGATGCCGAGATTGATCAGGTTGTTTCCGAGCTGCGGACCAATCAGGAATTCGGCTGACAGGTAGCAGACGGTACGGCTGCCCTGGTCACGGTAGGTGCGTGCAGTTTGCACCCAGCGTTGCAGCAGGCGGTCGCGCACGGCCTGGGCGAGCGCGGCAAAGCAGTCGTGCCGGGTCGCAACTTGTGGGAAGCGTGCCTGCTCATACACCAGCTTGTCGAGCAACGCACGCTTCAATGCATCCACACCCAGCCCTGTGCGCCGATCCTCGCGCCCCACCAGAAGATCGGGATCCGCCTGCACAGGCGGTTCATTTTCAGGTTGTATCTTGTCGTTCATGTCAACACCCCCGTGTTCGTGCGGTTCATTCCAGTATGAGAATTCGTTGATCCTTGTCTGACGATCCACGTCAGCGGCGAGTCTATAGCATTGTTTGCAAGCACGCACAGGGGGCTGCTGTCCAGAAAAATCTGATCTTGCATGCTGGCTTGGGAACGCCCAAACGAGACCGGACAGCGGTTCACGAGGAACTATGGGCGGGGTACCCTGGCCTCGTGACGTGGGCACAGATGGCCACTCGGCCATGCCGGGTTGACAAGGGTGAGGCCTTCCCGGCAGGTCACTGGACGGGTACACTGAAAGCCCATCGTCGGTAGCTGGCCTGCGATGGCCATCATCGAGCGATACAGGACCATGCCCCTGCCTCATAGACCGAATTCCCCCGCCCGTCGAACGCGCCCAGGATACCCACTGACGGTGTCCCAAGTCAGCAGACACGACCACACCACGGACATCGCCTTGCTGAGAGCGGAAATATGGAGACACCGATGATGCCAGTTTGCCCTGACAAGGCCGGCAGCTTGTCCAATGATCCCTTCCGGGTACCGTGGACCAGCGACTTCGTCGAAGACCACTTTGGCCTGTCGATGGTCCTGAACGTCGGCCAGGCGCGACAGATCTTCCGTTGGGTGGCAGCGTCCCGTTTCCTGATGGGTTCACCTCCTGATGCTGCCGATCGGGGCAGTACTGAATTACTGCATGAAGTCACACTGAGCCACGGCTTCTGGCTCGCCGAAACCACATGCACGCAGGCATTCTGGCAGGCGGTATGGCCGGTGAATCCGAGCCACTTCCAGGATCACCCGCAGAACCCTGTAGAGAATGTCAGTTGGCACGACGCGCAGGGCTTCATCGCCGAGTTGAACCGGCGGCTGCCAGGACTGGCGGCGCGCCTGCCGAGCGAAGCCGAATGGGAGTGCGCTTGCCGGGCCGGTACGACGACGCCGTTTTCATTCGGAGACCAGATTGATCCCGAGCAAGTCAACTACCACGGCGGCTATCCCTGTGCCGGCGGAGAAAAGGGTCTGTACCGCCAGCGGACGGTGCCGGTGGCCTCGCTGCCGCCGAACGCCTGGGGCTTCTACGAGATGCACGGTAACGTCTGGGAATGGTGTGGTGACTGGTATGCCGATTACCCTACGACGCCGCAATTCGACCCGCATGGACCGACCTTCGGCAAGATGCGCGTGCTTCGCGGGGGTACCTGGAGCGACCCTGCCCGCTACGCTCGATCGGCCAACCGCAGTCGAATTGAACCCGCCTATCGGCCGCGCAGCAGCGGGTTCCGGCTCGCCCTCGGGTATCGCTGAGTGTTTCCTGCCAGCGCGGGTTTGGGATCACAGCCGCTTCAAGGTCCCTTTCGATGCGCAGCTGTGGTTGGTGCTCGGGCCGCGGCCGCAAGACTCAGGCCTCGCGCAGGCAATCGACGATGCTCAGACGCGCGGCACGCCAGGCGGGGATGAAGCCGCCGAGCAGACCCATCAATAGTGCGAAGAGCAGCGTTTTGACAGCGATTCCCGGCGTCAGCGTGAAGCGGAAAGCGAGTTCCGAGAAGGTCTGGAAGTTGGTGGTCGAAATATTCACCGTCTGCATCAGACTGGCCGCGGCCAGGCCGACGCCGCCTCCGACCAGGGCCAGCAGCAGCGCCTCGGCAAGGAAGGCGACGAGTACCGCGCGGCGCCGGAAGCCGAGCGCGCGCAGCGTGCCGATCTCGCCGACGCGCTGCGCGACCGCGGCGAACATGGTGATCATCGCGCCGACGATGGCGCCGATCGAGAAGATCACCGATAGCGCGGTACCGAGGATCGAGATGAAGGTGGCCAGGGCCTCGCTTTGTTCGGCGTAGAAGCGGATCTCGGGCTTGGCTTCGAGCTGCAATCGCGGGTCGCTGTCGACCGCCGTACGCGTGCGCTCGAAATCACCGGCGTCGGCCAGGCGCACGACCATGCTCGAAAAGTCGCGGCGGCGAAAGGCCTGGATCATCTGCTCGGAATCGCCCCAGATCTCGGAGTCGAAACCGCTGCGCCCGGCGTCGAGGACGCCGACGACGGTCCAGTCGCGACCGCCGAAACGCAGAGTTTCACCACGGTCAGCGCCGACGAAACCGCCGGCAATCGCTCGGCCGGTGACGATCTCGCTGGTGCCCGGACGGAACATGCGCCCTGCGGCAAGCCGCACCTGCGGCCGCAATGCCAGACCGAGGTCGGACGTGCCGCGCACGGTGACGTTGCTCGGCTTGCCGCTGCCCCGCTTGGGCAGGTTGATCAGAGCCACCGGCTCCTTGCTGACCAGGCGACGACCGAGCGCGTCAGTGGCGATGCCGGGCAGGCTCTCGACGACCGCCGCCTGCGCGCGCGCAAGCGCCGAATTGATCTCCGCACCGGCGCCCTTGCGCAGTACGACCACGTTGTCGGGCTGGCCGGTGGCGACCAGCGTCGCCCGGATGCCTTCGCTCATCATCAGCACCGTGGCGAAGACGTAGACCACCAGCGCCATGCCCAGCGCGGTGAGCACGGTGGTGACCCGGCGCACCCAGAGGTTGCGCGCAATGTAGCTGAGTGGCAGGGCTTTCATCCGACGTGCCGCAGACCGGCGACAATGTCGAAGCGACTGATGCGCCAGGCCGGCCACGCGGCGGCGACGACGCCGACCAGCAAGGCGGCGAGCAACTGCAGCAACAGCGTCAATTCCGACACCCGGAACACCGGCAACAGCGTGCCGACGGCCTGGCCGACGAAGGCCGCCAGCGGCAAGGTCAGGGCGATGCCGAGCAGGCCGCCGACGAGTGCGATCAGCAGGCTCTCGGCGGCGAGCAGGCGCACCACGAAGCCCGGCGAGAAGCCGAGCACGCGCAAGGTCGCGTATTCGGCCAGGCGCTCGCGCGCGGTCATGGTCATGGTGTTGGCCATCACCGCCATGATGATCACCACGATGATCAGGCTCACCGCCTGGAGTGCGACCAGGATCGCCTCGCTCATTGAGACGAAGCTGAGTTGGAAGGCCTTCTCGGTTTCGGTGAGCGTCTCGGCCAGCGAGTTGCGGAACAGCGCGTCGATGCGCTGCGAGATCAGCGCTGCGTCGTCGGCCTCGCGGATGCCGATGATGTACACACCGACACTGTCGACACGCGCCGGGTTTGCGCCCGGTCGCTGGCGGATGGTTTCGCTGAGGTATTTCCAGTGGAACAGTAACTGTTGTTCGTCGGTGCTGGCGTCGACGCCGTTGTAGATGCCGCGCAGCGTGAAGCTCCAGATGCCGGGGTAGATCGTGCCGCGCAGCGGAATCTGGTCGCCGACCCTCCAGCCGAACTTGTCGGCCAGCTTGCGCCCGACGATGGCGCCCTGGCGGTCGCGCAGGAAGGCCTGCCGCTGCACGTTGGGCAGCACATATTCCGGATACAGCGCCAGATATGACGTCGGATCAACAGCGAACTGGGGGAAGAAGTTGCGCTCCGTGACATAGACGCCGCCGAACCAGTTGGCCCACGACACGCCGCTGACGCCCTGCACGGCACGAATCCGCTCGCCGTAGCTGAGCGGCAGCGGAAACGTCAGCGAGACGGCGCTGCGCGTCACCAGGCGCGTACTCGCCGAAGCCTCGGCGCCGGCGTACCAGGCATCGACGATGGTGCGCAGCAGGCCGAAGGCGCAGATCGCCACGACCAGGCCGATCAGCGTCAGCGCGCTGCGCAGCTTGTGGCGGAAGGCGTTTTTCAGCAACAGGCGCAGCAGCAACATCGGCGCCGACTCAGTGCCCGAAAGCCGTACCGGCAACGAGCACGCCTTTTTCGAGATGCACCAGGCGCTCGGCGCGTTCCGCGGCCCTGGGGTCATGGGTGACCATCACGATAGTCTTGCCGAGTTGCCGGTGCAGTTCGGCAAGCAGCGACAAGACCTCGCCGCCAGTGACGCGGTCAAGGTCGCCGGTGGGTTCGTCGGCGACAATCAGTTGCGGATCGCTGACCAGGGCGCGGGCGATGGCCACCCGCTGCTGCTGGCCGCCGGAGAGTTCGTTGGGGTAATGGCCGGCACGGTCGCTCAGACGCACCATCGCCAGCACCGCGTCGACATGCTGGCGACGTTGACGGCGCGTCAGGTCGGTGAGCAACAGCGGCAGTTCGATGTTCTCGGCGGCGCTGAGCACCGGCAACAGGTTGTAGAACTGAAAAATGAAACCGACATTGGCCGCGCGCCAATCGGCGAGTTCGCCTTCACTCAGGCCGGCGATATCGATGCCGTCGATCTCGATGCATCCGCCATCGGGTTGATCGATACCGGCGATCAGGTTGAGCAGCGTGCTCTTGCCCGAGCCGCTGGGGCCCATCAGGGCGATGAACTCGCCGCGCTGGACGTCCAGGTCGACGCCCTGCAATACCGGGATGTGCTGCGCGCCGCGCTGGTAGGCTTTCGACAACGCCCGGATGCGGATCAGCGGCGGTGGCAGTGCATCGGCACCGGCGTTCACTTCGCCGCCACTTTGACCACCGTCCCGCTGGCCAGCCCCGCGTCCGGCGAGAGCACCAGCTTGTCGCCCGACTTCAATGCGCCGGCACCCTCGCCCCTGGCGTCGACCACTTCGACGAGGTCGCCAAGATTGCGGCCGCGCTGCACCGGTACCGCTTCGAGGCGGTTGTCAGCGCCGAGGCGCAACACTTCCGAACGGCCGTCGCGTTCACGGAGGCTCTGCGGATTGACTGCCAACACCGGTTTGAGGTCGGCGTCCTCCGGCATTCTGGAGAGGAAGCTCGCCTTGGCGCTCATCTCTGGCAGGATGCGCGGGTCGAGCTTCTCGAACTGGATCTTGGTCATCACCGTCGCCTTGGCGCGATCGACAGTCGGCACGATACCGGCGACCTTGCCGCGAAAACGCACGTCGGGCAACGCGTCGAGCACGATCTCGACGGGCTGCCCGATAGCCACCTTACCGATATTGCTCTCGGAAACGTCAGCCTCGACCTCCAGCGTGCTCATGTCGGCCATGGTCACCACTGCGCCCTGCGCGCCGACGGCGCTCGAGAACGGCGTGATGATGTCGCCGACGTTGGCGTTCTTGACCAGCACCACGCCATCGAAGGGCGCGCGAATCAGCGTGAAGTCCTCGTTGACCCGCTGCACCTGCACCTGCGCCTGCGCCTGCGCGCGCGCCGCGCGCGCCAGCTTGACCCCGGCCTGCGCACCGGCGACTGTGGCCAGCGCGCTGTTGGCGCGCCTCCTGGCGCCATCGACCGCCTGCGGCGAGACGAAGCCCCGGCTCTGCAGGCCGAGCGTGCGTTGCAGGTCTGCAGCGGCATTGGCCTGTTCAACCCGCGCCTGCTGCAGCGTCGCCGCTGCCTGGTCCTCGCCGGCTTCAGCCTGACGAACACCGGCCTGAGCGGCGACAATCGCGGCTTCGACGTCGCTGGCGTCGATGCGCGCGATCACCTGTTGCTTCTTCACTACCGAGCCTTCGCGCACGTGCAGTTCGATCAGCCGACCCGAAGCCTTGGAGGCGACCGCAGCCCGTCGCTGCGCGACCACGTAGCCGGAGGCCACCAGTTGCACGTATTGCTGTGACGGGGTGCTGACCAGGACGCTGCTGGTACGCACCTCGGACGTCCGCGGCAGCAGCAGCCAGACCGCGCTGGCGACAACCAGCACGGCGACGACAATCCACGGCCAGCGGCGGTTGCGAACCGGCCGCGCCGCGCTGCCGCTGCGGTCGATGCGCAGCGGTTGCAGGGGGATCCCTGCCGATTGGATGTCGGGTTCAGTCATGGTATCGGAGGCAGGAGAGGAAACGACGACCAGCCAGGACGCAACCACGCCATGCTGTCGACGCTGTGTCGCGCACTCAGTTCGATGCCATCGACTGAAAGCGGAAGACGCCCTGCTGGACCTGGCCCGGGGCTTCGGCCTGGTATTGGCCGGAGAAGCCGCTCGGCGAGCAGGCGCCGATCATCTTGAGAATGAAACCTTCGTTCATCCTGCCCTGCAGCATGCATTGTCCTTCGCGGTACTGTCCCTGCAGGACGCCGGTCGCAAACAGTGGCGGGAAGACGCGGATTGCCGCCGTCACCCCGTCGCCGGTACGGCGCAACTGGAACTGGGCCTGCGCGGTGGTGCCGACGGTCATGTTGGTGGCGGTACCCTGCATCATCACTTCGAAGGCAGTCGGTTGCTGCGGCAGCGGCTTGCTGATCGGCGGCGGCGCTGGTGAAGTCTTGCTCGGCGGCCGCTCGATCTCGGGTGTCGGACGGGTTGGCTGCGGCGCCGATTCCCGCTCTTTCAGCGATGCGGTTTTCAGGGCCGCCAGACGACGCCGGGCGATTGCGGCGAACTTGCCGTCAGGGTACTGCTTGAGATAGTCCTCGAAGTCTGCCGGATCCTGGCTGCTGCGTACCGATTCCCAGAGCGAGAGCTGCACCGCCATCGGATCGACGCCCGCCGCCTTCGGCTCGGCCGCCGGCGCGGCCTGCGGCTGCACGATCACGGTGGTCGGCCCCATGAAGAAGTAATCCTGCGTCAGCGACGAATGGTCCCAGGGGATCTGCTTGCCGTTGGTCTGTTCCTTCACCTGCAGGCGTACGCGGGTCAGCATCTGCCGCACTTCTAGTCCAGGCGCCGTGAGGTTCTTGAGCAGGGCTTCGGTGAACGGACTGTGACCGGTCTGCCCGTCTTCGGCCACATTGCCGGGCTGCGTGGCAAATACGATCAGCGAGCCCTCGCCGGCGGCGATCTGGGCCAGGCCACGCCCGACCGCCGACGAGCGGGTACCCATGCTGCGCGCGAGAGAACGCGAGAAAGGGTTGTCGCGGCAGGCGTCGAGGAAGATCAGACTGACCGGCGTCGAGGTTTCCATCTGCGTCAGCACCAGGTCGGCATCGACGGCGGCGAAAGGCAGCGAGCGTTCGTTGTCGATCTTGGCATCCGCCGGCACCAGGAAGTTACGGCCGTTGACCTGCAAGCCATGGCCAGCGTAGAAGAACAGTCCGACCTTGGCACCCTGCAACTGATCACCAAAGCGCTTGATCGCCTGTTCGAGGCGCGCCTTGTCCGGATCGACGGCAAGTTCAACCTGGAAACCTAGTTTCTTCAGGGATTCGGCCAGGGCGCGTGCGTCATTGGGCGGGTTCGGTAGTGGCGGTGCATTCTGGTATGCGCCGATACCCACCACCAGTGCCACCTGCGCCTTGCCCGGCGCCGCCGCTGTCACGCCAGCAACAAGGAGGCACGACACGGCCGCCAGCAGGCGCAGGAGTTGCAGGACGGCAGGCATTATGGGTTCCCCCGTATGGCGATTGAGAGGCAAAATCATACACCGGCCAGGGCTGTTACACACCCTGCCGGCGCAGATGGGGGGCAATGCGCTGCAGCTGCAAACCTTCCCGAGCACGCCGCATCGGCAGGGCGCGCCCACCAGCCCGGATCACATGGGAGACTTGCGCAGCCCCCCTGCCCTGCGCCGCGGCGAATTCAATAGACGATCGCCCGCGCGCGATTGCTGGCATTGCCTTCCAGTTGTGGGCTCTGGGCAAAACCGGATTTCATCAGCTTGCGCATCCTGGTGACCGTTTCCTTGCGCGACAGCTTGTTCTGCGACTCGCGAACGACCTTGATCAGGTAGTAGGTGAAGGCGCCGTTATAGCGACCACTGAAATAAGCGTCGGCACTCGTTTGATCGGCCTTGCAGCCGGTCCAGAGGACATGATTGGCGCCGGCAACCGGAGCTTTCTCGGCAACGGCAGATCCCTTCTTGCCGGCAGCCGGACGGTCGAGCGTGAAACCCCGCACGCTGGCGAACTTCGTGCCGAACTCATGCTCGGGTGGTGCGATGAAACGCGCCCTGGGCGCGTGCAGCCCGAACTCCGCGCCGCGCAAACCGGTGCCGCTGTGACAGGTATCGAGGTAGACTTCCAGCAGCACATTGGCCGGCAACTGCACGAACAGATCGTGCAGTTCATCATCGCTGATGATGTGCGCCGGATCCCAGGCGCCGTCCTTTTCGGCAATGTCGTGCGGTACGAAGGCTTCGTCCTTGCCGTCCGGTTCGTCGCCGCTGCTGTCGTTCATCTGGGTGCCGTGTGAGGACAGGCTGAAAACCAGATAATTGAGCTTGCCGGCCTTGGCATCGGCAACCATGGTGTTCAGCCTGTCCATGATGTTCGCCTTGGTAGCCTGTGCGTCGGTGAGCACGCTCAGCTCGGTGGTCTTGAAACCCAACAGATCCTTGTACAGCGCCGCCATGTCCCTGGCGTCGTTGACGCAGCCATTGAGCGTGAATTGCGAGTAGTTGGCAAACTTGTTGATGCCCACGAAGAGCGCTTTCTTCCCAGCCATGAGCTTGTCTCCTTCCTGTACCGCAGCCAAAGGGGTTGGCGGTGGTGCGGTTGCCACCGCTGTGGCATTGTGCGGCAATCGTCAGCCAGCCGCAACGCACTGTTGCTGTTGCCATAACAGGTGGTGGCCGGGAGCAATCCCGCTTCAGGCCTTGGGCAACCGGCCCATCAGAAAGAATTCGTCGTTTGGCCGCATCGAAGTCATGTTCGCCAGCCGGTTCGACATCGCGAAGAATGCAGCCACTGCACCGATGTCCCAGATGTCCTGTTCCGTGAAGCCATGCGCGTGCAGCGAAGCGAAATCGGCGTCGCCAACCTCGGCCGCGTGCAGCGAAACCTTGAGCGCGAAGTCGAGCATCGCGCGCTGGCGGGCGCTGAGGTCAGCCTTGCGATAATTGACCGCCACCTGGTCCGCGATCAGCGGGTTGCGGGCGCGCACCCGCAGGATCGCGCCGTGCGCCACGACGCAATACTGGCATTGGTTGGCGCCGCTGGTGGCGACGACGATCATTTCCCGCTCGGCCTTGCTGAGACCGCTCTCCTTTTCCATCAACGCATCGTGATAGGCAAAGAAAGCGCGGAACTCGTCGGGGCGATGCGCCAGCGCAAGGAAGACATTGGGAACGAAACCGGCTTTCTCCTGCACGGCGAGGATGCGGCTGCGCACATCCTCCGGCAGTTGATCGAGTGCCGGCACCGGGAAGCGGCTGATCGGCGGCACCATCAATCAGGCCTCGCCGGTGGTACAGTACAGCGTCGACTCGCCTTCGATGACCGGCTTGCCGTTGACCGTGCACACCGAGTCCATCACGCAACGCCGCCGGCTCACGTTCAACTCACGGACGGTGACCGTCGCGGTGACGGTGTCGCCGATACGCACCGGCGCCTTGAACTTGAGCGTCTGACCGAGATAGACGGTCCCCGGTCCCGGCAGCTTGTTGGCCAGTACGGCGGAAATGAAGCCGGCCGAAAGCATGCCATGCGCAATGCGACCGCCGAACTGGGTGGTCTTTGCCCATTCCTCATTGAGGTGCATCGGGTTGACGTCGGTCGTAATGCCGGCGAAGAGGACGATGTCCGCCTCGGTAACCGTTTTGGCAATGCTCGCGCTCATGCCGGTTTGCAGATCTTCGATGTTGTAGCCGCCAAGTGAATTCATCACTATCTCCGTGGTCCGAGGGTTGCAGATCGTGCCATGATACACAATCGACGTATCCATCAGAGGGAAGATATTCATGAGCCGCAACGGTGATTTTGACAGCCTTGTACCCGCCGTTCCATTCAGCCGCCGCAGTTTCATGGTCAGCGCCCTGGGCGCCGGCTTTGCCCTGTCCATGCAACCGGTGGCGGCGCAGAGCGTGATCAGTACCGACAGCGTCGACCTCAACGCCGGCGAGATCAGGATTCCTGCGGCCGGTGGCGAGATGCCGGCCTACCGCGCGCAACCTGCGCAGGGTAACCAGTGGCCGGTGATTCTGGTCGTGCAGGAGATTTTCGGGGTACATGAACATATCAGGGACATCTGCCGTCGGCTGGCGAAACTCGGTTACCTGGCGATCGCGCCAGAACTCTACGCCCGTCAGGGCGACCCGCGCCAGTACAGCAACGTCCAGGAACTGCTCGACAAGGTGGTGAGCAAGATCCCGGATGCACAGGTGATGGCCGATCTCGACGCCTGTGTGGCCTGGGCCAAAGCGCACGATGGCAACGTCGGTCGCCTCGGGATTACCGGCTTCTGCTGGGGGGGACGCATCGTCTGGCTGTACGCCGCGCACAATCCACATTTGAAGGCCGGTGTCGCCTGGTATGGCCGGGTCGTCGGTCCGTCCAGCGAACTGACCCCGAAACAGCCGATCGACATCGCCGTCAGACTGTACGCACCGGTGCTGGGACTCTACGGAGGAGCCGATCAGGGAATCCCGCTCGACAGTCTGGAGCAGATGCGCAAGGCACTCGTCATGGCTGCCAATCCGCCCAGCAAGGCTTCGACGATACACGTCTATGAGCAGGCCCCGCACGCCTTTCATGCCGATTACCGACCAAGCTATCGCAAGAGTGAGGCGGAGGATGGCTGGCGCCGCCTGCAGGCCTGGTTCAAACAGAACGGCGTCTGATTCCGGCAGAAGCCGCTTAGTCACTTATGACTCAGATCTTTACATTTCCTGAGCAGATCGGGTCACGGGGTAGCGTGGGCGAGAGCCGGAACGATGGCTTGTTCAGTGATTCGACAAGCGGCGGCGATGGTCGAGCGACCCAGGCGGGTGAGGTAGTAGCGATAGCCATGAACGACCTTCTTGATGAGGCCGAACTGGCGCAGGCGCCAAAGCTG
>JAKOZI010000160.1 GCA_029780075.1 Pseudomonadota bacterium
GCCATCATAGCTGCCGGTGATGCCGCTCTGGTCGGTGAAGTGGAGCGTGTCGCCGCTGCGGAAGTTGGCGCTGATACTGACCACCGCGCCAATCAGTTGGCTGTCGTCAGGGTCACTCACCGTCAGGCCACTGGCCAGCGTGACGGCCGCGCCGTTCTCGGTGAAGTTCGCCGTGCCAAGACCCGTGATGACCGGTACGTCGGGCAGCGGCACGAGGTTAATGGTGCTGGTGACGGCTGTTGCCGCGAGTGGCCCGTTGGCAGCGTTGTGGGCGTTATTGTCGGTGGCCTGCCAGGTAATAGTCCGGGTGGTGGCGCCGCCGGAGGTGGGCGAATCTGAGGTCGACCAGAAACTGACCGATCGCAGGACAGCGTTGTAGTTGTCGATGCTGTCGACACCACTCAGGGTGAGCGTGCCCGTGCCGTCGTAAGTGGCAGTGATCAGGGTGCCGGTGGTCACCGCTGCCAGCATGTCGCCGGCACGGTAATTGGTGGAAATGACCGCCGTGGCGCTGGAGCACTGGCTGTCGTCGATCGGATCTGAGACCGTGACTCCGGCGCCGAGGACTGTTGCCGTCGCCTGTTCGCTGTAGTCGCTGCTGGCCGTGGGGCCGACGATGAGCGGCTGATCGTTGACCGGGGTGATGGCAATGACGATCGCCTTGCTGTCGGTCAGTCGGGTGGCTGGATTGCCATCCTCGCCGTAACCCATGTCATCGACAGCGATGCTCAATGTCCGGTCGGATTCGGCGACAAGGGTCACTGAGTTGGCGTTGGCTGACGGCCTGTAGACCAGGCCGCCAAGTGCCGCATTGAGCTTGCTGACCGTGCCATAAATGGTCAGACTGCCGGTCTCGTCGGCCACTGTGTATGAGGTGGAACCGCTTGCGTCAGTGTAAATTCCCGCACTACCGCTCAGGCGGAACATACCGGAAGGTATTCCCAGGGTCAGCTTGACCAGTCCGCTGCCGGCATCAACGTCGGTAATGCTGATCGCGCCAGGGGCAAAAGTGTAATCGGTATCCTCGATCGCGGTAACGCCGATGGGGCGCGTAATGACTGGGGCGTCGTTGACCGGAGCGATACCATTTACGTTTATGGTCGTGCTGGCAGAGTGAACGGACGATCCCCCGTTGTCCTCGACCCCAGCGTTGCCCAGGTCATTGAGCGTGACACTGATGATCTCGGAGGTGGCCGGATTGTCACCGGGGATGTAGCTGAGGCCATCCAGCGCAACCTTGAGCTGCGCCAGCGTGCCGGTGAAAACCAGCGTGCTCGTACCACCTCCCCAGTCGCCAGCGCCCCGGTCGGACGCCTGGTTGCCGCTGGTCACGGTCACGCCCGAGCCGCTGCCGAGGAGGAAGGCACCATGTGGGACGCCGAGGGTGATCCGGCCGATACCCGTTCCCTCATTGCGCGCGAGATCTGCGTCGGTGAGCGTAAAGTTCGAACCCATCGTCACCAGCGTGTTTTCGTTGCCGGCGTTCACCGCATCGAGCGAGCTGGCAATTGTTGGTGCGTCGTTGGTTGCCAGGACCGTGATGTCAATGGTATTGGTGACTTCGGCAACTGCGGTTGTGCCGCCTCGGCTGCCTGCGCCGGTGGCCAGCGTGACGCGCATTTCTGTTGCGCCATCCCAGGTGCTGCCGCCTCCGCCATAGGTGTTGTCCAGCGCACGGGTAGTCAACGCGGGTGGCTGGCCGTTGTAGTCGGCCACGGGCACGAAGCGTACCCTGGTTGACGCCGCAAGCACCAAAGCGTTGCTGGTGTCGTCCACGCTCCCGATCGCTCGCCAGCTGGCGCCGTCGCTACTATACTGCCAAGCGCCCTGCGTGCCGGCATTGGCCGTGTTGCCGACTACCGCAATGCCGTAAAGGCTCGCGCCACTATCGACATCCTGGAAATTCAGGCCGACCAGGGCGGCGATGGCCAAGCCTGGAGCGCTCTGGTTGTCCTCGTAGATCGTGGGTAGTGTGGTGTTGCCGAGCCCCGTTGGTGCATCATTTACCGGGGTGATGATTATGCTGGCGCTATCGGTGGCACTGGAGAAGGCTGTCGTCCCCCCATTGCTGCCGGTGTCGGCGGTCTCTCCAGCGGCGCCGGAAAACTGGTCCCAGGCTCGGTAGTTGAAGGTGGCGGTGGTCCCGTTGAGGGTATCAGGGATGAAACGCACCTTGTCGATCGGGCGGAGCAATCTGGCGGCGCTATCGGCGGTGCCGGTCAGCGTCTGCCAGGCGTCGTAGCCCCCGCTGCCATTGTCGAGCGCATACTCCCAATGCCCGTTGGCCGTCGTGGCGGCGGTGACGGCAATGCCGATTTTGCTGCTCTGGGCTGGCATGTTGTCGATGTCGACGTCACTGATGCCGCTCTGGCGTCCGGCAGTCGAGCTGCCGGCGGCGACAAAGGTGGAAACCAGGATGCCGCCGTTGGCGTTGCTGTCTTCATTGAGCGTGTAGCCGTCGTTGGCCAGATCGACCGTCGCCACGGCCAGGGTTGGAGCATCGTTGGCGCGTGCGACGCTGACCGTGGAGGTACCCGTTATCTTCTGCGTTGCATCAGCGCCCGCTCCGTCCGCGTCGTAGACGATCGTCAGGTTTCGGTCTGGAGTTGTCGGGTTGGCCGTGTCGCTGTTACTGAAGGCAATGGCGCGGATCAGCGCCTGGACGACGACGTCCGAAGTGACGTGGTCGTTGAAGGTGATCAGCAGAGGCTGGCCACCGGTGCCGTTCCTGACGCCATCGATGGTGCCAATGACGGTGGAGGCATAACTTATGTCGGTACCGGAAACGCCGATCTGGCCTGGTCCGATGCCCGTGTGGATGACCGACAGCAGGTCGCCTGCCTGGAGGTCAGCGATGGTTATTTCCAGGGTGCCGCCAGCCAGCGTGGGCGTCACGCCGTCGGGGCTGTTCAAGTCCGGATCGGAAAATAGCACTGTGGCGCCGACTGCTACCGGCACGCCGTCTTCCACATAGGCTGTGGTGCCGAAGAAGGTGGGCGTCAGGGTAGGCGCATCATTGAGGGCTGTAAGATTGATCACGAAATGGCCGAGGGGCTCGGTCATGCCCGAAGCATCGGAAATGGTGAAATCAAAACCATCCTTGAAGGGTGGGCTGTTCAGGTGCGGCTCGCTGCCGTTGTGGGTGTACTTCAGATAGCCCTTTTGAATGTCGTCAAGGGTAAAGGCGGCGCCAGTGCCCAGAGTGGTGATGATGCCGCCCCTGTCGAGATACAGCGTGCCGTACTGTACCCCAGCCGTAATGCGGAACTGGGTCTGCAGGCTGGTGTTGTCGGCGTCGGTTTGCGATTCCGGGGAGCCCAGGTGCGCGGCATCGATGGTGTTGGCCAGGCTGCCTTCCGCCACCGTAATGGGCGCATTGTTGTGCACTATCGGCGGATCATTGACCGGCCGGATGTCGATGGCCACGGTGGCTTCGTTGCCTGTTATGGACGGATCCGCCGAGCGATACTTGAAGCTGTCGACATAGCTGTATCCGGACGGCTCGGTGCCATCATGACGGTATTCGAGCCGGTTTCCGGCAATATCCGAATAGGCGATAGGGCTGCCGATTGAACTGATCTCAACGCCATTGAGATACAGCTTTCCGTGAGTCGGCAGCTGGGTCAGTTCGTAGTACCCTTCACCTGTACCAGCGTTGAAATCGGCGACCGTGTTGTCGCTGTCCGTGACCGACAGGATGCCGGTGCTGATGACCCGGACCGCGCCTTCATCGAGGGCAAAATTGCCATCGTGGGCTACCGGGGAGTCGTTGACCGGGGTAATGTTGAAGGTCACGGTGGTCAGCGCGCTGGCGGCTTCCGCGCCGCCCGAGGTTCCGCCGTCAATCAGGTGCACGGTCAGCGTGTTGGTGCGAGTTTCGCTGTGCGGGTTGTGCCAATAGGCGATTTTTCCGTCCGCGACATCCTGCGCGGCAAAGCGCTCGCCAACCGCCAACGTCGCCCAGGCGGAACCATTCCACTGCACCAGTTGTGAACCATCCGCGAAGGCGGTGTCGATCACGTAACGCAGCTTGGCGGGGTCTTCGGTGGGTATCGAGGTGCCGCTGAGAAACTGCTCGCTTTCCGGATCACGCCATTGCAACTGGGCCGTGGTGAGCTTCACCACGTTGGCTTGAATACCAGGATCAAACGTTGTCGGCAGAACATCTGCCGGGGTTCCTTCGGAAAGGTTGAGAGCCGGTGAGATCTGGGTGATGCTCGGCGTATCGTTGACCGGGGTGACGGTGAGCATGAAAGTGCTGGTTCCGCTGACGGTGCCGCCGGTGCGGCTGACGGCAAATGAGTCGATCTGCGAGCTCGGGGTGTAGGCGAGCGGTTCGACGGCGCCGTCGTTTACATAGCGGATGAGGTTGGCATCGATATCACCCTGGCTGAAAGTGTCGCCGGTATTCAGGAGCGTCCACGCCGTCCCGTCCCATTTTTGCAGCGTACCGTGGGTGGTGGCTGTCGTCAGGGTGTAAGCATCAGAACCCTGGAGTTCTACATTGCTGATGATCTGGGCGTCGCCTTCAGGCAACAGCTTGTCGAGAGTCCCGCCGTCGCCGCCGCTAGGCGCATGGAGAGTGGTCAGATTGATATTGAAGCTGCCATTGCCAATGCCGCCATCGCTGTCGTTGATCTTGTAGCTGAAGCTGTCCGAGTCGTGATCCGATGCACTCGACAGGTTATGGTAGCTCAGCTTGCCGTCGATGACATCGGCCTGCGTGAAGGTCGAGCCGACGCCCAGGCGCAGGCCATTGAGCAGCAGCCAGCCCTTGGTCGGCATGGCGGTCAGGGTGTAGACCTGGCGCAGGGCGGTGGTGCTGTCGTCATCCTGAATACCGAGGCGACTCCCGCCGCTGCCGGTCGAACTGACATCATTGACAGCAAAACCGGCAATGGTGCTGCTGGTGCCACCCGCGATGCTCAAGGCGGTGTTGTTCGGGGTTGGCGGGTCATTCACCGGCGACACCGTGATGGTGATCGTGTCGGTGCCGGTCGTGGCCAGCAGGGGTTGGCCTGGGCGCCCACCGTCATCGACAAAGACCCCGAAAGTCACCTGCGAACCATAATCGATCGGCTCTCCCATTGCCGGAACGTACTGCAGTGGATGTGCGGTCAACGCCGCCGTGGTCAACCATACGGTGGCGCCAGCGTCTTTCAGGCCGGCTGCCGTCAGCGCCGTATAGGTGCTTCCGTCCCAGTAGTTGAGGGTGCCCTGCCCAGGAAGTGAAGTCAACGCCAGCCGTGGGTAGCCCGCTGGCGACGCGGCAGCATCCGCATCGCTGGGCAGGAGACCGGTGAGCGTCAGCGTAACCGGATTGGCAACGGTGTTCTCGAAGGTGCTGAAGCTGGTGCTTCCCACACCCACCTGCGCGTTCACGTCGGTAATGTTCAGGGTGATGCTCGCCCAGGGGTTGGCGCCCACAGCACCGTCGACGCCGATCACGCCGCCAGCGCCGTCGCGGACGCTGACCCGGAAGGTATCGGTGGTGTCGGCCGAGAGTTCGCTGCCGGTATAGCTGTAGCGGATCGCACCACTGGCCAGATCAGCCTGGCTGAACAAGGTGCCGACAGCCATCAGCACGCCGTTTCGGCTCAGGCTGCCATTGCCCGGCAAAACCTCGAGGCGGTAAAGAATCTGTTCGGCGCTGTTGTCCGGGTCGGCCAGTCGGAGCATTTCCGTGCCCACACTTTGTGGACTGGCGTTGCCTGTCAGAACGATAGTACTGCCCGGTCCGCGTTCGGGCAGGCTGATGGTGTCCTGAGTGAGTGTTGGCAGATCATTGCGCGAGGCCACATTGATGGTGGCGCTCAAGCTGTTCAGACTGATGGCGCTGCTACCGCCGCGGTCGCCATCGGCAACGCTGGTGGTCGAGCCGGGAGCGTGCAATCGGCCATCCCAGGCATGGTACTGGAGAGTGGCCGCACCGGATTCCATGCGGTCGTCGGTCTTGGCGTCAGCCACGAAACGGAGCAGGGCCGCATGCGGAAGCAGTGTGGCCGTCGCTACGGCTGGCGTGAAGTCGGTCCAGACTCCCCCACTCAACTTGTATTGCCAAGTTCCAGTCATGCCGTTGGTGAGGCTGCTGCCATACACCGCAATTCCCGGGGTAATATCGCTGGCGTCGATATCCGAGACCAGCGAGGCGCCTGCCGCCGAGAGCAGCAGGGAAGAGACCGGCGTTCCTGGATTCTCCGGATCGGTGGCATTTTCCGGTACCGGCGTGGTGACCGTGAAGGTCGAGGCTGTCGCCACCGGCGCATCGTTGGTGCCGTCGATGGTTACCGTAATCACCGCAGATGCGGTCGCGCCTGTCGAATCCTGCAGGGTGTAATTGAACTGCTCGGTCAGCTGCTGACCGACCCCCAGGGCCTGGACGGCTGCCGAGTCGTTGGCCAGGTTGTAGATGTACCCGCCATCGGCGGCCAGGGTCAATCTGCCGTAGAGGCTGCTGAGGGGGCTACCCAGGCTGCCGCTGGTGCCCGTCCCGGGGGTGCCTCCGACGCGGACGCTGGTGACCGCATGGGGATCGCTGGTGTCCGGGTCGGTGTCGTTGGCCAGGAGGTTGCCGGTAATGCTGACCGTGTCTTCGGCAATGGCGACGGCGTCGTCAACTGCGGTGGGTGTGTCGTTGATCGAAGTGGCAATCACCGTCGTGTTGCTATCGGTCACCGCTGTGCCGCCATCGCTGACCGAGATGGTGAAAACGGTGGTCTCGGTGTTGCCGGGGCCAA
Organism: Pseudomonadota bacterium; assembly: GCA_029780075.1. Lineage (GTDB taxonomy): Bacteria > Pseudomonadota > Gammaproteobacteria > Burkholderiales > Rhodocyclaceae > Accumulibacter. The sequence goes on from JAKOZI010000160.1 coordinate 6,738, forward strand.
CGCGGTTGGCTGTGGGAGTGAAGACGAGACCCCGGATGGCTGCTTGCGTCGCACTGGCTGTACCGGAGATGGTGTATAGGCCGGCGTCGTAAGTGCCACCTGCCAGGTTCGACAAGCTGCCTTTCGTCGCTGTATCAAGGCTTATGGTCACGGTTTGCGCTTGCGCCGTATCCGGATCAACGATCGTGATGCCCGCAAAGGGCGACAGGCTGGCGTTGTCGTTCACCGGCTGATTGGCCGAGGTGCCAGCAATGATCGGCGTGTCGTTGATCGAGGTGGCAATCACCGTGGTGGTATTGTCGGTGGTGGTCGTGGAACCGTCGTCAACCGCTATGGTGAATCCCGTCGTTTCGCTGTTACCCGGCAGAACCCGATTGGCTGTCGGGGTGAAGATCAGTCCCCGGATTGCCGCTTGCGCGCTGCTGGCGGTGCCGGAGAACGTGTATACGCCTGTACCAACGTCATAGGTGCCGCCGGCCAGGTTGGTCAGACGGCCTCTTGCCGGGTCACTCAGCGTAACGGTCAGGATTTGGCTGGCGTCGCCATCTGCGTCGGTGATGCTGACCGTCGAGAAAGGTGTGGCGGTGAGGTTGTCGTCAATCGTTGTTGTTGGCGTGGTAGCGCCAATGACGGGCGCGGCCAGCAGGCCATCGTAGCCGGCCAGCGTGGCGTTGCTCACGGCCAACCGGCTGTCGATGGGTCCGGTTTGTCGTTCAAGCAGCCAGTTGCCGTTCCTGGCCGCACTGCCGGTCGCATCGCTAGAGGCAGCAACGTCGGCGCCGCTGAGGGCGGCAAGTTTGTTGAGGAAGGTGCTGCCGCTGGCGCCCGCGGCGATGTCGCAGCCGTAAAGGAGGATGTCGGCTTCGGTCGACAGATGGCGTGCCCAATTGTCGATTGATGTGCGGTGCTTGCTCAGGGTGGTGCTGTCGAGAAGATCCTGTCCGAGGGCCAGGCGCCCGCTGCTGCCGTGGCTGATGATCTGAAGTGACTGTACGGTGCTCGCCTCGTCGATGGACTGGGTGATCGCGTCGATGCCGGACTCGTCGACCTTGATCACACGCACCATGACATTGCCCGGCAGGTCGCCCAGAAGACTTTGATAGTCGGCTACGCGGGCATCGACCACCAGAAGGGTGCTGGGTACGGTCGGGACGACCGGAGTCTGATCGGTAGCCGGCGCCATCGGGGTCGTTTGGTTCGGCGCGGTGGTTTCCCCAGTAGAAGCGGAGGCCTTTTCCGCTACGGGATGCCAGTCGGCCAGCTGTGCGTCGGCTGCCACAGCGGCGGCGCCGTCGAAGAGAACCCGAGGTTCAAGTGCCAGTGCGCTGCTGCGCGGACGGAAGGGCAGTCGATGCTTGATCATGGTTTGGATTCTGGTCGCTGGTTCTAGGGGCATTCTCGCTGGCCGCTCTTGGCCGCCGGGGCGATTATAGGGGTCCCCGGCTGGTAGACGATGCTTACCGTGAAAGAATCGGCATTATGGAGCAGCCACCCCAACCCCCTGGAGGACGTCCCGGCGACGACGATTTCTTTCCGGAAGGCGCATACTGTGAGCCCAGCCGTGGTTACACTGGTCCTCATGACGTTCTCCCATGAGCCAATACCATGAGTCTGCATTTCCTGCGGAAAGCCGACGCCCGGACGCGGTCCCTGGTGGAAGTCCTGGGCATGAGCGACGATGATGGCTTTACCCCGTTTCGGCGCGTGCGCTGGGGCGATGGGGACGAAGTGATCTGCCCGCACTGCGGGCTGGTGCACCGGCACTACTTCCGGCCGGCGCGCCAGATTTGGCGCTGTGTAGGCTGCCAGGAGGATTTCTCCGTCACGTCCGGGACGGTTTGCGCCCTCCACAAGCTACCTCTGCGCCTGTAGCTGGCGGCAGTGATCCTGTTCGCTAACAAGAAATGAGCGGCAAGCCGCTGACCCTCCGCCCCGATTGCCGTACCTGGCCGGATCAACGAAGTCGTTCCTTAGGGTCAAAACGGACAATTGTCCGCCCGTCCGCCGATTTCTTCGGTTGCGATTTCCAGGAGTGTCCATAGACCACTTCAACTGTCGCCGGCAAGCGGCCATCGCGTGCCAACTGATCATAGGCGGCGCGCGCCGCCGCCCACGCCGAACGCCCCATCAGGCCATGCCGACGCGCCCGCATCGCGCATCCGGAACCGCTCTGGCGCAGGTCGGTGAGCAGGTCGTCAAAGCTGGCATAGGTCATGGTCAGCACCTCCGCGTCCATCACCGGATCGGCGAAGCCGCAGGCGACGAGCATGTCGCCGTAGTCGTGCATGTCGGTAAAGCGCTGGGTATGCGGGTAGCCGTCGCCAAAACTGGCGCGCAGTTCCTTCAGGGTGTCCGGGCCGAAGGTCGAGAACATCAGCAGCCCGTCAACTTCGAGCAGTCGATGCGCCTCGCGGAAGCCCAGCAGCGGATCGTCGAGCCAGTGCAGCAACAGGTTCGACCACAGCAGACCGATCGACTGCGGCTTGAAGGGCAAGGCTGCCGCGTCCGCGGCCAGCAGCGCTGGCCGCCGGCCGGGCAGAAACGGTAGCAACCAGCGCAAGCGCGAGCGCTGTTTCTGTCCGATGCGCAACATGGCTTCGCTGAGGTCGACGCCGATCACCGCAGCCTTGGGATAGCGTTCGTGCAGAGCGGTGAGACTGGCGCCGGTGCCGCAGCCGAGGTCGAGGACGCACTGCGGTTCAAGGCGCACGTAATCCAGCCGTTCCAGCATGCGCCGGCCGATTTCGCGCTGCAGAACCGCGACCTGATCGTAGGTCGAGGCCGCGCGCGCAAAATTCCGTCGCACCTGGCGCTGGTCGAGGAACTGCGCGGCAGTCTTCATCGACGACCAGTAGAGTGTTCCAGCCAAACCGTTACCACTCGTGGTGAAGGTACCGGAGTGCCGGAGCGGCTGGCCTGCCGGCCCTTGACACGCTCAGGCCGAACGGCATGGCTCTGGGCACTGCGCGGCAACGAGCAACTAGATCGGCCGCAGCCCGAGCTTCGCGAACAGGGCTTCATCGCGGTCGGCTTCCGGGTTACC
>JAKOZI010000175.1 GCA_029780075.1 Pseudomonadota bacterium
CCAGATCAGCGATTATACCGGCGCTGCTGCGCTACTCGACGACCTTCCCAAGGCGCAATGGCTGCTGGGAGACCGCGGCTATGACGCCGACTGGTTCAGAGATGCCCTTCAGCAAAAGGGGATCAAGCCCTGCATTCCTGGGCGGAACTCCCGCCTCGATCCCATCAAATACGACACGCGTCGCTACAAACGCCGCAACCGCATCGAGATCATGTTCGGTCGCCTCAAGGACTGGCGCCGCGTCGCCACCCGCTACGATCGGTGCCCTACGGCCTTCTTCTCCGCCATCGCTCTCGCCGCCACCGTCATATTCTGGCTCTGATCAATGAGTCCTGACCCTAATCCCCCTGAATGCCCCACAAATTGCTGAGGCCACGTAATTTCTAACTCTCGCATATCGCCGGTGAAATCTACGAAAACAATAATCAGTCTGCTTCCGCCTCGAACGCCCGCTTACCCTTGCGCCGGAACAGCACCAGCGCCTGCGCACCATCAGGCCCACGCAGCTTGGCAGCAACGGTGAGGAACGCGCCGTAGAGCGCGGCGCGGTCATCTTCGGTCAGTTCGATCAGATCGGCCTTGGCGACCAGGCCGCCCAGCTCGATCAGCTGCCGGGTCCGTTCGCGTCGTTTGATTTGCCATTCGCGCATGTCGGTTCGTGCCTTTGCAGCTTCAAGCCGATGTCGCGCCGCCGTCGAGTGGGAGAGTGCCTTCCGGCTGCTGGCGAGTTCCGCTCGTAGTGTCGCGTGGCTTGCCCTGAAAGAAGGCCGCGCCGCGCTTGCGCCAGCCCTCCCCGATCGCCTTGTCGGCATTGGCAGCCGCATCGAGCAGCGCGCCCGCCAGTACTTCGGCATCGAGCGCGTCGGCTCCGGTCGCCGTAACCAGCGCGCCGAGGTCGCGCACACGGCGTTCCTTCAGCTGTTTGGCCTTGTCGGCAAGTGCCTTGAGTTCCGAATCAAAATCGCGGGGTTTGCGCATGTGTTGTCTCCATCGTTGGTGTG
>JAKOZI010000193.1 GCA_029780075.1 Pseudomonadota bacterium
TGTCGTTTTCAGAAGGCGACTGCACGAAATATCAGGAGTCGGCTGCACTGCCAGAACTGGCCGCCTGCAAGGCAGCGTAGAGAGCGGTTTTTCCTACCTTGAGGCGTGCGGCGGCCTCGCGGACATTCAAGCCGTTGGCGACAAGCTCCCGCGCTCGTTGCAACTTGTCGGCAGTGACAACCGGCTTGCGTCCGCCTTTGCGCCCGCGTGCGGCGGCAGCGGTCAACCCGGCCTTGGTGCGCTCGCGGATCAGGTCGCGCTCGAACTGGCCCAGCGCACCGAACACATGGAAGATGAGCCGTCCGCCCGGCGTGGTGGTGTCGATGTTTTCAGTCAACGAGCGGAAGCCGACGCCCCGTGCTTCCAGCTTGCCGACCGTCTCAATCAGGTGCGGCAGGGAGCGGCCAAGCCGATCCAGCCGCCAGACGACCAGCACATCGCCATCGCGCAGATAAGCCAGCGCATCGGCCAAGCCGGGCCGGTCTGCCTTGGCCCCGGATGCCGTGTCCTCGAAAACCCGTTCGCAGCCTGCATTGCGCAGCGCATCCGTCTGCAAGGCGGTGTCCTGTTCCGCCGTCGATACCCGCGCATAGCCGATGAGTGCCATTTCCGCCCATTTGTCCGTTATACCGTCCGCCTATCTTATTGTCCGTCATCCCGTTGCGCAAGATGTTTTCGGACAGGCGTCCGGTTTGGCCGCCTAATGATCGTTTGGCGGACAAGGCGACTGGCATCAGCCGAACAGCTCGCTATGGGAGCCAAGCCGCGCCAGTCGCAGGGTGTCGGCGTCGGACTTGCGGTAGATCAGCAGCAGGTCGGGCTTGATGTGGCATTCGCGGTAGCCCGCCCAATCGCCGGAAAGATCGTGGTCGCGGTATCGCACATCCAGGGGCTGATCGGTCGCCAGCGCGACCAGAACCGGCTTGAGGTCATCATTCGTGCAGCGGACTCCTGATACTGTTCGTTCAATAGACGACTGCACAACAGCCTTCAAACCGCGTTGTCTGGTGCAGTCGTCTTCTGAAAATGACA
>JAKOZI010000199.1 GCA_029780075.1 Pseudomonadota bacterium
CGGCAATGGAAGGCCGTGACCAGCAGCAGGAACGTCGATCTCGAAGACGAAACCTCCATCCTCGATGCCGCCATGGACCTCGCCGAAGGCATGTCGCTGCCTCTGTCGGTGGTCTGGGCTTCGATCAAGAGCTGGGTCGATCAAGGATTGGGTTAACCATGGCCGTGGACGACACCGCACCACGTCGTGGCCCCATCGCACTCGCAGACCTGTTCGACGCTGCGCTGAAAGACCTTGTGCCCAAGCCCAACGCCGACGCGCCCCCGCCCACACCTACACCTGTCGCGATGCCCACTGGTCCGGCGTCTGGCGATGCCTTCCTGTTCAGCGGCAACCGGCACGAGACCGTACCGCGACGGCTGTTCCTCGACCGCCGCCTGACGCCGCTGGAGCGCAATGCCTGGCAGGTCTTCCGGCTGATGCTCAACGACGATGGCGTGACGGCGTTCCCGACGTATGAACAGCTTCGGCCCTGGCTGGCGTCGATGCCCTGCGCCGGGCAAGCCTCGCACGAAACCGTGGCGCGAGCACTGACGCTGCTGCGGCTGACTCGATGGCTGAGCCTGGTGCGGCGACGGCGCGACGCCAAGACCGGCCGCATCCTCGGCAACCTCTATGTCCTGCACGACGAGCCGCTGACCCCCTTTGAAGCGATGCAGCTCGACCCGGACTACCTGCAACTCGTCAGCCAAGCGCTCGGCCATTCGGCCAAAGCCGTGCAGATCGTAGGCCTGCACACCCTCAAGGAAATCGGCGAAGACCCGATGCTGGCCGGGCGCACCCTGCCGTCGAGGCTGCAAGTCCTGGCCGAGCGCCTCGCCAGCCAGGGCGTCGGGGCGCATGAAAGTTATCCACAGGAGGATGCCACACACGAATCCGAAGAAGGGGCGACGAGCCTTCTTCGGAATCCTGACGACCTCACTTCGGAATCCGAAGCAGGGTCGAAACCCGCGCCAGACGCCTCTCTTCGGAATCCGAAGCAGGCCCGTACAGTACGTAGTAGTTGTATTGATAAAGTACGTACTACCGCGCAGGCGCAGGCGCGCACGTTGGGCGATTTGCAATGGCCCAAGCGCTTCGCGGAACTGAAGGCAGAACAGCAGACAGGTGCCCGGGTGGCCTTGCAACAGGTCGATGCCTCGCTGAGGCAGGCCGTGCTGGACGAATGGGCCGCACGATGCAGCAGCCACGGCATTCGCAATCCTGCGGGGTATCTATTCGGCATCATCCAGCGGGCCATCCATGGCGAGTTCAACGCCTGGGCCAAGAAAGACGCGCCATCGGCACACGCTCCGCCGAATGAGCGGCCACCACCAGCACCGCCACCATCCCAGCCGCAGGGCAAGCCGGTGCCGCCAGAAGTCGCCAGGCAGCACATCGAGCGGCTGCGCAACCTGCTGGCCAGCAAGTGAGCGAGCCTGCAAGGTGGTGAAGTGGATGCCAGTGGCTTCCAGTAGAGCTATCCCCAGGGGATAGTTCCACTGACGGCTACGACGTCGAACTGCAGCACGCCGGGCCTGGATCGCCTGCCGCAGGATCGACCTTGTCCGCGCTGATCCGGGCGTGCAGTGTTCCTTGGCGCTCCATGGCGCTATCCCCTGGGGATAGCTCGCACCGCATGCACCCCGCCGTGCCCTGAACCGGGAACGGGCGGGTTTCGGTTTGTTGACTGACTGCCTTCCGCTTCCTGCCGAAGCTGTCCGCTCTTTTCCAACAACGAGCGGACACCATGACAACCACCAACGAACCCCTGCAACTGAATCTCGGCTCCCTGCGCAGCGCGATGTCGTTGACGCTGCACACGCACCACGCCTCGCGCATTTGGCACGGCCGCGCCGCCGCCGAGGGACGACCGGGCATCGTCGGCCTGAACGGCTACATCGCCCAAATGAACAAGATGCGGCGCGGCTCGGAGCAGGACGACCCGTACAGCGACTTCTGGATGCTGCGCATCGAGGACAAGCTCGACCAGACGAAAGCCACGCTGCAATCGCTGCGCGAACAGGTGGACCAGGCGCTCGCGAGCGTACCGCCGGCACTGACCCTGGGCGAGAACCTCAACGTACAGCCCGTCAAGCTGCCGCTGTTCGTCAATGCGCAGTTGGGCTTTGCCGCGGTGTATCTGCTGGCCGACTACGACGACATCGCCCGCAAGCTGATCCTCGCGCACCACACCGCACTCATCGACCGCAGCACCTTGGAGCGCTGGCTCAACGAGGGCGCGCACGCGCTGCGCAGCCTGTTCTCGCTGGCCCAGCAGTACCGCTACTCGGGCTGCACCCGCGACGACTTCGCGGCGAAGAATGCCGCAGCGCGGGCGGCGCTGGAGAAATTCGGCGAACTGCCACAGGACGTGCTCGAAGGCATGCGCCGCTCGAAGTTTGCACCGCCCATCGTGCGTCGTGGCCTGCAGCAGCGCGGTGAGGGGCCTGCCGCAGCCGTAGGCGCTTCCCTTGCCAATGGCGACGAAGCCGCTGCTGCCGACTTGTCCGAAGGTGCACCCGCTGTCGGCGAGGACGAATCCGCATGAGCGATCTGAACCAGTCCACCCGCTACTTCCGGGGCCTGCAACAGGGTGCCTTCATGCGGCTGGAACACGCGGCCTCTCTAAAAGGCCTTTTAAAGCCTTTTAAAGGTAAGAGGGACTTCGAGGTCTGGGCCAGCCAGTGCTTCGCCATGCGCGACGAGTTGATCGGCCTGGCGCAGCGACAAGTGCTGCAACAGGCCATCGGGCATCCCTTCCACCTGCTGCCCATCGAACTGGCCCAGCAGACCACTGGCGCGGGAACGACGTTCTTGCGCTGGCGCAGGCACGACCGCTCGGCCATGGGCGTGGCCCTGTGGCAGGCACTGATGGCGAGCACCAGCACGCCGGTCAACCTGCTGGCCGATCTGCACGCGATCGAACTTCAGCGCATCACGCTGAACATGCAGATCAGCCTGTTGCACACCTTGGGCAGGCAGGCGCAGGAATGCGCCAGCAAGGCGGCCGAGGCGGAAGACGCCTACCTGCGCCGGCTCACGTCCATCCCCTCTGCAATGCGCGATCGGTGATCGCGTCGGGCACCCCAGCACGCGCCCGACGCCGACGAGGCACGGGTATTTCAACCACCACGGAGATCACACCATGAGCACGCATTTTTCCGGCGAAGGCAACATCGGCTCGCCACCCGAGTACCGGGAGTTCCCCAACGGCAACGACGAACCGCGGCGCTTGCTGCGGCTGAACGTCTATTTCGACAACCCCGTTCCCACCAAGGGCGGCGACTTCGAGGACCGCGGCGGCTTCTGGGCGCCGGTGGAAATCTGGCACCGGGACGCCGCGCACTGGAAAGACCTGTACCAGAAAGGCATGCGCGTGCTGGTCGTCGGCCGCATGGAGCGCGAACCCTGGACGGACAATGAGGATCAGCCGCGTGAGACCTGGCAGGTCAACGCGCGCAGCGTCGGCATCCTGCCATTCCGCATCGAGTCCGTGGCCCTCAGTCCGAAGCCGCAGGAGGCAGAACCCAAGCCCCAGCCCGCGCAGGAGCCGGCTGCGCCGAAAGAAGCCAAGCGCAGGAAGTGACCCGGCATGGAGGGCGGTCGCACGTCTTCGCCGCCCTCCATGCTCTCGCGAGCTATCCCCAGGGGATAGCTCCATCAACGTCCACCGGCTTCCACGCGCTCCCGAAAATCGCGGCTCCCGGCCCGCATATCCCCGGCTGCACGCCATCCCCGACCCAGCCATTCCATCCCGTGAAAGTGGTCGCCGCCGCATGCGGCTTGTTTGCTGCTGCCTCTGGTGGTGCTCGGCATCCTAGTTTCCAGCAACTCAGCGAACCACGGAAATCGGATGGACGAACATGCGGCTGTTCTTGTGCGAGAAGCCTTCCCAGGGCAACGACATTGGCCGGATTCTCGGCGCGACGCAGCGCGGTGAAGGCTGTCTCAGCGGCTCCGGCGTCACCGTCACCTGGTGCATCGGCCATCTCGTAGAAGCGGCAGCACCCGAGGTCTATGACGCGGCGCTCAAGCGCTGGTCGCTGGACCAGTTGCCCATCATTCCCCAGCAATGGCGGGTCGAGGTCAAACCGAAGACCGCCACGCAATTCAAGGTCGTCAAGGCGCTTCTGGCGAAGACGACCCACCTGGTCATCGCCACCGATGCCGACCGCGAGGGCGAACTGATCGCCCGCGAGATCATCGATCTGTGTGGCTACCGAGGCCCCATCGAGCGCCTGTGGCTGTCGGCGCTCAACGATGCCTCGATCCGCACCGCGCTCGGCAAGCTGCGGCCGTCGTCCGACACGCTGCCGATGTACTTCTCGGCACTGGCGCGCTCGCGGGCCGACTGGCTCGTCGGCATGAACCTCAGCCGGCTGTTCACGGTGCTGGGGCGGCAGGCAGGCTATGACGGCGTGCTGTCGGTCGGGCGCGTCCAGACCCCGACGCTCAAGCTCGTGGTGGACCGCGACCGCGAGATCGCGGCTTTCAGGTCGGTGCCGTTTTGGGCCATCGACGTGTCCCTGTCCGCAGGCGGCCAGGCTTTCAGCGCGCAGTGGGTTCCGCCCGAAGGCTGCACCGACGCCGCCGGCCGATGCGTGCAGCAGCCCATCGCTCAGCAGGCCGCGCAGCAGATCCGCGCAGCCGGCAGTGCCCAGGTGGTGTCGGTCGAGACCGAACGCGTGCGCGAAGGTCCGCCGCTGCTGTTCGACCTGGGCACCTTGCAGGAGGTGTGCTCCAAGCAGCTTGGGCTGGACGTGCAGGAAACCCTGGAGATTGCCCAGGCCCTGTACGAGACGCACAAGGCCACCACGTACCCGCGTTCCGATTCCGGCTACCTGCCTGAAAGCATGTTCGCCGAGGTGCCTGCGGTACTGGACAGCCTGCTCAAGACCGATCCGTCGCTGCGTCCGATCATGGGCCAGCTCGACCGTACCCAACGCTCGCGCGCCTGGAACGACGGCAAGGTCACGGCGCACCACGGCATCATCCCGACGCTCGAACCGGCGAACCTCTCGGCCATGAGCGAGAAGGAACTGGCGGTGTACCGACTGATCCGGGCGCACTATCTCGCCCAATTTTTGCCACATCACGAGTTCGATCGCACCGTGGCGAACTTCTCCTGCGGCCAGCAGACGCTTGCGGCCACGGGAAAGCAAGTCGTCGCCCGCGGCTGGCACCTGGTGCTGGCCGAGCCGCAGCCCGACGAGGATGGCGAGGCCACCGCGCGCAGCCAGGCTCTGCCCGCGCTGCGCGAAGGCATGGCATGCCAGGTGGCCGAGGCCGAGATCAAGGCGCTCAAGACGATGCCGCCCAAGCCCTACACTCAGGGCGAACTGGTCAAGTCGATGAAGGGCGTTGCGCGTTTCGTGACCGACCCGCGCCTGAAACAGAAGTTGAAGGACACGACGGGCATCGGCACCGAAGCCACGCGCGCCAACATCATCACCGGCCTGCTGACGCGGGGCTACCTCGTGAAGAAGGGGCGCTCCATCCGCGCCTCGGAAGCTGCCTTCACCCTGATCGACGCGGTGCCCGCAGCGATTGCCGACCCAGGGACCACCGCCGTCTGGGAACAGGCGCTGGACATGATCGAGGCCGGCCAACTCACGCTGGACGTGTTCATCGGCAAGCAGGCCGCATGGATTTCCCAGTTGATCGCGCAGTACGGCAGCACATCCCTGTCCATCAAGGTTCCCCAAGGGCCGACTTGCCCGCAATGCGGCGCACCCACACGCCAGCGCACCGGCAAGAGCGGCCCGTTCTGGTCGTGCAGTCGCTACCCCGACTGCAAAGGCACGCTGCCGGTCGAATCCGGCACGTCCAAGCGCGGGGCCTCGCGCCCGCGCCGTACCAGTGACAGCGGCCGCAAAGGCTCCTGAACGACCCCGTTTCCCGTGAGCCGTGCCCGCCATCGGCGGCGCGGCCCGTGTTCCGCACGCCCTGCGGGACGCCCAGCGCGCAACGCCTTCTTGTCCGCGTGCGCGTCCCGCCCGGCCGTCCCCGGCCACGGGACCTGAAGGTAGCTTCTCCGCGAACCGTTTCCCGCGCGTTCTGCTGATCTGCATTTTTCCGCCCGCTGCGAAGGGTCCCCCGATGGCTTGCCTGCGCGAGCCACCCGGAGACCCTTCGTGGTCAGCGGTATTCGGTGCCGGTGCCCGCCGGCGAAACACTGGGCTCCGTTTGTGTGTGGATACACGCCAGACGATGCCGGCCCCAGCCACGACATGGGCCGGGTGTGATTGCTGATGAGCAGACGGTTCTAGCGACGACCGGGCCTGCAACAGCCCACGGGTGGTTCTGTCCTCCCGAGCCGAAGGCCGCAGGGCCTTCGGCGTCTTTCTCCTGCCGATCAACGTCCCGGCCCGCCCAGGGCCACACGAACAGGAGACCCGACATGAACCCGCAACCTCGCACCCTTCGCGGTGCGCCCCAGGCCGCGCCACTGCTGTACGGCAGCGTGTGCAGCGGCATCGAGGCCGTGAGCCTCGCCTGGCAACCTCTCGGCCTGCAAGCCGCGTGGTTCGCCGAGATCGACGCCTTCCCGAGCGCCGTGCTCGCCCACCGCTACCCCCACGTGCCCAACCTCGGCGACATGACCGCGATCGCCCGCCAGGTGCGCTCCGGCATCGTGCCAGCGCCCGACATCCTGGTCGGCGGCACGCCGTGCCAGTCGTTCAGCGTTGCCGGCGCGCGCCAGGGGCTGAACGACCCGCGTGGAGCCTTGACCCTTGCCTATGTGGAGCTTGCAAATGCCATCGACCAAACCCGCCACCAAAACCGCCGCTCGCCGGCAACGCTCGTCTGGGAAAACGTCCCCGGCGTCCTCAACGACCGCAGCAATGCCTTCGGGCATTTCCTGGGCGCACTGGCCGGAGAAGGCCGTGCGCTCCAGCCGCCAGGGGAAAAATGGGCGCACGCTGGTTGTGTGTCTGGACCCCGCCGCCGCATCGCCTGGCGCGTGCTCGACGCTCAATATTTCGGTGTCGCCCAACGCCGCAAGCGCGTGTTTCTTGTGGCATGTGGTGGTGATGACCTCGATCCCGCCGAAGTACTTTTTGAGCGCCCAGGCCTGCGCGGGGATTCTTCTGCGGGCCGCGCGCCGTGGCAAGAAGCTGCCCGCGCTGCTGGACCGGGTGCTGCGGCAGCAGGCGAGTACTCGGGATACGCAGGACTGAAGCAGCCCTACGGTCAGGTCACGACGACGTTCGGATTCAGCGGCGGCACCGGCCCCGTCGATGTGGCGGCATGCCTGATGGCCGCTGGCCCCAAGCACGACATCCGCACCGAGACGTTCATGGTGCAGTCGGTCGCCGGCAGCATCGCCCATGCCCTCGATACCGCCAACAACGGCAAGGGCAGCAGCGAGGACGGCACGGGCAAGGGCGTGCCAATCATCGCCTTCACCGCCCAGGGCAACGGCGCGGATGCGACGATCGACCTGACGCCGACGCTGCGCGCTGGCGGGCATCGCAACAGCCATGCGAACGCCGGTGTCGTGCCTGCCATCGCGTTCGCGCAGAATAACCGCGGCGAAGTGCGCTTCGAGTCGGGCCACGGACAGGTGGCTTGCACCGTCCTGTCCAACGGCAAGCCAGGCTACGGGGTGCCGATGGTGGCCTGCGTTGCCCTGCGGGGACGGCCGCAGGGTCTTGCCGCCGAGCTGGGCGGCAGCGTAGCGGCCGCACTGCGCACCAGCGGCGGCGGCGCGGACAAGCCCCATGTGCTGGCCCCCGACTTCGAGGCGCATTTCCGCTACGACTGGAACGACCCCGGCCCCGGCGACTGGTCGCACTGGCGGGTGCGGCGGCTGATGCCCATGGAGTGCGAGCGGCTGCAGGGCATGCCCGACGACTACACGCTGATCCCATACCGCGGCAAGCCTGCCGCGGACGCTCCGCGCTACAAGGCGATCGGCAACTCCATGGCCGTCCCGTGCATGGCTTGGCTGGGCCACCGGCTGATGCAGTGCCTGCACAAGACGGGCTCGACCGCTTCGGTTTGATCGGCGACGCAGCCTGCGGGCCGCGCCATTCTCCTTCCTGCATTGCCGATGTATCGGCAGCAGCCCGCAGCCAGGGTGTCCAGGCTGCCGTGGGTTCCGCCCACGCCACCCGCCAGTTCGCTTCGGCATCTCACCGGCGAACGCTGCCCACCGGGGCATCGATGCCTCCTTTCTCCAACCCACGGGATGGTCGCCACGTCCCGTCAGGGGCATGTCGCCGCCCGGTCGATTTCAGGACTTCCCATGGAAACCATCACCAAGCAAAACCGCATCACGCTGAAGAACCTCAAGGTGGCCGACTTCGCCAGCGAGGAAACGCTGTGCTTCACCGCCACCATCGTGTTCGACGACACTCCCATCGCCGAGGCCCGCAACGACGGGCATGGCGGATCGACGTTCCTACGCGCACTCAACGGCAAGGCGGCGCTGCTGGCTCAGGCCGAAGCCTTCGCCAAGGGCCTGCCGCCCACGCCGCTCGATCTCGGCCAGGAGGGCGAAGATCCTCATTACATCGACATGACGCTCGACTTCCTGGTCGATGAGCTGGCCGATGCCATGCACGCGGAACGCAAGGTGCGAGCCGCGTTCAACCGCGACATCGGCAACAAGGTGCTGTTCATCAAGGACGGCAAACTGCTGTTCATCAAGGGCATCAAGCTCAAGGCCATTGCCGACCGCGCGGCGTACTTTGCAAAGCTGCGCAGCCGGCAGGCCCAGCCCATCGTCATCCTCGCCGAGCTTCCGCCCGAGCAGGCATTCGACTTGTGGAAGCAGCATGTCCTGGGCGACAAGCCCGACTGACCCAGCGCCACCGCACCCTCCTGACAGCCCCGCACTCGATGCGGGGCTTTTCTTTTCTCTGCGCCCATCAATCGGGGCTGGGCCGGATGCCGTTTTCCCACTGACGCCGAGCGGCCCTCGCACGAAGCTGCCCGCATGTTCGCTGATTCGTCAGCACATGCCAGCAGCCAGGGTTCCAGGCTGCCGCGGGTCTCTCCCGCGTCACCCACCAGTCCGCATCGCATCAATCTCGCGGACGCGCGTCCCCGTGACGCCGATGCTTTTTTTCCAACCGCGTGCGGGAGCTGCCATCCCGTGAGGGACGAGGCCCCGCTTTTCCAAGGAGCCCGTCCATGTCCCAGCAAGCCTCTTTCGGCCAGTTGGCCCTGACCTACTGCGGCAAGTTCCTGCCGCTCGAAGTCCTGCAAAGCGCCGCCGGCCACTACATCGGCACGCGCGATACCGAAGGTCCCGTTTCGCGGGAATCCCGCGAGTACTTCCGCAGCTATGCCGCGGCTCAACGCGCCCTCGAAAGAGGCGGCTGGTCCCAGCTCGCCGTTCCCTGATCCAACTGGAGAAATCACGTCATGAACCAGCTATTGCCGCGGGAAGTCGTCGATCAGATCATGCGGGAAGATCAGCGTTTCGCTGCCGCGCCCCAAGCCTTCTTCGAGGCCTGGAAGCGCGGTGTCGAGATTGCTGGTCCCGAGTGGTTCGGCGACGGCACCCGTGAAGGCCTGAACCAGGCCAACACCAAGTGGGATTTGCGTCCCGACATGCTGCGGCTCAACGATGCCCTCGGCGTCCTGAGCAGCGGCGAACGCATGTTCCTGTCCGCCATGGTCAGCTTCTACAACGCGCGCGAGGGCGGTGCCATGCTCAAGCGCTGCCACTTCCACGGGCTGTCGGACTTCGACGGTCTCGATCTGGAGCGCCGCAAGGTCATCGCCGACCTGCTGGTGAACTACAACGGCTGGTGAGCCGGTCTCCGGCACGCCACCGTCCTCTCGATCCCCCCCGTGAGGGACATGCGCCCACAAGGCCATGTCCCTCAATTTCTTCCCCATCGCCCGGCGCCAACGGCCTTGGGCGATTCCCTGCGGATGCCGTCGTCCGCATGGGCTGGCTCCGCTCACTTCCCCGAAAGGAGCCAGCATGGCAAACAACTACTACGAAGGCACGGGCGTTCTCGTGCTCGACCACGTTACTCCCGTCATCAAGGCACTGTTCGGTGCCTTCAGGCTGGACGAACACCATCCCAGCAATGGGCAGGCCTACATCGCCCAGATCGCCGAGACCAATAATCCGCGATGGACAGATGTGCTGGACGGTCTGGAAAACCTGGCCGCACAACTCGGCATCCCCATGCCCGACGACGAAGAGTTGTCGATTCCGCCTCTGCTTGAACGGCTGGCCGCGCACTTCGGCGCTGACCAGGACGGGGAGCTGGAGAACCTGATCGAGCACCACCAGTTCGAGGACAGCGCCGACCTGGAAGCCTTGCTTCTGATCGCCTCCCGCTTCGATGACGGCCATCACCTGACCGCCATCCAGTTCGAGGGCTGCTGGTATTGCAGCAAGCCAAGGCTGTTCGAGTTCGGTGGCCACGGCTGCTACCTGAGCCGCGAGGTACAGGTCTTCAGAACGTCCTCGCAGGCGCTCCAACTCGGCGACCAACTGCGCAAGGCCATCGTGGCCACCGACATCGAAGAGGCCTCGGCGTTGATCGCGTTGGAGGCCGCCAACCTGCTCGCCGGCATCAACGACGAGCATTTCCGCCTGAGTGTGCGCCATCGCGTCGCCGAACGACTGGCCCAGACGCCGACGATCAGCGCCGCCTGACGCATTTTCCACTTTCAACCCACCGGGTCCAATTCCCGGTGGCGGGGATTGGCTCCATTATTCAAATCTGGAGAGTTCCCATGTCCCAGAAACCCAATCCCTTTCTCCGCGGCTACTGGAATCTGAAAATCGTCCGCACGCTGTGCATCAGCTACGAGGACGGAAGCCCGCATGTCTGGCGAAACATCCACCAGAGCCAAGAACACCTCTCCGACGAGGAGCTGGTTTCATCGTCCTGCATCGTCACCAGCGATTTCGCCGTGGTCAGCAATGGTCCTCACCCCGTGAGTGCCGAGGTGCTGGCCGAATGCGATGCCGGTGAGGGCGTCAGCGGCCAAGGCGTGATCGGCGCCGTGGTCTATGCCATCCATGGCGACGACTTCGACGGCCGTCCGGTCCACGTCGGTGACACCTATTCGGCCGAGGCCGCGCGGGAAGTCGTGCAGCGCCTGAGTTTCGAGACCGGGTATTTCAGCCGGGCCTGGGAAATCAGCCGTGAGCACATCACCGTCGATACCTGGCACTACCTCGCCAACCTGGCAGACCTCGCCACGCCGGAGGCTTTCCTGTTCATCGCGTTCCGGGTTCCGTACAGCCCGGCGATCGGCATCAAGCTGATCTCCACGCCCTGGACGGACCAGAACCTGGAGTATGCCGAGGGCATCACCGCCGAGCAGCTTCGGCAGGAGCACCGGAACAAGGGCATGCCGGACGAACTGGCGAACATCCTTGAACTGGCTGGCCAGGCCGACGTGCGCATCCTGATCCTCGACGCCGACGCTTCCGTGCTACCGGGCCTGCCGCTGGCCGAGTCCTAGCAGCCACGCGACGCGCCATCCTTCCTCTTTCTCCCCCATACCAGCCCGTCTCCTGCCCGGAGCCGGGCTGGTTCATTTTCACAGGAGCACCCTCATGTTCCCCGACCTCATCTCGCCCGCGCTCGACTTCGAGCACCAGCTTGGAGCCTGCGTCAATGCCATGAGCCAGGACGACGCCATCGGCCAGATCCTGGTATTCGAGCGCATGCGTGGCACGCTGCACATGCGCCATATCGCCAGCGCCGACCTGGTGGACACCGACGTGGACGACTACGAAATGGTCGTGTTCGACGGTGGCAACACCAGCGGCGATACATGGAAGCATGTCTTCTTCCCGCGCCAGCGCGAGCACTACTTCGTTTACGAAGCTTGACCCCCCAAGCCCCTTCCGAGGGGCTTTTTCTTGCCCGCAGCGAAGGAAAGCGGATGCGGCGCGGTGCGGTTTCCTACGGGCGGACCGCTCACTCCAGGGCCATCCTTGCCCCATGTTCGTCGGCGTTGCCGACACATGCCCAGGCAGCCAAGACCTTCGAGGCTGCAAGCGCGGGAAACCGTGCTGGTCGTTTCTTCCTACGGACGTACCGCGTCCATCCACCCACAAGGGACCTCTCCCTTGTGGGCAGGGAATCCCTTGTTTTTCCTCAAGGAGATTCCCATGGATCGCTCTCTCATCAAGACCCTGATGCCTTCGCTTGTCGCGGGTCATGTGCCCCGCAACGTGCGGTCGATCAAGTACCGTGTGTTCGATGATCAGCCGCAGCCTTCGGCGCTGGGCTTCGCCTTCGATCCCCAGCCTTTCGACGGCAAGGTGGTCGCCGCGACGGACGATGCCATCGTCGTCAAGCTCAAACCCAGCGAGTTCGCGGTGCTCGACCCCAACCTGGTGACCGCCGTTCCCAGCGAAGGCGCCAAGGTGCATGTCCAACCGTATGCCCGCCACCGCTTCGACGGCCTGCGCGCGGACACCCCGGAAGTCATCACCGAGAAAACCTCGGATGGCACGCCTTACACCATCACGAGGCATATTCTCGGCTCCGCGCCAGCCAAGCTGCCCATCCCCGAGCCGCAGTGCATGGAGCTGGGCCAGCTCATCGAGCAGTTGGAGGAAATGCCGGCGCCCGACGGGTTCCGGCGCATCACCCACATGCTGGTCGATGCGGGCGCCCGGGACTTCACCTGGGTCGATCCCAAGCCGTCGAAGATCATCGAGACCCCGCCGGCGATCAGCTTCACGGTCTCGACCGCAAAGTTCGAGGGCCAGGTGACGATCCTCTACGACCGCGGCGGGGACACCTACGTGGTGGAACTGCGCCGCGACGGCGAGCTGGTCGATCGGCACGACGAGGTGTATTTCGACATGCTCGGCGAAGTGCTGGAGCGGCTCATCGACGACGGACGCTGGCGCCTGATCGACGTGAGCGTGATCGACGCCAAAGCGGCCCGCCGCCAGGCAGTGCCGGCATGACGTCCAAGGCCGGCGACTGCTGGGTGGTGTATTCGCCCAACGAGTCGGCCATCGGCGACAGCGCCGGCTTCTGGTCCAACGAGTTCGGCTGGGTCCCGTTCGACCAGGCGACGTGCTTCTCGGCGGAAGAGACCGGGAGCTTGCAGCTTCCGATCTCCACTGGCGGTGATGCGCGCTTCGTTCCATGGCAGGAGGCCCGGCGGCACTACGGCTGACGCCGAAGCCTACCGGCCGCATGCCCCACGGGCCTTCCATCCATCCGGGTGGAGGGCCTTTTCTTTTCCATTCCACACAGGAGATTTCAATCATGTCCCTGCGATTCAGAGGCTCCGACCTGCGCCCCGTGCTGGCCGAGGCGATCGCCACTCAGGGCCGCGTGATCCTCGCCAAGGATCAGGGCGTGTACTTCCTCGCCGAGCGCGGGGAACGACGCCCGGACGGTCGGGTGAAGCTGTTGGCCTATGCCGTCGGCTGCAACCCGGATACCGATCCGTTCGATGACTGGTGGGAGCTGGCACGCGCCGAACTGGGCGGCGACGACTTCGGCGAGTTCTTCGATCCGAAGGAAGGCGTCTTCGCACGCATCCTGCACGGCACGGACGACCTGATGCTGTCCGCCACCGCCACGCATCTGTCGCTGGAGGTGGTTCCCCCGGCATAGCGCAGCAACCGCCGCGCGGGCCCTCGCAGCCCCCATCCGGGGGCTTTCCTTTCTTCGTACCGCGGCCACCGCCGCGCGTGCGCGCTCGTCTCCGGCCGCCATGGCCTGCCTCGTCGGCCTGCCGCCGACATGCCCACGGAGACGACCGCATGCACGACCCGTTCAAGATCACCCAACCCACCTGCATCAGCTTCTCCGGGGGACGCACCAGCGCGTACATGCTCTGGCGTGTGTTGCAGGCCAATGGCGGCCTGCCTGCTGACACCGTGGTCTGCTTCGCCAACACCGGCAAGGAAGTGGAAGCGACCTTGCGCTTCGTGCGCGACTGCGCCGAACGCTGGCAGATGCCGATTCACTGGCTGGAATACCTGCCCATGGAGCCGGGCTTCATGCTGGTCGATTTCGAGCGAGCCAGCCGTCAGGGCGAACCGTTCGAGGCGCTGATACGCAAGCGCCAGTACCTGCCCAATCCCGTGGCGCGCGGCTGCACGACCAGCCTGAAGATTCGCCCGATGCACCGCTTCCTGCGGCACCTGGGCTGGACGGACTGGGACCAGATGATCGGCATCAGGGCCGACGAGCAACGGCGCGTCGCCAAGATTCGCGCACGCGGCCACTCCACCGAATCGACCCACGAAACCATGTGCATGCCGCTGGCGGATGCCGGCGTCACCGTGCGCGACGTGGGCACCTTCTGGCAGGCGCAGCCGTTCGACCTCGACCTGCTCACGGTCAACGGACGCACGCTCGAAGGCAACTGCGATCTGTGCTTCCTGAAGCCGCGCGGGCAGCGCCTGGCCCTCATCAAGGCCCGGCCCGAAGCCGCCGTGTGGTGGATTCGCATGGAATCCCTGAACTTGGCGAGCAAGCCCAGCGGCGCTCGGTTTCGCGCCGATGGCCCCAGCTACGCCGACCTGGCGCGCTTCGCCGCCGACCAGGGCGACCTGTTCGATGCCGCCGAGGAACCGCTCGCCTGCTTCTGCGGCGATTGATGCTGTGCGCACGGCATTGGCCTCGCCACGGCTGCAACTGGTGCCCGTGTCGCTGCGCACCGCCAATGCCTTCGTGCAGGAGCACCACCGACACCACCGCCCGGTTCAGGGGGCGAAGTTCGCGCTGGCGGTCACGCTGTCCGGCAGCGACAGTATTTGCGGCGTGGCCATCGTCGGTCGCCCGGTCGCGCGTCACCTGGACGACGGCTGGACCCTCGAAGTCACCAGGCTCTGCACCGATGGCGCGCCGAACGCCTGCAGCAAGCTCTACGGAGCCGCCTGGAAGGCGGCTAAGGCCCTGGGCTACACGCGGCTGATCACCTACACCTTGCCCGAGGAAGGCGGTGCCAGCCTGCGCGCTGCCGGCTGGCGGCTGGTCGGTACGCGCGGCGGCGGTACCTGGAGCCGCCCCAGCCGTCCTCGCGCCGACACCCCCGACCACCTGCGCGGCCCCAAGTGCCTGTGGCGCGCGCCTGACGGCGCGGACAAAGGGAAACGCCCGGATGCCGATTGATTGCTGTCGCGCGCGCGAGGCCCGGCCATGCTGACCCCATGCTTGCTGACGTTGTCAGCGACATGCCAGGCAACCATCGGTCTTCGAGGTTGCGTCGCAGTTCCCACTGCGTGACCGAGCCAGCTCGCACCGCATCCATCCGCGAGCGGCCACCAGTCTCTGGTGGCGGATGCTTTCGCCTTATCAACCCACCGCGGGGTTACGCACCTTTCCCCGCATGCGTGGGGCTGGTGTGTCTCCGCTTCTTCCCTATGGAGATTCACCATGAACACCACATCCAACGAGAAGTCGTATTTCGACCTCCACACCTCGGGCATCGGCTACATCCAGCGTGTCCGTGAAGTGCCTGTCCGGGGCGGCCGCCGTGCGCAGCCTTTCCTGGCATGCACCGTTGCCGCGCTGGTCGGCTCCGCAAAGGACCCCAGCTACCGCTACTTCGATGTCAAGGTCTCCGGTGCCGAGGCCAAGAAGCTGGTCGAACGCTATATCGGCGTTGATGATCCCAAGCAGCGCCCGCTGGTGCGCTTCCGCCTCGGCGACCTCTGGGGCGATGCGTACATCCGCGACAAGGGCGAGCGCAAGGGTGAAGCCGCCGCGTCCCTCAAGGCGCGACTGCTCAAGACCGAGCCGCTTGACCGGGCCGAACTGGCTTCCATCAAGCAGCACGAGCTGATCACCCGCGGCATCGGCTACCTCAGCCGTCCGAAGGACGTCACCCCCAAGGATGGCGATCCGTTCCTGTCGTGCTGCGTCGCGGCTCTGGCCGGGCCTGTCGGTGAACCGGACTATCGGTACTTCGACACCATCGTCGCCACCCCTGAAGCCGAGCACCTGGTTCGCCGGTGCGTGCAGGCCATCGAAGGGGACCGCAAGGTGCTGATCGCCTTCAAGTTGAACGACATGAAGATCGATCCGTACATCCGCACCAAGGGTGAGCGCGCCGGGGAGCCGGGAGCGAGCCTGGAATCGACACTGATCCACATCGGTCTGATCAAGATCGACGGCACCCAGGTCTATCCGACGAGCCAGGCGCAAGCCGAGGCGCCGCAGGCCGAGGACGCACCCGCGCCCGAAGCCGAGGACGCCGCCGGCACCGCTGCCGACCAGCCTGTCGAGCCCGCCGAGCGCGAGCCCGCAGGTGAGGTCGAAGAGCAGGAGCCGGCATTGGCTGCTTCGTTCTGATCCGGCATGGCCCCTCACGGGGCCTTGCCTTTTCCTATTCTTCAAGGAGAACCATCATGGCAGTCACATCGGCACCCGAGAAATCGGTCGCGCCCATCGTCGTCCCCGGCCAGCTCACGCTGCGCACCATCCGCGGCAAGAACGGCCCGTTCACGGTCGGCCGTCTCGCCACGCACCTCGGTACGTTCGAGGTCAAAGACCCGGAGCTGGAGCAGTACCCCGAAGGCAAGTACGACGGGGAATT
This sequence comes from Pseudomonadota bacterium, assembly GCA_029780075.1. Classification (GTDB taxonomy): domain Bacteria; phylum Pseudomonadota; class Gammaproteobacteria; order Burkholderiales; family Rhodocyclaceae; genus Accumulibacter. The sequence continues at coordinate 16,489 of JAKOZI010000199.1, forward strand.
CATCATCCGCTACATCTTCCCGAAGTCCTACCCGGTCGGCGGCGGCATGCGGTTCGAGATCCGTGCCAGCCTCGACGGAATGACGCTCAACGGCATCGACAAACTGAGCCGCGACGAAGCCCGCAGCTTCGCCACCCAGGACGTCGATCCGCTCGATGAAGAGCAAGGGGCGCAGCCTGCGGCAACGCCGGCCAAGCCCGCCAAGGCATCCAGGCCTGCCAAGCCCGCACCCGTGCAGGCGTCCGCGGACCCGCTGGTCGATACCACGCCCTTCGGCGTGGATGCGCCACCG
>JAKOZI010000200.1 GCA_029780075.1 Pseudomonadota bacterium
CGTATTGCGCATCCCAATAGTTCAACTCACCCTGCAGTCGCGCCTTGACCTCGGACCGGACCTTGGCGACCCGGGCAGACACGACGGTGCGGATCTCGCGCTCGTGCTCGGGAACACTGTGGGCAAGGGCCCATTCCAAGGCAGTGTCTTCCACGCTGACACCCAGCCACGGCTGCTCTGTGAGCTGGCCCACGAGCTCAAGCTCCTGAGCGGTGGGCGGGTCGTAATCCAGGTATGGGGCGATTCCGGCAGTTCGGGCGGATCCGTCGGCGAGGATCTCGACGTAGTCGAATCGCTTGGAGACCGTCTGCGGGCGGCTGTGGCCGTCTCGGATCTCCTCGATGAAAGCCACGAGCAACCGGGCCGTCTCGCCGGCGTCGGTTCGGTCGATGAGTACAGCACCTTGTTTGAGCGTGGCGCGTCGTTGTTCGACGACGAGATGGACGACTGCATCGAGCAGCGGGTGGCCGGGGGCCAGCAGCTCAGCCGGGGCCTGTCCAGGAGCCCGAACTCGCTCGCGGTGGAACGTGACCCGCTCATACCTGCCAAGCACGACAGCCCCAACACCCATCATCCGGTCACAATCTCGGAGCGCAGCCGGGACATTGGTGACCTCGAAGCGTCCTGCTTCCCTCGGCGCCATTCGGCCACCCACGTCGGCGAAGGCCGCCCTGAAGAACGCCTCGAGAAAGTGCGGCTGCAAGCGACGAGCCTGTGCCTGTTCGACCCGCTCACGGATGGCCTCCAAATCGGTTGCTGCGAGCGTCTGCCTGTGCAGGGCGCGTTCGGCCAGGAGGGCGTCCAGCCCAGAGCCAACGGTGGCGTCGATGATCTCGTCCAAACGGGCACGAACTTCGGGTTGGTCTCCATACCGGATGGCCTGAACCAGGAGACGCCGCAAGGGGTTGTTCTCGAAGGCATCCCCTAGCACGTCGAAGACTTTGTCACCGCCATATGCCCGGCGCTGCTCCTCGATCTTGTCCAAGAGCCTGATGAAGACTTCGCCCTCTCGGGTGTCCTTCGCGACGAGATTCCACAGGTGGCAGACCTCCGTCTGCCCGATCCGGTGAATGCGACCGAAGCGCTGTTCGATGCGATTGGGGTTCCAGGGGAGGTCATAGTTGACCATGAGGTGGGCCCGCTGCAGGTTGAGCCCTTCCCCTGCCGCGTCGGTCGCCACGAGAACTCGGGTCTCGGGATCTTGGGTGAACCGCTGCTGGGCGATCCGCCGCTCCTCGCGGGTGTGTCCGCCGTGGATGGACACCACGATCTCTGGACGGCCGAGGTAGCTGACGATCCGGTCGACCAGGTAGTTGAGGGTGTCTCGGTGCTCTGTGAAGACGATGATCTTGCGAGGGTTCCCCTCGCGATCCTCGGTGATCTCCTCACGGTCGAGAATGTCGCGCAGTTCGGACCACTTGCGATCCGTTCCTGAATGGCGGACCCGTGAGGCCACCTGCACGAGGTCACCAAGGGCGGCGATTTCAAGGTCAAGTTCGGCCAAGGTCCGAGCGGCCGTGGCCGCATCGACTACGTCCTCGTCCCCCTCCAACTCCTCAACCACTGCACCGTCGAGGTCGTCAAAAGCCTCCTCCAGATCCAGGGAGTCATCCTTGGGTCCCAGCAACTGAGCCAACTTGGAGGTGAAGGAAAGCCCCGACTGGGCGTCTCCCGCCAACTCTCGGCGTCGTCGCTCAAGACGCGCGCGCCTGCGTTCCAAACTGCGCAAGATGGCCTCGGGGCTCGACGCCAGCCGCCGCTGCAAGACGGTCAACGCGAAACCAACAGTGTTCCGGCGCACGCGATCGCCCTCTGCCGCAAAACGATCCGCGCGGTTCATCTCCTCGCGGACGTAGAGCGTGACTGCCTCATACAAGTCTTGCTCGTCATCAGAGAGGTCGTAGGGAACGGTGTAGGCCCGCCGCTCGGGGAAGAGTGGCTTCCCCTCCATGGTCAACAGCTCTTCCTTGACCATGCGCCGCATCAGGTCACCCGGATCGACTGTATGCACGCCGTCACGGAACTGACCTTCGAAGCGGTCGCCATCCAGCAGAGCCAGGAAGAGTTGGAAGCCCTCCTGCTGGCCGGCATGCGGAGTGGCTGTCATGAGGAGGAAGTGCCGCGTGACCCCGCCGAGCACCTGACCCAGCTGGTAACGCTTGGTCGCCTTCAACTCGCCGCCGAAGTAACTGGCCGACATCCGGTGCGCCTCGTCGACGACGACGAGATCCCAATCAGAGCTCTTGAGGAGGTCGATCAACTCCTGACTCCGGGAGAGCTGGTCCATTCGCGCGATCAGCAGCGGGTGCTGCTCGAACAGACCTTCGGGAGTGGCCTCGACGAGTTGTTTGGTGAGCAGCTCGAACCGCAGGCCGAATTTGTCGAACAAC
>JAKOZI010000205.1 GCA_029780075.1 Pseudomonadota bacterium
GGCGAGGCCCTTGATGAAGGCACGGACCTCCGAGATCTCGAAGATTTCACGCGGGTCGGTGTTGTATCCGTCGACCATCAGGCTGATACGACCGCTGTAGTCGAGGGCCGCCTGAGGGTCGGCCGTCAAGCCCCGCACGAATTCAAGGGGCTCACCGATGTCGCCGGGTGCTATCTGCTGGCGGGAGAACATCGGGAACACGGGCGCGGCACTGCCCGGACGCAGCCGCTGGGTCATGCCGGCTCCACCAGCATTGGGGCATCGGTACGGGATGAATTGACTGCACGGCTCACCGGGTAAGCGATCATGTCATCGGCCGCGGCAGGGTAAAGGAGGGCGCGCAACATCTCCGCATTCACGTGGGCGGGGTCCAACCAGGCGTCGTAATCGCCGGGGGCCAAGACGACCGGCATCCTGTTGTGGATCGGCATCATCAACGCATTGGCCTCGGTTGTGATGATGCAGCACGAGTGAATTTCCTCGCAGTCGGGCGATAACCACCGCTCGCTGAGCCCCGTGAACTCGAACAGTGCGTTTTCATCCCAGGGCGGATGAAATAGGGCTGCTTTACCGTGCGGCCATCTTCCTGAACAGCCTTCCATTCGAAAAAACCGCTGGCTGGCACAATGCATCGCCAGCGACGAAACGCGGCGCGGAATGCGGGCTTCTCGGACACCGTCTCCGCGCGGGCATTGCTGAGCTTCGCGCCCATGGTGCCGTCCTTCGCCCACCCGGGAATCAGCCCCCAGCGGTAAAGGCTGCCCACCCACCGGCCGTTCGGGCTGGGGCGAACGACCAACACGTTCGTCGTTGGCGCAATGTTGTAGCGGGGACCGAAGTCGAAGCCATGGTCGAGGTCGAATCGGTCCCGAATCCGGGATCGCGGGCCGTAGAGCGCAGAACGACCGCACATCTCAATGCACCTTCGGGGTCGCTTCCCGCAGCCGCCGCCACAGGGCTTCGATGATCACGACCGAGGCATCGTCAGGGTGTTGCGCGCGGGCCGATTCCAGCAGGGCACTGTTCTCCGACCACAGCCCCAAGTTGTTCCGGATCCACATGCCCAGGCCCAAGTGCAATGCGACCAGGTCGTCCTGCGACATGGCGGCGATCTTGGCCTTTTCACCATCTGGCAGCAGGCCGAGCAACACGCCGACCGCTTGATCGACGGTTTCCGGCCATTGCAGCTTGTCGCTCATCGCGCCGCCTTTCGCCAATCCCATGGCGGCATCGGCTGTCCGTCCGACCACAGGCCGGCACGATAGGAACGTGCCTCCTGCTCAGCGAACTCGTAGCGCTGCGCATCCTCGGCGGATTGTTCCTTGGCATACTTTCGGTACCACCATGCAAGCCCAGCGGTCACTTGTGCGAGCCCGGCATCGAGCGTCTTCGGACACTGCCTCTGGCAGGTCGGATCGATAACCAGCACCTTGCCGATGATCCTCTTGTAGCGGTCCCGCTTGCTCCACTGCACGTCGACATCCTTGCCGAACACGAGCGTCGACAGCGACCCCTTCGAGCGCTGCCCAAATGGCTGCGTCTTCTCGGGCGCATCGATACCGCCAACCCGGATCTTGTGTTGTTCGCGGTTGGCATCCAGCACGGTGATCGTATCCCCGTCGGAGACGCCTACCACGGTACCGCTGAGTGTCGCTGCGTGGACGGAGGTGCTCGCGACCAGCATCGTGGCCAACAGCAGTTTTCTCGCCTGAATAATCTTTGTTCTCCTCGCACCTGTTATGCCAAAACGGGCTGCTTCCACTAACTTGCAGTCATTTTATCCCTGACGATCTGAACGACGTTATGGATACTCGAAATGATTTGAAGCTTTCGCCCCAGCGGCTGTCGCCCCGCCAGCGCTGCCACGAGGCCGCATCCATCGACGCAACGGAGGCAGGGCTGGCCCATCGGCAGAAAAGAAAAAGGCCAGAGCAAAGTCTGGCCTTTAAATGGGGGTGGAACGTGGCGACGACTACCGCTACGTCAAAAACCCCCACAGCCTTTCGGCCATGGGGGTGAAATCAACTCAAGCGGCTTGTCGTACTTCTTCGGCGTCGACCTTCGCGCTACCGGCTTCATCCTTGTCCAGGTCGAGCTGCTTGAGTAACTCGCGTTGCCGGACCAGCAGATCGGTCAGCCGGCCTTCATGCTCGAATGAGCGGGCCAACTCCAGCCGGAGGTCTTCCAGCCGCTTGCGGCGAGTTTCCAACTGGATCTCGGCGTCGGCGTGATGCTTGCCCACCGATTCCAGCGCACCCAGCAAGGCGGCCACCAGGGCCGGACCCGTTTGATAAGGTTCGGCGTTGTACAGGCAGTGTCCCGCCAGGTACAGGCTGGGCGTCTGGTCGCCACGGGCCGCCAGCATGCCGAGGTCGAAGCCGCCAAACCGGCCGACGATCTGTTCGATCATCCGGCTGGCCGTGCGCACCTCTTCCTTGGCCGTCCTCACCAACCCGCGTAGCGCCTCGCCGACCACATCGGGGCCGACGATCCGGCGCCCCGCCAGTTCCACGGCGATGCCCTGCATAGTCTGCGGCTCGATCCGGGCCGCATCCTGTGCGTACAGCGCGACTTTCTTCTCCAGCGCCTCGATCATCATCGGCAGCCGTCCCACTTCGCTTTCGTTGGCATAGCGCTGGTTGCGCCACACCGAGAACAGCGTCGAGAGCTTGGCCACCTCCGCGTCCACGCCGGCTTTCTCGATCACCAGCGGATTGCCCGATGCCAAGGCCTTCACCTCGGCATAGGACAGCGCCGCCAGTTCCACATCCTCCAGCGACCGGATGCCCTGGTCGCCCTTCATCACCTGAGCGATGAAGCGTGCCTTGGTCTCCAGCGTTTGCCACATGTAACTGTCAAAACTGCCTTCCGTGACATACCGGAAGATTTCCACTTCCTCACACTCATTGCCCTGGCGCAGGATA
>JAKOZI010000210.1 GCA_029780075.1 Pseudomonadota bacterium
CTCTGGAATTCGAGCAGCACGTAGACATAGAGCCATTGACCCTGGCGGCGGACGCGCCAGATGATGTCGTCTTCGCGGTCGCGCAGATCGTCGCTGACGTAGCTGCCGCTGACCTTCTCCAGGGTCGTGAAGTCCAGTTCCGCGACCCAGTCTTCGGGGACAAAGCCGCGCAGCAGGTCCTCGACGACCTGCGCGTGAGAAAACAGGAGCTTGTAGCCCGAGTCATGGCTGGAATCGGAGGACATGGTCGGAGCGGGCATCAGCCGGTCTGGAAAAGGGCTCCGAGATCGGCTGCATCGAGCATGTCGAGACCCCAGGCCTCCAGTTGCTCAGGAGTCGCTTGCGCCAGGCGTTCGCTGACCCACGGCGGCAAGGCGCCAAAACGCCGTTCGAGCTGTTTTTGCAACAAGATGCGCTCACCTCGCAGGAGTCCTTGCTCTAAACCTTCCTCCAGCCCTTGCTGCAACCCCTCCTGCCTTCCCTCCTGCAGCCCCTTTTGCCGCCCCTCCTGCAATCCCTGTAGCAGCCCTTGCTGGAGGCCGTCGGCCTTCCATTGTCGGGTCCATTCCTCTACGGTTTCTGCGAGCATGGTGTCGATCTCCTGTAGTTCATTCACTTCGGGAATTTCCTGTCCGGGCATCAGCCGCCGCAGCACGATCCGGTTGATCCAGACCACGAAGGCGCGCCGGAGGCTGGCGTACTGCGGCCCCTGCAATCGTTGCTGCAATTGCGAGACGGCCTGCCGTACGTCCGCCGGTACGGCGCTGGTTTCGAGGCGGATAATGCTGGTGACGGTGTTGTGCCGGTCCGCCAGATCGTCTTCGCCGACGGCGCTTTCGTCCAACAGAAAGTAGCGATGCGCCGGATGATAGCGCCGGAGGCTGCCCGGCAACCGGTCGATGAGTTCGCCGACGTCGCGGGCCGCGTTCCAGCGCTGGCGGCCGTTGTAGAGGACCAGCGGGAAAACGGGCGGCAGCTTTTGTCCGCTGCGGATCTCACCGGTCTTGATCAGATCCTGATAGAGCAGGCCGGTGTAGACCATCACGCGCAGCGCCATCCAGGGGTCTACGGTGCTCTGGAATTCGAGCAGCAGGTAGACGTAGAGCCATTGACCCTGGCGCCGGACGCGCCAGATGATGTCGTCTTCGCGGTCGCGCAGATCGTCGCTGACGTAGCTGCCGCTGACCTTCTCCAGGGTTGTGAAGTCCAGTTCGGCGACCCAGTCTTCGGGGACAAAGCCGCGCAGCAGGTCCTCGACGACCTGAGCGTGAGAAAACAGGAGCTTGTAGCCCGAGTCGTGGGTGGAATCGGTGGACATGGTCGGATGTTACCCCTTCGCAGTGGCGGATTCCAGGCAAGAAAGCGGCTGCGAACGGATTGGCTCTGTCGTGCTTCAGGTGTTGCTGGCAATTATCGTCAGGTTGGTGACCTTGGTGGGCGGTTGTGTGCTTGCCGCACGGAACTCTGCTCTTGGGTTCCTGAGCTAGCATGGAATTTGCTTTGGTGACGCCGAGCGCTGTCTGCCCCATTTACCGTAAGGCCTGCGACATCATGAACAAGTGGCAAAGAGGTTTCACGCTGATCGAGTTGATGATCGTTGTGGCCATCATCGGCATTCTGGTCACCATCGCGATTCCTCTGTTCTCCGAGTACACGGGGAAGAGCGAGGACAAGTCGGCACACTCTGATGCGCGTAACCTGCTGGTGGCGGCTACCATTTCGGGTTATAACGACTAGCGACCATCCTCAGTCAGGCTGAGACCAAAATGGTCTTCGGGCTTCGCGGTTGTCGTTCCGCCCCGCTGCGGCGGGCGCTCGGGGTAGCTTTAAACGCCTTGATTGTCAGCAGATCGGAGAACCACCTGAACGCACGCCAGGCAAGAGGCGCTCGCGCCCTTGCTACGTTAAATCCGACGGTAAACAGAAAGGACCACGCGATGCGTGCTGACAATTTTCGTCAGGTAGATGACGCTATTGGGTCGCTCTGTACGGCTTCTCGATCTGAGAAAGGCACTTTTCCGTGGGTTCACAGCATGGCATGGAAAGTGCTGAACCCAAGCCAACGGATTGTCCGTTGTACTCACCAAGAGGAGTTCGATACCATGAAGAAGCTGCAAAAAGGTTTTACCCTGATCGAGTTGATGATCGTTGTGGCGATCATCGGTATTCTGGCCGCTATCGCAATCCCGCAGTTCACCGAGTACACCAAGAAGGGTGAAGACAAGGCTGCACAGTCGGACGCCAAGAACCTTCTGACAGCGGCTGTTGCCAGTACGAACGACTAGTCTTGTGATCAATACCCAGGAGAGAATGATGAAAAAAGCTTTGTTTTTGGCACTGCTGTTAACGCCGTTTGTCAGTTCCGCAGCTTATGCGACAGCCGCTTGTAATGGCACGGGTGCGGCTGTGACCGTTCCTGTCGACTCTGCGGGTTATGTGAAGAAAGAGTTTAGCGCCAAGTGTTCTGCAAACGTGCTCAGTAATTACTCTCAGAACAATGTCGCCTTTGGTGTGGTGGCCGGGTCGCAAAAAGGCAAGAATGTCTTTGGCGGCGGCACCGGTGGAGGCGGCATCAAGCAGACAGCGGCCTGCCCAGCGACCGGTTGCACGACGACCGAAGTCTCCGACTCGGCATCCGCAGCCACGCGTGACGCCAGTTGATCGAGGCTCGCCGGTATAAGTAAAAGCGCGCTGCGGCGCGCTTTTTTAACTTTATGTGGCCATTCTGTCTTAGCGCGCTTCGCTCCGGTTTCCGTAGCCGAGCAGTCTTGCTGATCCTCGTTCTGGGGATGCTGCTGGTCGGCGTAGCCTTTCTGGCGGCCTCGTTTTCACCACGGCAGCCGAAAACCGTCACCATGGACGTTGGGTTTTCCGGCGTCCGTTTCAGTCTCGTCCTTTTTGCGGTCTTCTGGGTGCAGGAACTCGTCGGGCGCGAGGTGGAACGGCGGACGGTGCTCTATGCCCTGGCTTACCCCGTTGGCCGCGCCGCGTATCTGCTGGGCCGATTTTTTGGCGTGCTCGGCCTGCTCGCTGTCGCCGCTGTGATGCTGGGCGGCCTGTTATGGCTGTCGGTGGTGCTTTCCGGCGGACAGTATGTGCAGGGCTACACGGTGCAGACCGGCTGGCCGTACTGGCTGGCCATCGGTGGCCTGTGGACCGATGCGGTGGTGGTGGCGGCGTTTTCCCTCTGGATTGCCAGCTTGTCTACGGTGCAAATGCTGCCGGTTGCCCTCGGTGCCTTGTTTGCGGTAGCGGGCAAGAGTCTGGGTGCGGTCCTCGACTATCTGGAACGTGGTGCTGATGGTGACCAGGAACTGGCTGGTCGCTACGGCCCCTTGCTGCAGATCATCCAGTACCTGCTTCCCGATCTTTCGCGTCTCGACTGGCGCGTCTGGCCGATGTATGGCATCCCCTTGAGCGAAGGTGCCGTGGCCTACGGACTCTTGCTCGCCGCAGCTTATGTGACCATTCTCCTGGCCATGGCGGTGATGACTTTCAGTCGTCGCGAGTTCTTCTGAGTTCGGGAATGCGCGGTCGCTTGCCCCTCCTGCCGCTGCTGTTCCTGCTTGTGGGCGGGGTGCTGTTCTGGCTGGCGCAGGGCGGTCTGCTTGGCGTCAAACGGTCGCGGGTAAATGCCGAGATCGAGGTGGCCCTGCCGATCTTCATTCAGGTGGCGATGGCTGGTGGCGACCGCTACCTGGCGGCGAGCTGGTCGGTGGTACGCGCGTTGGTGACGGAGACCAGTCACATGGCGCCTGAGGAATACCAGATTCTCGGCCAGGTTCAGAAGGACGCTTCATGGCTGAATCCGGCGCATGAAGACAACTACTACATCGCGACGGCGATCCTGCCGTGGGAGGGGCAGGTGGACCCGACGCAGGTCATCTTGCGGCGCGCCACGTTGGCGCGGTTTTTCGACTATCAGCCGCCGTTTTACTACGCATTCAATCAGGTGCACTTCAAGGGCGATGCATTCGGCGCCTCGGAGTGGTTGCGGCAGGCGGCGGAAAAACTACCCGATCCCGAGGAGCGGGTGACTCTGGCCGATTTCGCTGCTCGCTGGCTGGATCGGACTCAGGATCTCGACACGGCGGCGCGTATCGTCGATGCGATGGCGGCGCAGGCCAAGCGCAAGGATTTTGCCGATTATCTGCGTCAGCGCAGCCAGCGTTTGCGTGATCTGGCCGTCCTGCGGCGCGCGGCAGGGGTCTATTCGGAACGGTATGGCCAGCCAGCCGGGTCGCTGCAGGAACTGCTGAAATCCGGTCTGATCGAAAAATTGCCCGTTGACCCATTCGGCGTTGGTTTCGCCATGGATGCTCATGGCCTTCCCGTCTTTCGGAGCGGTGCCGGGAAATGAGTGCGGCGATTGTCATTGAAGGGCTGGGCAAGACCTATCCACGGTCATGGAAGACGCCACCTTACGAGGCGGTGCGCAAGCTTTCCTTGACGATCCGCGCAGGCGAAGTTTTTGGCTTTATCGGCCCCAATGGTGCCGGGAAAAGCACCGTGATCAAGGTTCTGACCGGTGTGCTGCGCCCCACCGCGGGACGCGCGGAGTTGTTCGGCAAGGACGTGTCGCTGCCCGAGGCGCGCCGTGGCCTGGGCTATGTGCCGGAGAACCCGAGTCTCTACGATTATCTGACGCCGCTGGAAATTCTGACCATGGGCCTGGCCATCCATGGCGTCAAGCTAGCCAACGCGCGTCAGCACTGCCTGCTGTGGCTGGAGCGTTTTGCGCTTGCGCAGGTCGCCAGCAAGCGCTTGCGCAGTTTCTCCAAAGGCATGACGCAGCGGGTCGCCCTGGCGCATGCGATGGCAATCCAACCCCGCCTGTTAATCCTCGATGAGCCGCTATCGGGTCTCGACCCGGTGGGACGCAAGGATGTCGTCGACATCCTCGGAGAATATCGTGCGGCTGGCGGAACGATTTTCCTGACTTCGCATGTGCTGCACGATGTCGAGCGCCTCGCCGACCGCTTTGGGTTGATCCACCGTGGCGAACTGGTCACCGTGCAAGCACCCGGCGATCTCCTTCATGCCGAGCAAACGGTGACCGTGCGCTCGGCAGGCCCTGGCCCGGTGCCCGGATTCACGTCCGAAACCAATGGGCAGTGGCGTGCCGATGTGCGTCGCGATCAGCTTTGGCGTTTACTCGACGCTCTTCGCGCGGCAGGGCATTCGGTGCTGGAGATCCGCCCCTCCTTGACGCTCGAGGACGTGTTTTTTCGCTATCTGGAATCTGCTCCGCGCGATCAGCCAGCGGGCGGCCGTTCAACCTAGGCGCAGAATACCTGGCCATGGGCCAACCACGGCCCGATCACTGTCGACCGGTGCGGATTTCCGGAAGTGATCTCAACCAATGCCTGACCGGTGAAGAGTCGTAGCGTCCCACATAGTGCGCTGCCGGCTGGCCGTCCTGGCGATCGGCCAGAGTGTGCTGGTAGTCTGGTGGGGTACGCGGGAAGGTGGCCGCGCGCCAGAACTCATTGAACGCCGTGTGAGCGCCGATAGCGAGAAACAGGCAGGCGATCCAGCGCGTTCCGCGCAAGGAAGGTCGCTCTTCAGCAAGCAGCGCCTGCAGGCAGATCACCAACAGAAACACCAGTGGTGTCGTGCTGAGCCGTAGCCCGAAATCATTCGACGGTCCGAAGCGGAGCAGTGGCAGAGCGAGCAGAATGACGATGGACAGCCAGAATTCCGGTCGCGCCTCCCGAACGTGCGGCGCGATGACCAGCGCCAGGAGCAGGAATTCGCAACTCACGAAGAGAGTGTAGGAGTGGAGTGATGCCCCTTGCAGGGGGTAGCTGATCGACGTTGCCGATGGCGCCGTTGCTACTCCGGAGTGGATATGCCCTATGTCGAAGACCAGAAAAGCGACTATTGGCAGGGAGTAAGCGCTTGCAACTATGATCGCGCGCCAGGGTACCGTCGTCCAGGCGAATTTGCGAATCCAGTCCACCGTCCCGAACCACGCGAACGGAAGCAGCCCGATCACCGCGAAGGGTGTCCAGATCAACGTCAGCGGCAGCGTTGCGACCATGACACGGAGAAATTCTGCGCCATGGCGATGGCGGAAATAGAGCAGCGTGGCGATCCAGATTGGTAGGCAGTGGTTGGGTGCCCAGAGCAGTTGATTGGTGAGTGAGGGGTAACTCAAGGGAACCCACCATTCGAGGCGCAGCGGAAAGATCGGCATCGACTCGGTGGCAATGACCACCCCAACGAAGTCCATACCGCTGAAGAAGACGACCAGGATCAGCGCCAGGGTCAAGCACCAGCCAGTTCGTCTGGGCAGCGGCAGCAGCAGCAGGAAAATCAACACCCCGACGATGGTCCACAGATAGACGGCGAGGTCGAGGTGAGCCAGGCCGAATAGCTTGCCAAACAGCGCTGGCGGCAGAAAAAACCCGATCGCCGAGCGGAGGATCAGCGGCATACCCTCGGCCGAAAGATAGTGCAGCGGCCAGCCGAAGTTTATGAGATCGCCGAGAACCGCATCGCGGATGTACCAGTCGGGATTGGCATGCATGAAGTGGCTGCCGCCACCGAAAGCGGACCAGGCGCAACTCGTCACCAGGATGACCAGCAGCGCCGCAGGTGAATGTTCGGAACGCCACCTGACGGGTACCGACTGGAATGCCGCGATGACGAAATAACACATGCCGGCGGCAAGCAGCAGGGCAATGGGGGTGCGAAACCAGCCAAACAGAAAAATCAGGTTGGGTAGCGCGAGATAAGCCAGCGCGCAGGCCGTCAAGCCGTCGGCCTGATGTGGCGCGCCGATCAGAATCTCCTCTATTGGCAACTGCCGTCCAGAACCCACAGACTCCTTCAGTTCACTACCTGCACCTCTCGCTGCCAACCCCTCATTCATCGCCTGGCAGGAAGTTGATGCGCTCCTTCTCAACGACCAAAGGCCGTTTCATCACCTGCGTGTGGATAGCGGCAATGTACTCGCCGAGGACGCCGATGAAGAAAAGCTGTACCGAAGCAAAGAAAAAAAAGCCGATCACTACCGGGGCGATACCGACCGAAAACTGGTCCCAGCGGAACAGTTTGTAAACCAGATAGCCGATGGCCACCGCCAGGCTGATGGCCGATAGTCCGAAGCCGGCCATCGTCGCCAGGCGTATCGGTACCTTCGAGTGGCTGGTAATGCCGAGAATGGCCATGTCGTAGAGCGTGTAAAAATTGTTCTTGCTGAGGCCACGCCTGCGCCCTGGTTGCACGAAGGGGATTTCCGCGTGTTCGAAACCGATATCGGCGATCATTCCCCGAAAGTACGGATAAGGATCGTCCATCTGGCGGATGACCTCCACGACCGATCGGTCGTAAAGCCCGAAGCCCGTGAAGTTCGGGATCAATCGGGTGTCCGAGATGCGCCCAATGGTGGCGTAGAAGAAGCGGCGGATGTAGAACATTGCGGTGGTGTGCTGGCTACGCGGTTTGACTCCAGCGACGACACGGTAGCCTTGCTCCCAGCGGGCGATGAATTGCGGAATCAGTTCAGGCGGTTCCTGCAGATCCGAGGCCATGGAGATTACCGCGTCGCCGCGTGCCTGTAACAAGGCGTGTATCGGCGATCGGATGTGGCCGAAGTTGCGGGTGTTGACGATCAGTTTGACGCGGTGATCCCGAGCGGCAATCTCTTTGATCCGTGCGACCGTGCCGTCGGTCGATGCGTTGTCGATGAAAATGTGTTCGTAGTCGTAGGCGGGCAGACACTCGAACTGGGCGCGGATACGCGCATGCAGTTCGTCAACGTTGTCCTCTTCGTTGAAGCAGCCGGTCACGACGCTGATCAGTTTCATTGGGTCAGACCAGTCAGAGCCCACGTTGATAGATGAGGGCCTTGAGCTGCTCGTTCTCGGCATACGGGCTGTCGATCATGTCGATCATGATCGCGTTGTCGGCGGCGACATCACGCAACAGGACCTCGCCACGCATCAGTTCGCGGCAGGAAATCTGGCCCTTCTGCAGCGGGATGGCCAGGTAGATGTCATCGTCACAGAGCGCATGTCCCTGCTTGAGGGTGCGTCGCGCGTAAACGCCACGTACCAGTGCATCAAGATACCGGATTTCCCGGCCTGGCGGAATGCGCTTCTGGGTGCCGGGCGCGCCGCACATTTCGACGACTCGCTTATATGCCTTGAACCACTGGTCGACCTGGTGTGGCAGGCTGCAATACTCGGATACGGGAATGCCGTCGGCGGCAATGTCGATGTGTCGTTCGAAGGTGCGCGCACCCTTGGCGTAGGCGATGGCGATCGAAGTCTGCCAGTCGCGGTGCTCGTGCGTCGAGAAACCGATGATGTTGAGCGGGTAACGTCGGCGCAGGAAGTCGATCTGGTTCAGCTCGATTTCGTGATCCTCGGAAGGGTAGAGAGAGACGCAATGGTTGATTGCCAGAGGAATGCCACGCCGGGTGAAGAACTTGACGAGATCGTCGACGTCTTTCAGCGACGACCCGCCGGTGGATACGATGACCGGCTTTTTCGTGCTGGCGATCTTCTCGATCAGCAGCCAGTCGTTGAGATCGGAACTGGCGATCTTGATGATCTCGACACCCAGTTCGACACACCACGCTACCGAAACCTCGTCGAAAGGCGTGGCCATCGGAATGCAGCCCGCTTGCCGGATAGCGGCTATCAGCGTCGCGTACTCGCCCTTGGAAAGGCGGGTGTCGAGCGTCCTCTGGATGTAGCGGATGTCACTGCGGTCGCGGAAATCCTTGTGGATGAAGGCGTCGACGTCTCGAAGCTGCAGCTTGATCGCCGCCTTGACGTTGTTGAAGCGGACAATCCGCGAAAAGTCGGTGACGATTCGCAGCCCGCGTTCCAGTCGTCCCTGGTGGTTGTTTGCAAGTTCGAGGACGAACAGATCTTCAAAGATCTCGCAAAGCTGCGCATGCTGGGAATGCTGAGAGTGGCTCATGGTCTGGTGGGTGAAGGAATATCGCATCAATCTAGCATGTTCCGTGCCCGTTTGTCGCACACCAGGAAAGGCCCCATCTCTCCTGGTGGAGCGCTGACCAAGCGCCCGTTCGCGGGCCGACGCGATGAGTCAATCGGAGCTTCAAACGGCTGCTGCTCATTCAGGGTGGGTTAAACGCGGAATGGGGCACCGGCGCCATCAATACAGCCTTGGCTCCGACGGGATAGGCGAACTCGGCAGGTCCTTCCAGCTGATCACGCGCACCCCGCTGCGCTCGTAAGATTCACTGCCCCCGTAAATGAGCCATGGCGGTAGTGCTTCGTCTCCCGCAAAGCGTCCCGCGGCCTGGCCGGCCCGCACGTAATCGCGGGTGACCGTTTGCCCGGATTTGATCTCCACGGGTTGCAGGCGGGTATCGACTTCAAATATCAGGTCGGCTTCGAGTCCATTGTTGTCGCGCCAGAAATACAGGTCGGCGGGCCTGCCAAGGTTGAAGCGGCTCTTGACGAACTCACTAACGACCCAGGTTTCGAACAAGGCCCCGCGACTGGGGTGCAGAGTGAGTACTTCCGGAGAGCGAATAGCCAGCAACCAGCAGGCCAGTCCGGCGTCGAGGAAATACAGTTTCGGCGTCTTGACGAGTCTTTTCCCGAAGTTGCGGTGGTAGGGCGGCAGCAGGAAAACGAGGTCACTCGATTCGAGGACTGAAAGCCAGGCACGTGCGGTGCTGTGCGAGACCCCGGCTTCGCCTGCCAGCGCGCTCAGATTGAGCAATTGACCGCTGCGTCCGGCGCACAAACGTAGAAAGCGCTGGAAAACCCCCATATCCTGAATGTTCAGTACCTGGCGCACATCGCGCTCGATGTAAGTGGCGACGTAACTGGCGAACCAGTCGGATGCCAGGATAGGCTGGCTATGGAGAAGCGGGTAGCCGCCCAGCAGCAGTATCGAGTCGATGCTCAGTTGCCGGGAGGCGGCAGGCATCTCGTCGAAGGCGAGTGGTAACAATCGCGTGAGTCCGACGCGCCCCGCCAGAGACTGCGTGACTCCCGCAAGCAGCCCGAATTGCTGAGACCCGGTGACTACAAAACGGCCGGGCGTTCGCTGGCCATCCACCATGCCTTGCAGATAGGAAAACAGATCCGGCCAGCGCTGCGCTTCATCAAAGACGGCGCCGTTTTCGAAGCGCGCGAGAAAACCGCGTGGGTCCTCCATGGCGAAGCCGCGCTCGATTGGGTCTTCGAGCGATACGTAAGGCTTGTCGGCGAAAACCGCTCGCGCCAGCGTCGTCTTCCCAGACTGCCGTGGCCCGGTGATCGCGACGACAGGAAAGCTTTGGGCAAGGCGGTGCAGGGTTTCTGCAAGGGTGCGCGGGATCATTCAGGTTTTATACATCACGATGATTGGATCGTCAATATGTAT
Organism: Pseudomonadota bacterium; assembly: GCA_029780075.1. GTDB lineage: Bacteria > Pseudomonadota > Gammaproteobacteria > Burkholderiales > Rhodocyclaceae > Accumulibacter. The sequence goes on from JAKOZI010000210.1 coordinate 10,360, forward strand.
AGGTGTGTAGAACGGATCGAACCGGTGGCGGTCGCGGAAGTACTGTTCAGTCCGGTAGCCGCGGTAAGAGCGCGCCGATTCGTCGGCGGACAGTCCGCGGTCGAAGAAACGGAAGCCACCATCAGCACAGAAGGCTATCCTCGTCAGCTCGGCCGGCCCATTCCAGGCGCGGTAAGCGACGAAGGGCGAGACGACAGTCGTTTCGAGGTCTACCGACGTACTCGTACAGCACAGACATGAACGCCGTGCGCGTCCGCCGCTGTGCGTTGACATCAAGCCTCGCCGGGCTTGTCGACGAAGGTGTTGCGTGCCAATTCCGCACGCTCCAGGAAAGGGTACATATCCTCCAGCGGCGCCGAAACAATGCTGCCATCGTCAAGCTGGCGCGAACTCATGCGCGGCTCGAACTGTTGCGTCTCGTCAAGCATGACCTGGCAAAGGTAGGGCCCCTGGGCTTCGAGCACTGCGGGCAGTCGCTCGGCAAAATCGGCCGAGTCGAGGCGTGACGCTGCAATCCCGAAAGCGTGGGCAACAGCGACGAAGTCGGGCAGGCTGACGCCCGAGTCCGCATCCGCACCGCACAGTCGCCCGAAGAAATTTGACTGTGAGGTACGGATCGAAAGGTAACCACGGTTGTCGAGAACGAAGATCTTGATCGGCAGCCGATGTTGGGCGATGGTCTGCAGTTCCTGCAGGTTCATCATGATGCTGCCGTCACCGGCGAGGCAGATCACGCGGCGCTGCGTGCCGCGCGTGGCGACCGCGCCGAAATAGGCGCCGATCGCCGCCGGCAGGTCGTAGCCCATCGAAGCGCTGCCGGAGTTCGAGAACATGCGCATGCCACGTTTGATCGCGCCGGCCTGGAACGGAACGATGGTTGCGCTGGCGTTGCCGCAGGCGACGATGTCGTCTTCGGCAAGGCGGTCGAAAAGCGTCTCGACGAAGTGGTAGGGGTTGATCCTGCCGTTGAATTCGCGGTGCTTCGGCATTACCGGCGGATAGTCGACCACGCGCTGGCGGCACCAGGCAAGCCAGCGGAAGTGTTCGGGGTTGGCGTCCAGGGGGCGTTCGTCGAGCCGCGTGCCGAGCGCGGTCAGGAAATCGCGCAAGTCGCAGCGGATCGCGAAGTCCGGCCGGACCAGCGGCTTTTCCAGTTCGGCGGCGTCGATGTCGACCTGGACCTTGAACGCGTGCGGTGCGAAAGCCTGCCAGTTGTAGCTGACCTGGCGGACGTTCAGCCGGCTGCCGAGAATCAGCAGGAAATCGGCATTCTGCACCGTAAAGTTGCCGGCGCGGGTGCCGATCGTCCCGGGCCTGCCGCAGTACAGTGGGTTTTCCGAGTCGATCAGGTCGTGGGCCCAGGCCGTCGTTACCGGAACGCCGAGCGCACGGATCACGCGCTCGAACGGGGCCACTGCGTCGGCACAGCGGATGCCGCTGCCGGCGAGGATTACCGGTCGGCGGGCGGCGCTCAGTCGGGCCAGGACCGTGTCGAATTGGTCTGGGATTATGGGCAGGGGTGAGAGGTCGGATCGCCAGCGCCGCAGCCGATCAGGGGCAACCATCGCACTTTGAACGTCGATCGGGATGTCCAGCCAACAGGGTCCCGGTCTGCCGGAAGTGGCTACATTCAAGGCTTGGTCCAGGTGCCAGGCAATGTCCTCTGGGGCGCGGACAATATTGGCGTACTTCGTAATCGGTGCCACCATGCAGAGAATCTCTGCCTCTTGGTCGCCTAACTGGCGCAGACCGTCGACGGGTGTTGTCGCCAGACAGGTTGCGCGCTTGACCTGTCCCGAGAGCACGATCATCGGGACCGAGTCGGTCCAGGCTCCGAATACGCCGTTCAGGGCATTGATGCCGCCGGGTCCCGTGGTGACATTCAGGATCGCCGGCCGCCCGGCGATTCGCGCATAGGCCTCAGCGGCCATCGCGCCGGCTTGCTCGTGATGCATGAATATCGGCTGCAGTCCGGGGTGATGGGACAGCGCATCGTTGAGAAACATGGCTCCGCCCCCAGTGACGAGGAACACATGCCGGAGGTCAGATTCAGACAAGCGATCCGCCACGTATTGCGCTACCGATTTCATGGCAATCAAAACGAATATGCCTCGTCAAGTTTCCCGGTCTTACGCACAAGTCCGTGCCACACGCCAAGTAGCGAGAGCCGCAGATGCTTGAGCGGGGCATCGGAGATCATCGAGTAGAGGAGGAGCCGCGGTGTCACGCGCAAGACCTCATTGAGTTTCCAGAAGGACGGAATGTGCGCCAGCCACAGAAGATAGATCGAATTTCTGAAGTAGTAATAGTTTCTGGTGGCTGAGTATTTTGGATGGCGTCGGCCAAGAAACCACGTGCATCCCTCGCCAAGCGAATGATTCATCTCGACCGAATTGCATCCGAAGTTCGTGAACCCGCGATCGCTCGCACGATATCCCCACTCGACATCGACGAGGTCAATGAACATCGCGGCGTCAAACAGTCCAACCTTGGCGAGCGTGGCAACGGAAATCAAGGATCCCGAAGACCAAAGGTAATCCACCTCGACGAATCCGTCTTCCGGGACATCGGAGATCTCGGTCATTCTAAACCACCCTGCCTTGTAGAATGGCCATGGGCGTCCGGTATGAACGTCGATCAATCGCGGCCCGATCGAGCCGACAACCTTTCCCTGGCTTGCCAGCAGCCGGTTTGCCGCCAGGAGGCGAGCGACATGGTCGGCGGTGGGCGAACTGTCCTGGTCAAAGAAGACTATCCAGTCGCCGCCCAGTTGCCTGACGATCGCTATCCCGCTGTTTTGCGCCGACGCCAAGCCGACGTTGTCGAATGTTTCGCCGAGGCAAATATTTGGATTGCCTGCAAGAAAATTCCTCAGCGCGTCGGAGATGTCGGAATTCAAAACCACTACGACGCCGTTGCACTGAATGATGAGGGTGTGCAGGAGAGACTGAATCTTCTCCTCGTCTGGAAGATAGATCACGACAATGGCGAAGACAGAAGAGCTTGACGGGTCCAAGTCAGGCGATTTCAGTCGCGGGCTTTTCGGGTTCGTCATCAGTTCTGCCTCGTTGAATCGCGCATCGTTCCAACAGACCCCGCGCCTTCCCCGAAGGCGCGGTCACAGGCGGGGTCATTGTCGGTATCCTCATGCGACCGCTGAAGTGCCACAGGAGACATCGGCAAGGACGATGTCGAGGATGCGCGCAGCTGAACGCAGGGGTGTCCAGCGGGTGACGCTGAATGCCTGGTCCCGCAATTTTTGGCGTAATTGCCGGTCGGCGATCAAGCGGCAGGCGGCGGCGAAACATTTCTCTTCATCCCCTGTGTTGATGAGCAGACCGGTTTCCAGGTTCTTGATGACTTCGCCGAGGCCTCCGTTGATCGGTCCGACGACGGCCACACCGCTGGCCATCGCTTCCATCGCCGTCAGGCCCATGGCCTGGAACGATGACAGGTCGAGGAATATGTCCGACTCGCGCAGCGCCTCGGCCACGGCCGGAGAACTCAGCTCGCCCAGGCAGTCGTGTTCGAAATCGCGGTCGAAACCGAGATAGCCTGGGTCGTTCGGACGCGTACCGAAAATCCTGATGACTATGGCGTTACCGAATCGGCGCTTCAGCCGGCGCAGGACGCGCATGGTCAGTTCAGGGCCTCGTCTCGGGGAATGTGGCCTGACCATCGCGATGACGGTCAGCGGCGTGTTCGCGACCAGCATGCTCGGACCCGGGAAGAAATTGTCGACGTCGTAACTCGGGCCGATCAGGTCGGGGTATGCGCCCGTCTGCTGGCTGACGGTGTTGCGTGTCCACATGGTCTTGGTGAAGAGCCGCATGCCGGGGATTTCCGTGTAACTGCGAAGGGCATGGCGGTATTCCGGCGAATCGGGCGGGAAGAAGTAGGGCTCGAAATCCTGGATGTAGTAGGCGATGGCAGTCGGCGCGCCGGACTCGGCAAGCGGCTTCAACCACTCGACCGTGGTGTGATAGGTGGCCACGACAGCGTCGAATTCGGCCGCGAGCGCAGGCAGTTCGGTAGGCGAGCGAAAGTATTGGGCGGGAATGTCGAGGTCTGGGTGGTGTCGTTCGAACTGCGGGCGATTAAATTCGAGATTGACGATCTGGGCATCGATCCCGGCGCGACGCAAGGCATTCACCTCGCAGAGCACGACATTGCCGCCACCTCCCGAGGTGTTGATCGGCAAGACGAAAAGTAGGCGCTTGCCGGCGAAGCGGCGCTGAACCCGATCGAAGAGATCTGCCTCCTCGGCGAGTGCCGCACAGCGCTTGCGCATGAACTGGAGCACGGGGTGGTTCTGCGTCCAGCGCAACTGCTCAATGATACGCAGTTTCCCGTGCTTGCGAGCGAGCGCTTCGTCGGCGAGGCGTGACAGTGTCTGCCGCCGCTCAGTCGAATAGCTTCTCGACTGGGCGTGAAAGACATAGGCATCATCCGCAATAGCCAATTGCCAGCCGGCAGCGACCGCGCGCAGGCAGAAGTCGTTCTCTTCACCATAGCCGCGTCCGAACGCCTCTTCATCGAACAGACCGACGGCGTCCAGTGTGGCCCGACGGATCAGGAAACAAAAACCATTGACGAAGCCAACTCGCGGATAGACGCGTGGCGCCATCTGGCCAATCGCCGTGGCCATGCGGGCGACCGTCCAGTCCTGCGGCAGCGGATTGTCGGCCCAGTCGCCGTCGCCGCCGGTGACGAGCGGTACCGACTGCCAGGATGCGGTGTTGCTGAGGGGGCCGACGACGCCGATCGCTTCGTCGTTGAGTGCGCAGGCCACCATTCGGTCTAGCCACGACGGCGAAACAATCGTGTCACTGTTGAGCAGGACCACGATATCCGCCGATGACGCGCGCAGTCCGATGTTCGCGGCCAGCGTATAACCACGAGCTTCCGGGTTGCGGATCAACAGTGCTTCCTGCTCGGTCGCAAAGCGATCGAGAAGCCGGGCCGTCGTATCGGCGCTCCCGTCGTCGACAATCAATATTCGGTATGGTCTGTCGGTATATGCGACAACCGATTCGAGGCAGCGGCGGGTGTCGTCCGGTGCGTTATGTACGCAGATGATGATATCGACAGCCTGTGTCCGCGGTGCCGTTGCCACTGTAGAACGGGCCGTTCGGGCAAATACCGGTCGCTGAATCCGAGTCGTGTCGAACGCCGAGGATGAATTCTCGAGCAGGATGCGCAGGCGAAGGCGCAGGCCGCCCAGACCTTCGGCGCGGAACACTTCGATGGACTTCGCGGCGATTCCACCGAGGCTGCCGCAGTAGCTTTTCGCCAAGTCGATCGACTTCAGGATACGCCGGAAAAAAAAGACTGATGTCATATTACGTCAGGCTCGCAGTGGATTCCTGCCGACGAGACCTGAAAGCGGGTGGAACAAGCCGGCGGGAGGGTACTCATTGATTCGGATTTCATGAAATTCCGCGCAGCAGCTTCTTGATAAAGTTGTCCGCGGCGCGCAACGGCGCGGTGATCTTCCAGGATCTGCTCGCGGCCATGGCGGCGAGCGCAGCGCGAAGCTGCGCATTCAAGCTCTCGCTGTAGCGATGGGCATCGAATACCTGCGAGACCGCGCGCGGAACCGAATCGAGAATGCTGTCCAGGGAGAAGGGGACTACGGCGGGTCCGGAGATGTCGACCTGTATCGCCTGCTCGCGCGCCGATGCGTCGCAAAAACACTGGTCGGTGAGCGGAATGCCGACGCGGGCGCCCGTCTCGGCGATGATGCTGCGGATGGTCGCATCGAATCCCGGCGGGGAGACGCAGTTGGCGAGGGCATAGGCAAGGCCGCGAATGAATACCCAACTCAACGGAATCATCCCGTCGATCTGCCATTCGCGATCGATGAAATGCAGTCGACCATCGTCGCCTTCGAGCAAGTTGAATGGTATGCAGTCAAAGTACTCTCCCGGCAGCACTTTGCTCGAGTATTCACCGTCCGGCAGGGCGGCGCCGACGAGCATTGCCATCCATGGCCGCACCCACTGCGTGAGTGGTTCGATGCCGGGATCCTTGCGCCATTGCCGCATAAGCTTGCCGAGATACATGCTGCCCGGCAGGTAGGGGGTTTTGTCGCACTTGAGGTGAGGCCGTGCGGGTAAGGCACGGGCCGCCGGAAGGCTCGGCGAAAGCTTTCGCTTGGTAACAATGATCTCGCTGCCGTCACGCTGAAAGGCGGTTTCAGTCGCATACTCGATCAAGCGGTTACCTGAGAACGACAAAGCGAGGAAGTCGCGCAGGCGGGCTTCGAGCGACACGGTCGAACCCCCGGCAATGTACAGGAAGGAATTGCTCAGGTCAGGTAGAAGGCCGTTGCGGCAGATGCAGCCCCAGGCGAGCGGTTCGCTGAACGACCGCAGCCCGGCGGCGACCCGGTCGGGGGAGTGGCTGCACAGGAGCAGATCCCCGACCCTGAGTAGCGGCTCGGCGACGCCAGCTTCGGAAACGATAAGTGACGGCAACTTGTAGTCGGGAAAGGGAAACAGGCACTTCGCGGCGGAGAATCCTGCTGACTCAAGCGCACCGAGCAGTTCGCGGCGACCGAGCGTAACTGCCGTGCTCGTGTCGTAAAGGTCCTCGATACCAAAGAATGGGCGGCCGACATGGTCCTCGTTACAGCCGGACAGGTACTTCAGACCCAGCCTGTTCTCGATGGCGAGGATCAGGCCGCCGCCGTCGCTCAGGTAGGACCTGGCCTTACTCAGGCATGTCCTTACCGGGTCTCCACCGGCGATGAACTGCGGCGAATACTCGAGTACTCCGATCAGCGTCACCAGGTCGAAGTGGTCGGGACTTTCGAATGCTGCCAGGTTGTCACAAATGACCGATACATTCGGCAGGTCGCGACAACGCTCGGCCGCAATCGTCGCACGCCCGCGGCTACCTTCGACGGCCACGACGGTCGCCCCGGTTTCGCCGAGGTAGCGCGTGATCGCACCGCAGCCGCAACCGAATTCGAGAATGCGGTCCCTCGGACCGATCCGGAATGCACTGAGCAGATTGTGACGGGCCGGGCTGAAGTGGTACTCGCTCGGCCAGTCGACGATGTGCCGACGAAGTTCGTCGGAGGTCGAACTCAGGTCACTGCACTGCTGCAATGCGGAGAGCAGGTGGTGTTCGACATCGTCGCCATCCGTATAGGCGATGCTGTCGTGCGACGGTGTCCGCCAGATACGCAATTCGGCGTCGAAGCTGTAGCGGCGATCACTCATCGAGCGCCTCCCCGCGCGCCTAGCCGCGACCAGATCCGCGACGGCAACGAGGACAGCGCAGGCTTCAGCGGCGCATGGGGGGATGGCCGGCCGTCGACGCAGGCATCGATGACATCCATGATCCGGGTCGCGCTGCTCCCGAGGCATGAGAAGTGCCGGTCACGCAGCGCGGCGAGTCTGCTGCGCGTTTCGGGAAGCTGCGCAAGGATGCCTTCGACGGTGGCGCGCAGCGCTGCACGTTCGACCTTCGTTACGAAATCGAAAGGCACGCAGGCAAGGCGCGGCGGCGAGCAGTCCGGGATCAGCCAGTCGATCACCGCGATGCCGGGAACGTCGAGGAGCAGAGCCTCGATCAGCACGCTCGATTCGTCCGAGACCATCACGTCGGCCAAGGCCAGGCAATGAATGATGCCGACCTCGGGCGAGATGATATGGACATCAGGGCCGGCGTCGCGGTGGATCCGGTTCATTTCGGCGATGCTGGCGAGGACCTGCGGGTAGTTGTCCGACCAAGGCGCCTGTTTGAGCAGCAGGTTGACCGGCAGGTCGCGTAGCGCGCGGACGAAGTCGTCCTGTTTGCCGTGGTTTTCCCAGGATGGCGCGTAAAGGATGCTCAGCTCCTGGCGGAGGCCGAGATGGCGGCGCAGGTTGTCGGCATCGCGCCCGAATTCGTCGCCGCGGCTGAACAGTGAGTCGGCTTTGGGCCAGCCCAACTGAAACATGCCACGGCGCGGGCGGCTTTGCGGCTGTGCGGAGGAACGCAACCAGCGTTCGCCCCAGCTCGGTCCCGGCAGGAAGCCGACATCGAATTCGTGCCATGGCTCGGTCAGCCAGTAGTTGGGCCAGACATCGTGTCGCTGCGCAAGATCGTGCAGCATGATCGCCGAGAAGCGGCTCTGGCGTGGCGACGGCCCGTGCGAGCAGTAGAAGCCGATTTCGGCCGCCGCGTCGATGCGCTCGCTGAAGGCGACGCGATAGCCGCGCCGTTCGGCTTCGGTGGCGATCGGACGCGTCGTCTGCAACTCGACGTTGTCGGTGTGGAAGAAGGTGATATCGCGTTCGGGTCTCATGCCGGGCTGATTCTCCGCAGCAGGCAGTTGAAGCGGAAGGCGTTCTGGGCGTAGCCGTCGATCGACTGGCCGAACATCTCGGCGTCGAAGCCGTGCCGGCGGGCGGCAGAGCTGAAGCTCTCGCGCCGGAAATAGCGGTGCGCGAGACCGGCGTACTTCGCCTCGTATTCGCGGTCGCTCAGCAGCCCGCGCCTCGCCGCCTCGGCGTCGTCGCGGCAATCGAGCTCGGGCAGTTCGAGTACGGCGACGGCCCGGTCGGCAGTGCCGAGCATCGCCGCCAGAACACGATCGGCATAGGCGTCGTCGGGAAAATAGTGGAAGACGCTGTTGGCGACGACGAAATCGACACTGCGCGGCGCGGCGGCGAACTCGCCGGCCTCGGCCTCGCGGAAATCGCCGTCGGGCATCGCCGCCCGCGCCGCAGCGACCAGCGTTGGCGAGTAGTCGAGTCCGGCGACGCGCAGTCCGGCCTCGCGCAGCGGAAAGAGGAAGGCGCCGCTGCCGCATCCGATTTCGAGGACCGAGTCGCCGGCGTGCATGCCCAGCCGGCCGGCGATCTCGGTGACGTAGGCGCGCCAGGCGGCTTCCCGGATGCGCCCGGCGCCGCTGTCGAAGCCGTCGAGATCGATCAGCGCCTGTAGCGGCGAACCTGCGCCGGCGGCCTGCCGTCGGCTCCATACCGATTTCCAGTCAGCCATCGAAGTCATCCGGCACGGATACCGTCGCGAGCGACGATGCGTGGATAGATCAGGCGCACGGCGCGGTCGAGGTGGCTGGCATCGTCGATTTCCGCCCACAGCAGGTCAGCGACGAGTTGGCAGTGGACAGGGCGTTCGCGGGCGGCGGCGACCAGCGCGTATTCGTACTCCAGTCGCAGCGATTCGCGGAAATGCACCTCTGCGCTGGTCAGCATGCCGCGGTAAAGGGCCGCCGAGACGCGAGTGATGCCGACGAGTTCGCCGATCAGCGTCGGACCGAGGTCGGCGCAATTTTTCGACAGATTGACCAGACGCTGGCCGTCGGCCTCGACATGGACCTCGTCGCCGGAGGCGGTCGGGCCGGAAACGAGCAGAACGTCCGGGGCAGGATGATCTAGCACGGCCGACAGCGCGCGCTGTTCGTAGGTCAGGTCGGATTCGAGCAGCAGGAAGTCGCGGCCGGCGAGCGTGTTGCGTGCCTGCCAGAGCGAGTACATGCTGCCGGACTCGACAAACTTCGGGTTGTGCACGAGGCTGATGCCGTCGCCGAGCCGGCTGGCCAACTCGCGGTAGTGTTTGTCGAGGTGGCCGGTGACAATGACAATCCGCGTGATCCCGGCCAGCCCAAGGCGGGCGATCGATTCCTCGACGATAGGCCGCCCGCCGAGACGGATGAAACCCTTCGGAATGTGTTCCCCGAGCGCTTCGAGACGGTTGCCGCGGCCGGCGGCGAGGATCACCGCGGTGTCGATCATGCCGATGCCTCCGATGGCGCGAGCAGCATCCGGCAGGCGTCGAGCAGGCGGTCCACATCCGCGTCGGTGATCGCTCCCATCGTGGCGATGCGAAAGATCTCCGGCGCTAGCCGGCCCTGGCCGGCGTAGATCGTGAAACCGCGTTGCTTGAGGCCGTCATGCAGCGCGGCGTAGCCGACACCCAGCGGGAGGCGGAAGGCGCTGAGCATCGACGCGCAATCGCCTTCGGCAAGCAGGAGCGGAGCGCCGAGGCCTGGCAGGTCGCGGCGCAGACGCGCCGAGATCGCCGCATAGCGGTCCTGTCGAGCCACGCGGCCGCCACCTTCGTCGAATTCGCGTAATGCCTCCTGGAGCGCGAAGAAGCCCTGCACCGACTGGGTGAAGGGTGACCAGCCTGCCCGCTGCTCGCGGAACAACGGGTGCAGGTCGAGGTAGAGCGAGTTGGCGTGATCGGCGCAAGCGCCGAGCGTGTCGCGGCGGGCGAGGACGAAGGCGGTGCCGGGCACGCCATGCAGGCATTTGTTGGCCGCGGCGGCGGCGGCGATCAGGTTCCATTCGGCGAATCGCAGCGCCTCGGCGCCGAAACTGCTGACCGCGTCGAGCAGCAGGCCGACACCGCGACGGCGGCAGATCTCGCCGAGGGCGTCGATCGTGTTGAGGCGCCCAGTGGTCGTCTCGTGCTGGACGCAGGCGACGAAGGCCACTCCGGGATCGGCCGCCAGCGCCTCGTCGATCCGCTGCAGCGGGAGTGGATCGAGCCACGGCGCCTGGATCAGCGTGTGCGGTCGCCGGTGCCTCAGCAGCATCGTCGCCATGCGTTCGCCATAGATGCCGTTGGCGACCACCAGTGTCTTGGCGGTCGGCGGGACGAGGCTGGTGAGCATCGCTTCCACCGCGGCGGTGCCGGAGCCGGTCAGCAATACCGCCGCGTAGGCATCCGCCCCCTCGAGGTAGATGCGTTCGAGGCGGGCGCGAATGTCGAGGCTGAGTTCGGCGAACTCGGGTTCGCGGTGGCAGAGGTCGTCGCGCAATAGCGCCTCGCGTACGCGCGGCGACAGGGTGACCGGGCCGGGGTTGAGCAGGATCATCAGCGTCAGGCTCCGGCGAGCCAGGCGCGTACGCGCGCGGCGACTTCCGGCGGCGTGATGCGCGGTCGTGGCAGATCGGGCAGCGCGCCGGGGATCACCGGGACCTGGATGAAACGCGTGCCGTCGCCGGCGCCCAGCATCGCCGCCAGTTGCGCCGGGGTGCCGGCGTGTCCGCTGTGCGGGTAGCCGAGCGCGGCGGCGATGGCGGCGAAGTCGCAATCCGGTTGGGCGATCGCCTGACCACCGGTGGATTCGTACAGGCCATTGGCGAAGACGATATGGACGAGGTTTGCCGGCGCCTCGCGGCCGATCGCAGTGAGGGCGCCGAGGCGCATCAGCGCGGCGCCGTCGCCGTCGAGGACGATGACGCGGCGGCGCGGTTGCGCGATCGCCAGGCCAAGACCGAAACTCGACGCACAGCCCATCGAACCGACCATGTAGAACTGATTGGGGCGGTCCTCGAGCGCGTAGAGTTCGCGGCCTGTGTAGCCGGTGGTGGCGACGATCAGGTCATCGGCGCCGGCGGCTTGCTGGACTACACGCAGGAATTCGTGGCGGTGGAAGCCGGCCGCGGCGGGCGCCGCAACCAGCGGCACGGCGGCGGGCCGGGCCGGGGCAGGCGTGGGGGCGGGCCATGAGCGTACTGAATCCTTGCGCATGACCAGGGCGTAGGGCCGGCCCTCGTCGTTGGCGAACGCGTCGACACGATCGAGGCAGGCGGCGATCTCGGCGTCGGTGGTCGGGAAGTATTCCCAGGGGATGGACATCGTCGCCAGCATCTGCGTGGTGATCGGACCCATCAGCGCGTGCTGAGGTTCATCAGGCGGGCCGCCGGGCTCGCCGCGCAGGGTGACTATCAGCAGCGCCGGGAGGGCGAAGACGTGATTGAGCGAGGTCAGCGGGCTGACGGCGTTGCCGAGGCCGGAGTTCTGGAACATCGCGATGCCGCGGACGCCGCCGAGTTCGGCGCCGGTGGCGATGGCCACAGCGTCGCCTTCGTTGGCGGCGGAAACGTAGCGGACCCCGTCACAGCCGATCACGTAGTTGATAAAGGGTTGCAGGTATGAGCACGGCACTCCGGTCCACAGGCCGAAGCCGCGCCGGCGCGCGGCGTCCACGAAGCTGGAGGCGTCGATCACCTAGAAGCCTCCGGCATTGACGAGATCCTCGACGCTGTCGATGTCGAGCCAGTTGCCGGTGGTATACAACGCGCGCACCGGCTGGCCGCGCCGGATCAGTTCGTGCAGCAGCGCCGGCAGCTTGGCCCTGCGGTCGTGGCGGAGAATCTCGTCGGCGATCGCCCGAACGCCCGGCAAGCTGGCGGCGGCGATCTTCATGAAGCCCATCCACTCGCCGTGGATTGCCGCGGGCGCGAGTTGCGGATCGATTTCGAGCAGGTCGACTTCTCGGTTGTACGCGGCGCGCGAATACGGCAGCGAGCAGCGCGCGTAGTCGGCCGTGCGGTGGCGATTGACGCTCTCCTGCCAGTTGGTGTCGACGGCGACGGCGACAGGGGCGTCGATGTCGCGCAGCAGTTCCACGATGTACTTCTTGAACAGCACGTCGCCATAGCAAACGATCACCGGGACGTCGGTGTCGACGCCGGAGAGGGCCAAGGCCAGCGAATGCAGTTCGCCGTTTTCCGCGAAGTCGTCGTTGTCGACGTAATGCAGGCCGGGCAGGCTCACCGCCGCCTTCGCATATCCGCGGACGACGTGAATTCGGTTGATGCCGAGCGCGTTGAGGGTGATGACGATATGGCCGAGCAGCGGCTGGTTGCCGATCGGCAGCATCGTTTTCGGCAGCGTTGCCGTCAGTTCGCCGAGTTCCTCGCCGCGTGCTGCGGCGAGGAGGATCGCGGAGGGCGCGAGACGCGCCTTAGGCAGGTAACGGTCCTCGGCCTCTTGCAGTGCGGCGGCGCCCTGCAGCCGGAAGACCTCGCGGACCGGTGCGATGGCGTCTTCGACGGCGACCAGGCTTTCGCTGGCGAACAGCGTTGCTGTCGTCTCCTGCATCGCCCTGATGCCGGCGCGCAGCACATGGTTAGCCCAGATCACCAGCGCGATGCCGTGTTCGCGGAAGACCTCGGTCGGCGTCGCGTAGTAGGTCGTCGGGACGATGACGACCGGGCAGCGTCCGCCCCATTCGGTCTTGAAGGCGAGGATTTCGTCCGGCATGCGCAGCGCGCTGTGGATCAGGATCGCGTCGGCGCCGGCGGCATGGTAGGCCTCGGCGCGACGCAGGGCTTCGGCGAGGCCCCAGCCGGCGATGAAGGCCTCGACGCGGGCGACGATCGAGAAGTTGTCGTTGGCCTGCGCATCCTTGCCGGCCTTGATCTTGCCGCAGAACTCATCGATCTCAGCGAGCGGCTGGCGGTTGCCGCCGATGAAGCTGTTGGTCTTCGGAAAGACCTTGTCTTCGAGGCAGACCGCGGCGATATCGCGCTGTTCGAGCTTGCGCACCAGGCGTTGCACGTTGTTGAAATTGCCGTAGCCGGTATCGCCATCGAGCATGATCGGGAGGGTGGAGGCGTCGGCCATGAACTCGATTACGTCGAGTACCTGCGTCCAGCTTGCCTCATTGTTGTCGCGCACGCCGAGTTGCGCGGAGATCGCCAGGCCGCTGGCCCAGATGCCCTTGAAGCCGGCCTCCTCGACGATCTTAGCACTCAGCCCGCTATGCGCCTCGCAGATGAATTCGAGTTGCGGCGACACGAGCAGCGAACGGAAGGCGGCGACCTTATCTGGTCTCTTCATCTGTTTCTCGAGTGGGTGGGTCAGGAGAGCTTGCGCCAGCGACAGGGAAGATAGACCTCGGTATTGGCCTTGCTAATGATGTCGAATTTTGCCTCATGGCCGCCGACCTTGCCGCAGTCGGCGACAGTGATCAAAAGTGCGGCGCGCACGTAGTCATCCGACGGGATGCCCAGCGCCCGTTGCGCCCAGGCACCGAGATAATAAGCGCCCGGATAAATGTTTAGCGGATCGGTGAGTATCTCGAAGGCGTGGGTACCCGCGGCCAGTCCGACGATATCGGCGAAGCCGGAGGCGAAATCGTGGATCAACACATCGGCCGAATTGGTCAGCAGTAAGCCGAAGCGTGCCTGCGGCACAGGTTCCGAGCAGCGCAGGGACAGCCGCAGGCGCAGACGATCGCCCATTGCGAAACTAGAGCGCGGGGCGCCGTCGACGTCGGCGACGCCGAGTTCGAGCAGTTCGATGCAATGGCGCAGGCCACGGCGACCGCTGTACGCCTTGCGCAGGTCGATTCCGGTGGCCGTGGCGACCGGTCCTCGATGCAGGTCGACCGCCTTGGCCGGACTGCCGTCGAAGCGCAACTGGCCTTGTTCGATCAGCAGCACGCGCGTGCAGTAGGCATTGACCGCCTGCATGCTGTGGCTGACGAAGAGCGTCGTGACGCCGTCGGCCATCAACTCGCGCATGCGCGTCAGACATTTGGCCTGGAAGTCGATGTCGCCGACCGACAGCGCTTCGTCGATAACCAGGATGTCCGGCTCGACTTCCACGGTGACGGCGAAGGCGAGGCGGACGAACATGCCGCTCGAATACATCCGGACCGGCTGTTCGATGAATTCGCCGATGTCGGCGAAGGCGGCGATGCGCTCGAAGCGGGTGGCCATCTCGGCGCGGGAGAAGCCGGCGATCGCGCCCTGCAGGAAGACGTTCTCACGGCCGGTGAATTCCGGGTGGAAGCCGGAGCCGAGTTCAAGGAGGGCTGATATGCGGCCGCTGATTGTAACCGTGCCGGATGTCGGCTTGCGGATGCCACAGATCAACTGCAGCAACGTGCTCTTTCCCGACCCGTTTCGGCCGATAATGCCGACCGTCTCGCCAGGGCCAACGTCAAAGCTGAGACCATCGAGTGCATGGAAAGCCTTATAGCGACCGAAGCGGTCTCCAGTTAGGCGGGCGAGTAAGCCGTGCAGTGGGTGGTCGTACAGGCGGTAGGTCTTGCTCAGGCCGCGTACCGAGATCACTGAATCACACGACATCGGCAAACTCTTCGCGGCAGCGCGTGAAGAAAGTGTGGCCACCAATCACGAATAGCCCGCCGATCAGTAAAGACATGCACCAAGAGCGCCAATCTGGAGGATTCCCATCGAGCAGTGTCCGTCGCAAGTCCTCGATAGCGAGTGCCAGAGGATTGACCATATTTAGGCTGCGCATTATGCCAGGTGCGGCGTTAGCGGGATAGAACACGGGCAGAACGAACATCAGCAATTGCGCTAGCACCGGCATGCCATGCGCCAAGTCGCGCAGGTAGGCGCCAGCCGCGGCGAGGAACCAGGCTGCGCCGAGGGTGAACAGCCAAACCGGCAACAGCACAAGTGGTGCCATCAGCATCGCGGCGCTACCGTGCCCGGCAAACAAGGCGCCACAGCCAAGGAGCAGGAGGTGGACCGCGCCGTGTATCAAGGCAGTAAGTACCGCTACTAGTGGCAGGATCTCAACCGGGAAAATGATCTTCTTGATGAAATTCTGGTTAGCACCCAGGAGACGTGGCGTGCTGGTGATAACTTCAGAGAAGGGTGTGAACACAGTCAGTCCGCAGTATATGAAAAGCGCCATGTTGAGACCGCTTCGACTGACTTCGGCCTCACCCCAGCGGCCGCCGAAGATCCCGCCAAAAACCAGCGTGAAGGCGAGCAGCAGCAGCAATGGGTAAAGGAAGGACCAGCCGACGCCAAGCACCGAACCACGGTACTTGACTAGAACTTCTCGCCTCACCAATTGCCCGATCAGGTAACGATGTTTGACGAGCCCGGCAATCGCGAGCAGGGGATTAGATGAGGGGGGCGGGTAAGGCATCTAAGCGGGATTTGGTGTGTGTCTAGCTCTTCTGCTGCGGGCCGGCGGTGTTGACGTCATCAGTCAGATTCCTAGCGTTGCTGATGGTGATTGGTCATGCAAGCGTATAGAAGCTGTGCCATGTTCTTACAACCGCAGTGTATCCGAGATGTGGCGTTTGAATTGCCAGCGAAACGCAGTGTCCGTTCTAGCGCCACAGAAAGATCGGTCCACACCTTGAGGCCGAGTTCTTCGCGAGCACGGGCGAGGTCCGGAACGTAGCGGGTTGGTGGCTTGTCGTCTGGCCGGAGCAGTCTCTTGACGGCTATTGGGCCTGCTATCCGGGCGACCTTGGCAGCAAGCGCTGCGAGGTCTATGGCTAGGTCTGAGCCGACGTTGTACGGCCGTCCGGGCACCCCGACGAGCAGGAGCTTGAGCAGCCAGATCACCAAATCACTGGCGTAGAGATAACCACGCAACGGTGTGCCATCACCGTGGACGACAATCGGTCCGCCATTGATCGCATCGCGCAGAAAATTACCAGCCGCAAATCGGGCGTTCAGCGGCAGATGGGGCCCAATGAACGAAAAGCAGCGGGCTATTACGCAAGGGACTTCGGGCGTCAGCGCGCACATCTGTTCCACGAGACGCTTGCCTTGACCGTACGCGGAGGCGGGGTTCATTGGGTCGGGCGCACCGCTGTAGGTCTCGGGGATGTGGCTCAGTTCCTGCGGTTGCGGGCCATACACGGCGCCCGAACTGGTGACCAGCATGCGGCGCACCCTGGTGTGGCGGGCATAGTCGAGAATATGGCGAATGCTGGCCAGCTTGGTCTGCAGCATTTCGATCGGGTCGGTCCGGTCGAGGTGGGGGCTGGTGGCCGTGGCCAGATGCAGGATGTAGTCATGGCGCCGATCCGGAAAAGGAAAGTTTGCCGGATGACCACAGAGCCAGTCGAACTCGCTGCGTTTCGCCAGATGTGGCATGCGGGCGAGAAAGCGCTGGGGATCGCGGCTCAGCACCGTGGCGCCGACATCGGCTTTCAGCAGGTCGTTGGCTGCGGTGAGGGTTTCGAGCAGCCAGATGCCGAAAAAGCCCGTACCGCCGGTGATGAAAATCCGCGAGCCGGCCAGTTCGCGCCACAAGGGGCCGGTGTGCGCGAGGATGTGTTCGAGGTCGGCAGCGGGCAGGGGCGGGCAGGGCAGGTTCACAAACCGACCCCCAGAAATTCGCTGATCCTGTCGGCCACGAAGTCGAGCATGTCCTCGCCCAGCCCCGGCCACAACCCAACCCAGAAGGTGTCGAGCATCACGCGGTCGGTATTCGCCAGTTGCCCGGCAACGCGAAAGTCGCGATCGGCCATGTACGGTTGCCGGGTCACGTTGCCGGCGAACAGCAGTCGCGTGCCGATGCGGTACTGATCGAGGTAGGTGAGCAGGTCGACACGGTTGCATTCGGCCGCTGGTTTGAGCGTCAGCGGGAAGCCGAACCACGACGGGATACTACCGGGAGTGGCTTCGGGCAGAACGAGGAACTCGGCGCAAGCGCTCAGGCGTGCCATCAGGAAGTCGTAGTTCCTTTGTCGGGCGCCGATGAAGTCCGGCAGACGATCGATCTGCGCCAGTCCACACGCGGCCTGTATGTCGGTGATCTTGAGGTTGTAGCCGAGTTGGGAGTAGCTGTATTTGTGGTCGTAGCCGAACGGCAATTCGCCGTGCTGCTGGGCGAAACGCTTGCCGCAGGTGTTGTCGTAGCCGGTTGCGCACCAGCAGTCGCGGCCCCAGTCACGAAGCGATTCGAGGATTTTCCTGAGTTGGGCGTTACGCGCGAACACTGCCCCTCCCTCGCCCATGGTGATGTGGTGCGCGGGATAGAAGCTCAGCGTGCCGATGTCACCGAAGGTGCCGACCGAGCTGCCAGCGTAGCTTGCGCCGAGCGCATCACAGCAGTCTTCGATCAGCCACAGGCCATGCTTTCTGGCAATCCGGCAGACCTCGTCCAGATTGAACGGGTTGCCCAGGGTGTGGGCGAGCATGATCGCTCGCGTTCGGCTGGAGATGGCGTTCTCGATCTGATCGACATCGATGTTGTAAGTCGGCAGCGTGACATCGACGAAGACCGGCACACAGCCATTCTGAAGGATCGGGTTGATGGTGGTGGGAAAGCCGGCGGCAACCGTGATGACTTCGTCGCCTGGCTTGATCGCGCGCTCGCCCAGGCTTGGCGACGTGAGCGCACTGAAGGCCAGCAGGTTGGCAGAGGAACCCGAGTTGGTGGTGAGCACGTGCTCGACGTTCAGGAACTGTCCCAGCCGTTGCTCGAATGCGACGTTGAAACGGCCGGTGGTCAGCCAGCCATCAAGAACGGCATCGACCATGTGGCACAGCTCGCCGGCGCCGAGAACCTTGCCAGCTGCCGGGATGGCGGTGACGCCGGCACGGAAGGCAGTGGCCGATCCCCTCTCATGCGCATAACGTTCCACGAGGTCGAGGATCTGTTTTCTTAATTGCTCAGCGCTCATGTTGCAAAGAGGCTTCCCGTTTCCCGGCTGTAGCGGCCGATTTGCTGTCTGGAAATCTCGGCCATGTCCTGGCCGCTCAAGTGCGCACGGTACCACTCTACAGTCAGCCGTAGGGCGGTATCGATCGACCAGTGCGGCTGCCAATGCAATATCGAGAGGGCTTTGGACGCATCGAGTCGCAGGCAGGGAGTCTCATGTGGATAGGGTACGCTGTCACCAGTCCAGGCTGCGCCTTCCCCCCAGAGGCCGACTAGGGTGTCGAGCACCTCCGCAACGGTCCGCGTGTGTTCGGTGGGTGGGCCGAAGTTCCATGCTTCAGCGAAGTTCGCCCCCTGTGTGCACAGTTGTTCGGCCAGCATCAGGTAGCCGGCCAGAGGTTCGAGCACATGTTGCCAAGGCCGAACCGCACCAGGGTGTCGCACCGGCAAAGGGCGATTTTGGGTAAAAGCGCGGATGGCGTCAGGAATCAGTCGGTCAGGGGACCAGTCGCCCCCACCCATCGCATTTCCTGCCCGTGCGGTTGCTACGGCGGTGCAGTGCCTGGTGTGGTCGAGGGGGCAAAAGAAGGACGAGCGGTAGCCAGCGGTGACCAATTCTGCGCAGCCCTTGCTGCTGCTGTAGGGGTCGTTACCGCCGAACGGATCGCCTTCACGGTGTGCCGGGCCGAATTCTCGGCTTTCGTAACACTTGTCGCTAGTGACGATTACGACAGCTCGCACGCCTTTGGTCTGGCGGACGGCGTCGAGCAAATTGACGGTTCCCATGACATTGGTCGAGTAGGTTTCGACTGGCCGGGCATACGATGGCAAAACCAGTGCTTGTGCTGCGAGATGGAAGACGATTTCCGGTTGGTGGTCGTGGAAGGTGGCTCGTAGCCGTTCCGCATCTCTGATGTCTGCCAATACTGACACCAGTTGTTCCCGCAGTCCGGAAAGTTCGAAAAAGTTGGGTTGGGTCGACGGCGACAAGGCGTAACCGACCACCCGCGCACCCATGCCTTCTAACCACAGGGAAAGCCAACTCCCCTTGAACCCGGTATGGCCCGTAACCAGGACGCGCTTGTCCTTCCAGAACGCGCTTTGGATTACCATGTTTTCCACGGTGCGGCGCCCGAAGCCCAGAGTGCTTCAAGATGGTTCTTGTCGCGGAGTGTATCCATGCCCTGCCAGAAGCCTTCGTGCCGCCACACGGCAAGCTGGCCGTTTCGCGACAGGTTCTCAACCGGCCCGGATTCCCACTGGCAGGAATCTCCGTCGATCAGATCGAGTACTGCGGGGTCGAGGATAAAAAAACCGCCGTTGATCCAGCCTCCTTCTCCCGTCGGTTTTTCGCGGAAGGCGAGTACGCGGTCACCGGCGACATCCAGCGCGCCAAAACGACCGGGTGGAGTGACTGCCGTAACTGTCGCGCGGACTCCCTGCCGGCGATGGAAGGCGATTGAACCACTGATGTCTATGTCACCGACACCGTCACCATAGGTAAAACAGAAGCTCTCCTCTTTGTCTAGATGCGCGCGTACCCGACGCAGACGGCCACCCGTTTCCGTGGTATCGCCGGTGTCGATCAGTGTGATCCGCCATGGCTCGGCGTGATGCCTGTGAACTTCCATCTGGTTGGTCGACATGTCGAAAGTTACATCTGACATGTGCAGAAAGTAATTGGCGAAATACTCCTTGATGACGTAGCCGCGATAGCCCAGGCAGATCACGAAGTCGTTGATGCCGTGACTCGCGTAGATCTTCATGATGTGCCAGAGGATGGGTTTGCCGCCGATTTCAACCATTGGCTTGGGTCGGATCTCCGTTTCTTCCGCCAGTCGAGTGCCCGCACCCCCGGCCAGGATTACTGCCTTCATGGCAGAGTGCCCTGCGTCTGAAAATTCGGGCACGGGTTCTTGTTGCCAGCGATGTTGTCAGCACAATCCTCTTCGTTGACGCAGCCATTGACGCCGCCGATCCGCTTCACTTCCTCAGATAATCCAGCAGCGCAGGCACCGTGGCGAAGCGGGGGCTTGTTGTCGTAGTGAACTTCCCGTAGCCCCAGGTGACCGCGGCGAAGTGCAGGCCATTGGCCGCAGCAGCGGCCTCGTCTTCCGGCGTGTCGCCGACATAGATGGTGTCTTCGGCAGCGAGTGCATGCGCGGTGAGGAGTCGGGCCAGCATCGTGGCCTTGTCCTGCAGCCGTGGAGTTTCGCGGTCGAGCGCATACACGTCGCGGAAGTGTTGCTCCCACTGCAGGTGACTCATGATCAGGCGGGTTGGCGCGATGCGTTTGTTGGTTGCCAGGAAGCAATGTATGCCAGCCGCCGTCAAGGCATCGAGCAACTCCTGCACGCCGGCGAAAATTTCGCTGGCGCGGTAGCCACTCGTATCGTAGTGCGCCTTGAACTGCTCGGCCAGTGCGTCCAGCAGTGTCTCGTCACTATCGCCGACCAACTCGCGCAGTGTCTCGGTGAGCGGAGGGCCGATGCGGACTGCCGCCCACGGGATCCTTGGCTCTATGCCTTGTGCCGCCAGGGCTTTGTCGAAAGCATCCAGTATCGCCGCACGGGAGTCGATCAGCGTGCCGTCGAGATCGAAAATGATGGAACGAAACATGGGGTTTTCCGCTCAGGGGTTGTGAAGAATACGCGCAGTCGGGAGAAGGCTCTTCCGCCCGGAAGGGACCCCCTGGTTCGGCCTGCCCGATGGGGACACCATTTCCTGAAATGCTCTCGTCAGTTGGACTTCGGGGTGAACACGGTGGCAATGTGCGGCGCGTTGATGGCGGCGTCGAACCAGGCTTCGATCTGTTCGAGATTGGCCGACGCGATCTGCTCGAGCATGGCCGGCGGGATCGGGCCAAACCGTCGGGTGAGCAGGCGTTGCAGGGCCAGAGACTCGCCTTCGAGCTTTCCTTCGAGTTTTCCTTCGAGTATCCCTTCGAGCTTGCCCATCTGTAAACCTCTTTGCTCGCCGATCAGGACACCCTCCGCCACGGCCTTGGCCTTCCATTGATCAATGTTCGTTTCCAGCATGTCGGTTCCTCTCAGCAGTTCATCCAGTGTCGGCAGTGGCAGGCCGGGCATCTTCCGGCTCAATCGGTAGCGCATCCACTGCATCACCGCGCGGTCAATGGTCTGTTTGAAGGGCGATTGGGCGACGGCCTGACCCAGATAGCGGATCGCCCGTTTGGTGTCTTCCATATCGCGGGTATGTTCCATCCGGAAGATTGCCGCCATCACCCGTTGCAACCCGTCGAGATATTCCGCACTGAACCGCCCCTCATCGAGCAACCAGAATTTCAGCTTGGGTTGAAACGCCGTCAGTTCCACCATTCTCGCGTCAGTTGGACTTCGGGGTGAACACGGTGGCAATGTGCGGCGCGTTGATGGCGGCGTCGAA
>JAKOZI010000233.1 GCA_029780075.1 Pseudomonadota bacterium
CGACGTGGAGTTCCGTCAGGCGTTGAACGTGATAGCCCAATCGGCGGGAGTCGAGATCGTCGAGTCGGGCAAGGGAGTCTACATCGTTCGTGCCATAGGCGAAGAGACGGAAGGCGTGTCGCAGGAAGAGAAGAAGCGCAAGGAGCAGGAAAGAAGGCTTCAGGGTGCCGTGATGGAGTCTCTCACGACCAAGTTCGTGGGTGCAAAGGAAGTTCAGGAAGCCCTGAACGCCATCTTCGACAAAGACTACGGTTCTTTGGTTTCCGTCTCGCAGCTGGCGGGCGAAGACGAGAAGGAGATCAATTACAACTCCATCGTCATCTACGCTTCCAGCCCGGAAATTCTTGCGACCGTCAAGAAGGTGGTCGCGCAGATAGACAGGCCCAAGCCGATGGTGGAGATGGAAGCTCTGTTCGTGGAGCTCACCTTGAACGACAACAAGGACATCGGAGCAAACTGGAACGTCATGACGAATCCGTTAAAGTTTCAGGAAGAAGCTCCCGCTCAAAATCCCGAAAACGACCCGATGAAGTACTACACGGCCCGCTTCGGACAGTTCTGGCGCATCTCACCGTGGGAAGCGGAAGCCACGATCTCGGCCATACAGGGGTCGGGGACGGGCAGGGTGCTTGCAAACCCGAAGGTGCGGGTCATGTCGGGGCGCAAGGCCGCTTTCGTTTCCGAAACGCAGATGCCGATACTCACCAAGGACTCGGACGGCGAGATCAACACGGAATGGAAGAACGTCGGCATATCCCTTGAGATGCTTCCCATCGTATTGGACGACGGGACGATTCACATAAAGGTGACGCCGCGGGCTTCTTCCATCGTGGGCGAAAAGCGGTTGGGAGAAGTCTCCGCTCCCATCATATCGGAAAGGCGCGTGGAGACCGACATGCTGCTGAAGCCCGACGAGACCATCGTCATAGGCGGTCTGATCAACGACAGGGACATTAAGAGCATGTCGAAGGTCCCCGTTTTGGGAGATATCCCGCTTTTCGGCGAGCTCTTCAGGAGCACCAACACGGAGAAGGAAAGAAGCACCGTGATCGTATTTTTAAGGCCGCGCGTCGTTGAACCCTACTCGGGATCGAACCTTCCCGAAGGGCTTTCAAAGAAATACGAAGAGACCGTCGAGATAAAACCTGTTTCCGAGCCGGTAAAACAGGACAAACAGGTTTTGCCCGTTACGGAAAAACCAAAGGAAGAGTCTCCCGAAAAGCCGGAACAGGAAAAA
>JAKOZI010000236.1 GCA_029780075.1 Pseudomonadota bacterium
GGCGAGCTTCAGTGGCGTCTGGCCGCCATACTGGACGATGACCCCCAGCGGCTTTTCGACGGCGACGATTTCCAGTACGTCTTCGAGCGTCAACGGTTCAAAGTAGAGGCGATCGGAGGTGTCGTAATCGGTCGACACCGTTTCCGGGTTACAGTTGACCATGATGGTCTCGTAGCCGTCCTCGCGCATTGCCAGCGCCGCATGTACGCAGCAGTAGTCGAACTCGATTCCCTGGCCGATACGGTTGGGGCCGCCACCGAGGACCATGATCTTTTTGCGATCGCTGGGATTCGCCTCGCACTCGTCCTCGTAGGTCGAATACATGTAGGCCGTATCGGTCGCGAACTCGGCGGCACAGGTGTCGACGCGTTTGTACACCGGGCGGATGCCCAGTTCATGGCGACGCCGGCGAACCGTCGTCTGGTTGGTCCGCAACAGGGTTGCCAACCGTTTGTCGGAGAAGCCGGCCCGTTTCAAATACCACAACTCGTCTCTTGACAACGCCGCGAGGGGCCTGCCGCGGATGCGCTCGGCCTTCTTGTAGAGATCTTCGATCTGCGCCAGAAACCACGGATCGATCGCGGTCAAGCGATGAATTTCCTCCAGGCTCATGCCGATCCGGAAGGCGTCGGCAATGTACCAGATCCGTTCCGGCCGAGCCTCGCTCAGCGCCATCTCGATTTCCTCGCGGTCGACACTGCGCTCGTCGAAGCCCTCGACACCGATCTCCAGACCCCGCAGTGCCTTTTGCAGCGATTCCTGGAAAGTGCGGCCGATGGCCATCACCTCGCCGACCGACTTCATCTGCGTGGTCAGCCGCGAATCGGCTACTGGAAACTTCTCGAAGGCAAAGCGCGGCACCTTGGTGACCACGTAGTCGATCGAAGGTTCGAACGAGGCCGGGGTCTTGCCGCCGGTGATGTCGTTGGCCAGTTCGTCGAGGGTATGGCCTACCGCCAGTTTCGCCGCCACCTTGGCAATCGGAAAACCGGTGGCCTTCGACGCCAGAGCCGACGAACGCGACACGCGCGGGTTCATCTCGATGACGATCATCCGTCCATTTGTCGGGCAGATCGCGAACTGTACGTTCGATCCACCGGTATCGACACCGATCTCACGCAGCACCGCCACGGCGGCATCGCGCATGATCTGGTATTCCTTGTCGGTCAGTGTCTGCGCCGGCGCGACGGTGATCGAGTCACCGGTATGGATGCCCATCGGGTCGAGGTTTTCGATCGCGCAGACGATGATGCAGTTGTCCTTGCGGTCACGCACGACCTCCATCTCGAACTCTTTCCAGCCGATCAGCGATTCCTCGATCAGGAGTTCGCTGGTCGGGCTGGCTTCCAGGCCGCGCTGGCAGATTTCGACGAACTCCTCCTGATTGTAGGCGATGCCGCCACCCGAACCCCCCATCGTGAAGGACGGGCGGATGATTGCCGGATAGCCGATCATCGCCTGCACCTGCAGCGCCTCTTCCATCGAGTGCGCGACGGCGGAGCGCGCCGATCCTAGACCGATTCTGGTCATCGCCGCCTTGAATTTTTCGCGGTCCTCGGCCTTGTCGATCGCTTCCTTGGTGGCGCCGATCATCTCGACGCCAAAGCGTTCGAGGACGCCATGTCGGGCGAGGTCGAGGGCACAGTTCAGCGCCGTCTGCCCACCCATGGTCGGCAGCAACGCGTCGGGCCGTTCCTTGGCGATGATCTTTTCGACCACCCGCCAGGTAATCGGCTCGATATACGTTACGTCCGCCATATCCGGATCGGTCATGATCGTCGCTGGGTTGGAGTTAACCAGGATCACCCGGTAACCCTCTTCGCGTAGTGCTTTGCACGCCTGTGCGCCGGAGTAGTCGAATTCGCAGGCCTGACCGATGACGATCGGACCGGCGCCGATAATCAGAATGCTCTTAATGTCTGTGCGCTTGGGCATGTTGCGCCTTTTCGTCTTGCATCATCTTGACAAAGCGGTCGAAAAGACAGGCGATGTCGTGCGGCCCCGGGCTGGCTTCCGGGTGGCCCTGAAAGGAAAAAGCCGCGACGTCGCTACGCGCGATACCCTGCAGTGATCCATCGAACAGCGAAGCGTGCGTGCGCCGCAGATTGGCGGGCAATGTGTCGGCATCCACCGCGAAACCGTGATTCTGGCTGGTGATCAGGACCTGTCCGGTGTGGAGATCCTTGACCGGGTGGTTGGCGCCGTGGTGGCCAAATTTCATCTTCATCGTCCTGGCGCCCGAAGCCAGCGCCAGCAACTGATGGCCGAGGCAGATACCGAAGGTCGGTACGCTGTTGGCAAGGATTTCGCGGATGGCCGCAATGGCGTAGTCGCACGGTTCCGGATCGCCCGGCCCGTTCGACAGGAACACTCCGTTCGGCTTGAGTTTGAGGACTTCGGCCGCGCTGGTCTGCGCCGGAACGACCGTAATCTTGCAGCCGCGTGCGGCGAGCATGCGCAAGATATTGTGTTTGACTCCGAAATCGTAGGCGACAACGTGCAAATGCGGCGTCGGTACGGAGCGGTAACCGCCAAGGCTCCATTGTCCCGCCGTCCACTCGTACGGTGCTGCGACACTCACCACCCTGGCCAGGTCCATGCCGGCGAGGCCGGGAAAGGCGCGTGCTTCGGCAACTGCTTGTTCCTCGTCGATCTCTCCGGCCATGATGCAACCGGCCTGGGCGCCTTTTTCGCGCAGAATGCGCGTCAGCTTGCGCGTATCCACCCCGGCGATGGCCACCAGGCCGTGCTTCTGCAGATAGGCGGGCAGAGTCTCCTGCAGGCGCCAGCTTTCGGCTCGAACCGGCAGGTCACGAATGACCAAGCCGGCGGCATGGTTGCCGCACGATTCGAAGTCCTCGTCATTGCACCCGACGTTGCCGATATGCGGATAGGTGAGCGTGACAATCTGACGGCAGTACGAGGGGTCGGTCAGTATCTCCTGGTAACCGGTCATCGCCGTATTGAACACCACCTCGCCGCTGGTACGGCCTCCGGCGCCGATAGCCTGGCCGCGAAAAATCGTGCCATCGGCCAGTGCGAGGATCGCGGGCGGAAGCGTGGGTAACAAGGACACGAAAGACTCCTGTGGATGCTGCTGTTTGAATCCGCTGGCGGGCCGAGCTTTAGATACGCAAAAGCGGGACGGGCGCGCAGCCCTCCCGCTCGGTTCCATGCAAGCCGCAGGATTATACCGGAGCGTACCTCTCTTTGGGCAATTCCGCGTCCCGGCTGCTGTACGAAAGGCCCGGCGATCGACGGTAAGTCATTGCTGTTACGGGTATCAGGTCCGCGTCAGACGCTATCCTGATAGTTCAGAATGCGCTCGCAATAGCGCGCAATCAGGTCGATTTCGAGATTGACCCGACTACCGGCCTGAAGACTGCCGAGAGTCGTGGCTTCCAGAGTGTGCGGAATTAGGTTGATGGTGAACGAGGCGCCGTCCACTGAGTTGGTGGTCAGGCTGACGCCATCGACGGTTATCGAGCCCTTGCGTGCAATGTACCTGGCGAGCGACTCCGGTGCCTGGATCTCGAGCAGGCGATTGTCGCCGATGGCCTCGAAACGCAGTACCTTGCCGACACCATCAACGTGCCCGGAGACGAGATGCCCGCCGAGCCGGTCCGCGAGACGAAGGGCCTTCTCCAGATTGATCGGTCCCGGTGCCGCCAGACCGACGGTGCAGGCCAGCGATTCCGGCGAGACGTCGACAAAGAAACAATTGTGCTGTTTATCGACAACGGTCAGGCAAACACCACCGCAGGCGATGGAATCGCCAAGTTCGACGTCATCGATGCCGAGTTGCCCGGCATCGATCGTCAGGCGCACGGTGCCGGCGCCGTCGTCACGCGGAGTGATTCGGGTGACGCTGCCGCGGGCAGCAATGATTCCTGAGAACATGGCGAAAACCGATCAGGTGAGGGTTGGAAGGGTCGGCGGGATTCTAGCATGCAGTCGTTCTCGCTGCCGCCGCGGCCTGGCATCACGCGCCTGGCGGCAGGTGCGCTTCACCGGGCGCCGGCACGTCCTCGCCACCGGCCGGAAGGTCGTTGACCCACGCCTGCAGCAGGGTGTAGGCGACGGCCAGCACCACCGGACCGACGAAAATGCCGACGAGTCCAAAGGCCAGCAGGCCACCGATGACCCCGGCCAGTATCAGCAATAATGGCAGGTCGGCGCCTTTTCTGATCAGGATCGGACGCAGGAAGTTGTCGAGGGAAGTGACGATGACGGTCCAGACCAACAGGAAAGTGCCCCAGCCCGTGCTGTCACTCCAGAACAGCCAGATCACGGCCGGCACCAGAACCAGTCCCGGTCCGAGTTGCGCGATGCAGAACATGAACATCAGCGCCGTCAGGACGGCAACCAACGGCAACCCGGCAATGGCCAGGCCGATTCCACCGAGGATCGACTGCACCAGCGCGGTGATCCCGACCCCGAGCGCCACGGCCCGGGCCGCCTGTGCGGCCAGCAGCACGGCCTTTTCGCCGCGGTCGCCAGCCAGCCGGTAGCCGAAGCGCCGCATGCCCGTGGCAGCGCTCTCCCCCGAAGAATAGAGGATCCCCGAGAGGGCGACGGTCAGCAGGAACTGAACAAAAACCAGGCCAAAGCTGCCGACCTCGCTGACGAACCAGCGGGTCACGTTGCCAGCGTAGGGAACCGCCTTGGCTGCGAGTTCTGCGGTACCGATGGCTGCGAGCTGGGTCCACGCGTGCTCGATCTTGGTGCCAAGCAGTGGTAAGTCACCGACCCACGCGGGAGGCGATGGCACCCTGAACTCGGTGAGGTATTTGCTCCACTCCGCGATCTGATCGGCATTGTCGACGAGGGTGGCGATCGCCAGCGACAACGGCACGATCAGCACCAGCAGCACCAACAGAATCATGACGATGACTGCCGGAGTCCGCCGGTTGCCGAGGCGCCGTTGCACCCGCAGCATTAAAGGCCAGGTGGCGATGACGACCATCGTGGCCCAGATCAGCGCCGGCAGGAACGGGCGCAGGATCCAGACCGAGGCGGCAATCAGCGCACAGAGGAAGAGCACTGCCAGTGCGGGGCGGGCGATTTCGGGGTGTGGATTGGTCGGCTTCATCTTCTCGTCAGGCATTTCTTTTCTGGAGTCTTCCGAGGCCATGGGCAGCGCTTGGACCAATCTCCCGGTTATTGTTTCAGTGAGCTGCGTTGGCTGTTGGACCACTCGCGACCACCCCCCTTCGCCGTACAGCCGTTGCCCTGGCTGGCATCTGGGAGGCATGGTAGCGCAATTCACCGACCGCGACGCGGCCACGTTTGGGAATAGAATGGCGCGCATGCAGAATCAGGCACCGACCCGGCCGATACCGGCATACTCCGCATGAGGCCCGCGCAGGCGGTGTGCCACCGCTGTGGTAGCCACGGTCGGCGGTCGCCGACCGTGGTTTGCCGAGCCGGTTCGCAACGATGAATCACGCGCTGCTGTTTTCAGTGTTCATTGTGGCCTCGTGTGGTCTGGCATACGAGTTGATCGCCGGGGCATTGGCGAGTTATCTTCTTGGCGATTCGGTTACCCAGTTCTCGACGGTCATCGGTAGCTACCTGTTCGCCATGGGCGTCGGATCGTGGCTGTCGCGCTACGTCGAAAGGCGACTGGTGGCACGCTTTATCCAGGTCGAATTGATGGTCGGCGTCTTCGGCGGCTTTTCGGCAGCAGGGTTGTTCTTTGTCTTCGCCTGGTCGTCGGCGCCCTTCAAGCTGGCGCTGTATCTGGCGGTCGTCGGCATCGGCGTGCTCGTCGGGCTGGAAATTCCGCTGATCATGCGCATACTCGAACGCGATCTGGCGTTCAAGGATCTGGTTTCGCAGGTATTGACCTTCGATTACCTCGGAGCGCTCGCTGTTTCGATTCTCTTTCCTGTCGTGCTGGTGCCCCATCTGGGCCTGATGCGCAGTGCCCTGCTGTTCGGCCTGCTCAACGTTGCGGTCGCGCTCTGGGCCTGCTGGCTGTTTCGCGAACAGTTGCGCAACGTCGGCTGGCTAGGCGTGCAGGGGGGCGCGTCGATGCTCCTGCTGTTGGCCGCTTTCGCCGCAGCCGGCGAGCTGACTTCCCTGGCCGAGGCCCACCTCTACGCAGATGACATCGTACATGCCGAGAGTACGCCGTACCAGCGGATCGTCGTCACGCGCTGGAAGGACGATCTGCGCCTGCATCTGAACAACAACCTGCAGTTCAGTTCGCGCGACGAGTACCGCTATCACGAGGCACTGGTGCATCCGGGACTGACCACTTTGCCGGCGGCGCGGCGCGTGCTGGTTCTCGGTGGCGGCGACGGTTTGGCCTTGCGGGAGATTCTCAGGTATCCGCAGATCGAGTCGGTGACGCTGGTCGACCTCGATCCGGCGATGACACGGCTGTTTGCCAGCGCACCTCCGTTACGCAAGCTCAACGAGGATGCGCTACGTTCGAGCAAGGTCCGCGTGGTCAATGCCGATGCGCTACAGTGGCTCGAGGACAACGATGAGCTCTTCGATTTCGTCGTCGTCGATTTTCCCGATCCATCGAATTTTGCGATCGGCAAGCTCTACAGCGCCTCCTTCTATCGCCTGCTCGAGAAACACCTGACGGCCAATGCACTGGCGGTCATCCAGTCCACCTCGCCGCTCTACGCCCGGCAGTCGTTCTGGTGTGTGGTCACCACGCTGGAGAGTGTCGGGCTGCTCGTCACACCCTACCATGCGCTGGTGCCGTCCTTTGGGGAATGGGGTTTCGTGCTGGCGGGCCGTCACGCGTACCGGCCACCGCAGGCGTACGCGGTGGCCACGCGCTTCCTGACGGCCGATACCACTCCGGCCCTGTTCCTGTTTCCCAAGGACATGGCGCGTGTCGAGACCGAGGTGAACCGTCTGAACAGTCAGGTGCTGGTGCGCTACTTCGAACAGGAGTGGCGGCAGGTGATTCGCTAGGGCATGGACCGCCGCGAATTCATGGTCTCTGCGGGGATCGCCGGTGCGGCCTCGCTGCTTGGCTGCCGCGGCATGCCAACGCCCCTGCCGCCAGGCGAACTGCTCGGGGCTTCGCTCGCCCTTGGGCATCGTTTGCCTGCGCATGACCTGGCGCCACCTGACGCCACGCAGCACGTTCCGGTGCTCATTGTCGGTGCCGGCATCGGCGGCCTTTCCGCTGGCTGGAAACTGGCCAAGTCGGGCTTCGCCGATTTCTTGATCGTTGACCTGGAGAGCGAAGCCGGGGGCAATTCACGGGCCGGTCGCAACACGGTCAGTGCTTATCCCTGGGGCGCGCATTATCTGCCGCTGCCGACGCGCGAGTCGACGGCAGTACGCGAGTTACTCGCCGAACTGGGTGTGCTGCAGGGCGATCCGCGTGCCGTCAGACCGAGCTATGACGAGCGCTATCTGTGCGCCACGCCGCAGGAGCGGCTCTATCGAAACGGCCGCTGGCAGGAAGGCCTGCTCCCTCAGAGCGGTGTCAGTGCCTCGGAACGCGGACAGTATCAGCGCTTTGCCGACCTGATGGCGGCTTTCCGACGCCAGCGCGACACTCTCGGGCGGCGTGCCTTCGCCTTGCCCATGGCGTTGTCGAGCCGTTCGGCCGAACTGCTGGCGCTCGACCAGTTGAGCATGCGCGACTGGCTGCTGGCGCAGCGACTCGATTCGCCGCATCTGCACTGGTACGTCAACTACGCCTGCCGCGACGACTATGGCGCGGGTAGCGCCGCGGTTTCGGCATGGGCTGGCATTCACTACTTTGCCTGCCGCGACGGCGAGGCGCATAACGCGGCCAGCGACAGCGTGCTCACCGCGCCGGAAGGCAACGCCTGGCTGAGCAACGGGCTACTGCGATCGATTCGCGAGCGTGTCGGGGCGCGGCTACTCACCGACGCGCTTGCCTTCCGCGTTGCCGCCGGAAGCGCTCAAACGCCCGGCCGTCGTATCGAGGTCCACCTGTGGTTGCCCGGCGAGCGTCGTACATTGCGCGTGCTCACCGAGCAGCTGATCTGGGCCGCGCCGCTGTTCCTGGTGCCGAAAGTCTTCGCCGGTTACCAGGAGCTGAAGGTCGCCGCCGGCAGTTACAGTTACGCACCGTGGCTGGTCGCCAACCTGACGCTGTCGCGCTTTCCGGACGACCGCGCCGGCGCGCCGCCGGCCTGGGACAATGTGCTTTACGAGAGTGCAGGCCTCGGCTATGTGGTGGCTACACATCAACACCTGCGCGTCTGGCGCGTGCCGACCGTGCTCACCTACTACCGTGCTCTCGACGAGATGAGCCCGCAGCAGGGCAGGGAGGCACTGCGTGACGCAGCGCGCGAAGTGTGGGCGGAACAGATCCTGGCGGATCTGGAGCGACCCCATCCCGATATCCGGCAGTTGACGACGCGCCTGGACGTCTTTCGCCACGGGCACGCCATGGCAAGGCCGGTTCCCGGTCTGATCTCGGGCGAAGCACGCCGGCGCTTTGCCGTCGACGGGACAAACCTGCGCTTTGCGCACGCCGATGTCAGTGGTTTCTCGCTGTTTGAAGAAGCTCAGTATCGTGGTGTCCTGGCTGCCGAGCGAACGCTGCGCCGTCTTGGTGTGCGCTTCAGGTCTTCATTGGCGTAGAGAGCCGGTATCGTGCAAAGCGACTCTCGCGCTGGCACAACTACGTCATTCCCAGGCTCGTCAGGTGCGCAGGAACTGCACCGCTTCGCGGAGCTGACGTGCGGTGTCGGCGAGATCGTTGGCGGTAGCGGAAACCTGCAGCGCGGCGGTACTGTTCTCCTCGGCGCTGCTGGCCATGCGTTCGACCGCCAGTGCAATGTCGCCGCTGCCCTGGCGTTGCACGTCGAGCCCTTGCGCGAACTCCTGCATGTCGCTGACGAGATTGCGGGTTTCCGCGGCGATGTCGTCCATTGTCGACCTGGCACTGCGGACGGTATCGATGCTGATGCGGGCTCTCTCCGATCCCTCGCTCATTCCTTTGGCGGCGCCTTCGACGCCGGACTGGATCTGCGTGATCATCGCCGCGATGCGGTCGGTCGATTGCGCCGTGCGTTCAGCGAGCTTTCTCACCTCGTCGGCAACGACCGCAAAGCCGCGTCCCTGCTCACCGGCACGGGCGGCTTCGATCGCCGCGTTCAATGCCAGCAGGTTGGTCTGGTCGGCAATCTCGCGAATCACGCCGACGATGCCCGAAATCTCACGGGAATGCTCGCCCAGTCGCCGCATTGAATCGGCGGTTTCCTGCACGTCGGTCGCGAGACGCTCCACAACCGTGGCGGTGGCGGAGATTTCCGTGCTTCCCTGATCGCAACGGGTTCCTGCCTGCTGTACCTTGCTCTTCGCCGCATCGGCCTGCGCCGCCATCACCGAGATGCCGCTCGACATCTGCTCCACCGTGGTGACCATGGCGCTGACCGCGGAATTCTGGCGGTGCGTGCCGTCAGCGACACCGGCAATGGTCTGCGAGAGGCGCACCGCCGAAGCACTCAGCGTTTCCGCCGCAGAACGAATCTGCCGGACCGTCTGTGCCAGCTTTTCGCCGGTCGCATCGATGGAACGGAGCAGTTCGCCAATTTCATCGGCGCGGCGGATCAGGTTTGTCCGGGGGGCGAGATCGCCGCTGGCCAGGTCGCCGAGTCGTCGCTTCGCTTCACCAATGCCGGACAGCAGCGAACGACTAAAGAGGTAGTTGCCTGCCGCGGCAACGCCGCCACTAAACAGAAATACGGCCAGCAGCACCCATAGATCGTCGCGCAGGCCCGCGGCCGTCAACGCTTCGACCTGCTCCTGTTCGCGGGTACTCAGGGAGACCACGTCGTCGATAGCCTTCCGGTGCTCGGCATACTGCACTTCGAGCTGTTTCAGTGAGGCGCGCACAGCAGGCTCGTCTCCG
The DNA here is from genome assembly GCA_029780075.1 of Pseudomonadota bacterium. GTDB lineage: Bacteria > Pseudomonadota > Gammaproteobacteria > Burkholderiales > Rhodocyclaceae > Accumulibacter. The sequence goes on from JAKOZI010000236.1 coordinate 9,869, forward strand.
GCGTTCACCGCCGGAAGAAACTGCTGGTCCACAATCTCGAAAAACCGTATCGACGCTTTATGCGCGTCGTTGAGGAAGCGAGTCTTGATGCCCTCGGGCAACTGCTGCTCAAGCCAGAACTTGTGGCGGGTGTCATAGTCCGTACGCAGTTGTCTGAGCCGGGCAAGCAGGGTTTCGCGCTCGGCGCGCCGGTCCGGATCGGACAGTTGCAGGGTCGTCAGGTACGACTCGATGATGTAGTTTGGTGGGGGCAGGATGTCGGCGACCAGGTCCTTGTAGAGGACGATGCGCTGATAATTGGGGCCGCCGACCTTGGTTTCGCTGATGGTGTGCGATGTCCAGGCGCCAAACAGCAGAAAACCACCGGCGAGGGCAATGGCCACCAGCAGCACTTGGGTGCGCAGGCTGAAACGGGTCATATCAGGTCTCCAGGTTTGGCCCCACAGTTTAATGCGAAGGGTTCGATTGGTCACGGATGGCGTCCACGGACATCCGCAGTGGCCCGTGCCACGCAGCCGGGCGCAGCCTGTTGCCACCCCGACGCCCAGATAAGCGCGGTTGAGACAAGGCACAGCGAAAAAAGTGCTGGCAATGCCTCCATCAACTCATTGCATTGGCGTGATTCGCGGACTCGATCGGCCGCCCGACGCCGCCTCGCTTTGACTCTGCCGATGATGGGGACTATATTAATGACCGTTGGGTCAATAGCGTTGCCTGATGAGTTCTGCCACCTCCCTATCCGTTTCAACCCTTTCGCCAGCCGAGCGCACGGCGCGTCGCCGCCGCAAGGACGCCCGCCCTTCCGAACTCACCGCGGCGGCACTCGAACTCTTTGTCGAACAGGGTTTTGCCGCCACCCGGCTCGACCATGTCGCTGCCCGCGCGGGCGTTTCAACGGGCACCCTTTATCTCTACGTCAGCAGCAAGGAAGCGCTGTTCAAGGCGGTCGTCGAAGACGGCATGGTGGCCGCGCTGGTCGCTGCCGAGCAGCATTTGTCAGATCACCACGGCTCGGCGACAGAACTGCTGCAGCAGTTGCTGCGCGGCTGGTGGGAGCAGATCGGGAGTACGTCGATGGCCGGCGTGAGCAAGTTGATCATTGCCGAATCCAGGAACTTTCCCGAACTCGCCGAATACTATCGCGAGCGAGTGATCCGGCGTGGCAGGGCACTGCTGCGCAGCGCCCTGCAGCGCGGGATAGACGCCGGCGAGTTTCGCCCGGTCGACGTCGAAGCGACCGTCGACGTGATCATCGCACCGTTGCTGATGTTGGCGATCTCGCGTTT
>JAKOZI010000242.1 GCA_029780075.1 Pseudomonadota bacterium
GGGTGACAACTTTGACCTTGAGGGCAGCCATGTGCTGCCGGCCCTGATCCGCAAGGTCCACGAGGCAAAGCTGCGCGGCGGACCGGTCGAAGTCTGGGGCACGGGCAGCCCGCGCCGCGAATTCCTTTACGTCGACGATTGCGCTGATGCCTGCGTCTTCCTGATGAAGTCCTATTCGGGCGAAAGCCACGTCAACGTCGGTTCGGGCGAGGATATCGCGATCATCGATCTCGCCCGCCTGGTGATGGAGGTGCTGGACTATCCGGGTGAGATCGTAACCGATCCCACCAAGCCCGACGGCACCCCGCGCAAGCTGATGGACAACGGCAAGCTGCGCGGCATGGGCTGGTCGCCGAAGGTCGGTCTGCGCGAGGGAATTGCGCTCGCCTACCAGGCCTTCCAGGCGGGAGAGGGTCGCAACCTCTAGGTGGTGTTTACATTCAGGATTCCCAAAGCGTTGAAAATCTGATTCAAGCTGCTGGCTGGATGGAGGTCAGCATGGATGGATCGACAGGAACTGAGTGACGCGGTTTGGGCGCGGATAGAGCCGCATTTGCCGGGCAAGGCGACAGACCCTGGGCGGACCGGGCGGGACAATCGGCTATTTGTGGAAGCGATCCTGTGGTTGGCCCGGTCGGGAGCGCACTGGCGCGTTCTGCCACGCGAGTTTGGCCGGTGGCACACGGTTTATCAGCGCTTCAACCGGTGGTGCCGGAGCGGCGTTTGGGAGAGTCTTTTCAAGGCGTTGAGCGATGATGCCGACTTCGAATACATCCTTGTCGACAGCACGATCGTGCGTGCGCATCAGCACAGTGCCGGTGCCCCAAAAAAAGCGATCGATCCGAAGCTCGGTTTGAAGCTCACGCGCTCGGACGGTCAAAAGGCGGCTTGAGCACCAAAGTGCATGCCGCCACCGATGCGCTGGGCAATCCCGTCCGTTTCATTCTGACCGGCGGGGAACGCAACGATATCACCCAGATCGAGCCGCTTCTCCAAGGACTGAAAGCAGGGCACGTTCTGGCGGACAAGGGCTACGATGGGCAACGCGCCATGGATGCCATAGCGGCCAGCGGTGCCAAGCCGGTGGTCCCGCGCCGAAC
>JAKOZI010000257.1 GCA_029780075.1 Pseudomonadota bacterium
GGGCAAGGCAGGTTGCGCCGCTTGAGGATGCGTTCATCCACGCCCAAGCTCGCCAGGATTTCCGTCCACCGGCCATGGGCACGCTGCTTGACCGCTTCGATGCGGGCTGCGTACTCACGATCCTGCATGGCAAGCTCCCGTGTTGGCAGAACCCGCTTCCGCAACCAAGGCCACCGAATGGCCAGGCGCAGCACCTACACCCACGGTGACCTGGAAGGCCTTGCCGTGCAGCAGGGGATACCTGCCCAGCCGCAATTCCTGCAGCAGCGAGTCCAGTGTCTGTACCGGATCGACCGAGCGCAGGCGACAGATCAAATCCGCCAGCGCGTCGCGGTCCGCGTCCAGGTCCGAAGCGAGGAACTGGTCGTTCTCGTCCATGAAGGACGAGGCCTGCCGCACCGGTTCGCCGGATGTCTCGCCGGCCGGGATGTACAAGACATCCCCGTGGCAGACGCCCGCGTCGGTGATCTCGGCCACGTCCTTGGCGGTGCGCAGGCTGACGCTCTCGCACAGGATCACCGTGGGCCACACCCAGCGCCCTTCCAACTGGACGCGGACCTGTTCGGACACCGCCTCGACCTGCACCGTTTCCTGGTCGAGGAAACGCACGTGGCGCCATGCCCAGTGCTCGGAGCTCAGGCCGATCCAATCGAAGAGCAGATAGCCCTTGGCCCGGGCCAACATCCAGCGCGCCGCGTTGTCGTCGTCCAACCAGTCGAGGGAGACCAGGGTCACCGCGCCGCTTTCGACGGCGTGGCGGGTGGGGGCTACGGCAACTTGCCGGACATAGCTTCGGTCGTCGTCCTGGATCGGATAGTCGACGATCTCATCGAACAATTCGGCGGGCAGCACGTCGAGGTCGTTCAGTAGATCCCAATGTCCCCAAGCTCGCATCGCTGCGTAATAGATTGCGACGAAGCGTTCGGGCGAAAGCTGGGCCTTGGCGACCTCTAGCGTCTGCCGCCAGCAGGCCTTCAACTCGGTATCGATCCGCTTTCTTTGTACGTCCTCGTCGATCAACTTGTCGCGATCCGGCAGGCGCGCCACGAACTGGCGCGAATCCAGGTGCACGATATTTACCTCGTCGAACGGGCAATAGTTGGGCTTCATGACGCAGAAGCCCTGCAGGAAGACCAGGGTGTTGTAGCTGAACTTGCCGTCCCGCGTGCCGGTGAGGTGGACCGTGCCCATCGGGCTGGCCATCGTCGCCAGGTTCGCGCCGGCAAAGCGCCGCAACAGCGGCTTGCCGTTGAACAGCACCTCCACCGGAAAACCCAGGCACAAGCTCTCGATGCGATTGCCCAGGTCGGGCAGGTCAACGCCGTGCAACTCGATCCGTGTGCCGGCAACGGCTTCGGTGATGGGCTCCACCTCGATGGACGCCTTGGCCAGCGCCGCCGCGGTGTCGATGTCGACACGCTGATGCTTTGAGGCGACGATGCAGCGCGTGGCGGCATACAGGCACTTCGAGAAGCCCACCCCGAAAGGGCGCTCCTCGGCACTGGTGGCCGCATCCCAACCCGACTCGTGGAAGCTCAGGAGCTTTTGGAAGTCGTCGAGGCCTCGGCCATCATCTTCCACCCGCAGCACTTGGGTGGTGGCGTCGTAATGGATCTCGATGCGCATCGCCCCGGCACGGCGGGCGTTCTGCAACAGCTCGGAGACGAGCGTAAAGCGGTCGGTGAAGGCATAGCGCTGGTTGCGCAGCGCGCCTTCCTCGTTGATTTGAACCTGTATCTGCATGATGTGCTCCATGAGTGCAGGCGGAACCCGGCCCCGGCGGGACGGGCCCGCCAAGGGGGAAAGAACGATCGGTCAGCCGAGACGGCGGATCGGCGGGGTAAACAACTGGCCGGCGGCCAGGGCCTCCATCAGGCTGTGTCCGAGGAACTCCCGGGGCAGCAGGTGTTGGGCGCTCAGGACCCGGCCCTCGGCATCGAGCCGTTCGACCTTCAGGCCGATCGGATGCCAATGCACCCGGTAGGCCAGCCAGTCGGCGCCGGCGATGACGAAGGTGCGGCCGGCCTGACCGGTAAGGACTTCGCTTTCCTTGACGAGGAATTCGATGTCTTCCGGCGCCTGGACGGTCAGCAGGGACGGGGCGCCGTGTGCGATGCGCGTTTGCATGTGCATGAGCGGCCTCCTCACAGCACGCGCGATGTGCAGCGCCGCCCGTCTTCGGGTGCGCCTGCGTCCGTGCGGCGGGTCGATGGATCGAAGGGCAGATCGTTGATCCGCGCCAGGGCTTCGCGGTCGGCTGGCGTCGTCATCAGACAGTCGGCGTGATGCCGTTCCTTGATGATCTGTTCCAGCCCTACCGCATCTTCATAGTCCAGGCGTCCGACGATGCCGTAGGCGACGAAGATCGCCAGCAGGCACAGGACATCCTTGAAAGTGGTCATGATGACTCCTTGAAAGGGGAGGGCCTTCGCGTTGGCGACCAGCCCGAAAAAAATGGGAGACGGCGTCAGGCGAACAGGTCACCCTGCACCGCCATCTGCTTGATTTGCTCGTTAATCCACTGGGGGTTCTTGGCGAGCCGGGCCTCGACCCATTCCGGGTTGTCGACAACGGCGTCGCGTACCCAGTCGGGGTAGCGCTCGAGCGTGACATCGAGCCAGGCCTTCAGGCCGTGGCGGATGCGGTCGCGCACTTCCTCCGCGTCGACCAGGCCGCAGTAAGCGATCGGCGACAGCGGGCTGCAAGCGACGACGCGCAGGCAACTCACGAAGGAGAACGGCAGGCCGTCCTTCTCGCGTTCGCTGAACACCCAGCGCAGGGTGTCGAACTTTTCTGCCAGCGGCGTCGCCGGGTCGGCCAGTTGGCTGACTTCCTGCAGCAAACGCCAATGCAGGAAGACGATGTCTTCCTCGCTCCATTCGACGGGCGCTTCCTCGCCGTCGAGCAAAGCGTCCAGGGCGGTGCGATCGGGGATCGCCGCCGGACGGTGGCGCGAGGTGGCCGCGAGCGAGGGGAGAATCGGCGGGAAAACTGGGCCCACGGGCGTGGGACGGGAAACTCGGTGGGATAAGCTCTGATTCAGCATCGTTGGCTCCAGGAAAAAGTGGAGGCAACGCGCACCACGACTGGGGGCATATGCCCCCGTGGGGTGAGAAACGACCGACCCGCTACGGGCGGAACGGCGCTATGGGAAGAAGCTTCAGGGCTGGCTTGAACGGCCGGTGAGAACCGCCGTGATCGGTGTGCCAGCTACCGATCGAGGAAGGCTTTCGGGGGAGGGGCGCTTACGGAACCATTAGAAGCGCCTCGCCCCTGCCTCGAAAACTTGCCTCGATGGCATGGGTGCGACAGGCACCCATATCGGTGCCGGCAAGATCGGCGCACGCGGCAGCGGCGACGGCCGACGGTGTGCGATAGACAGAAAACTCCAGGGCTTGCCTTGTTTGAATGCAGGGCCAGCTGCTGCATGACGTCAAGGTAGTGGTGCCGGATTGGCGAGTCAATCCCGAAAACCTGCCCGAATTGGACCCGATGCCGAAAGCCCCCTCAGGTGGCGGCCATTTCCGGTGGCGAATGTATATGCCGGCACGGAAGATCGCTCCGAACGCGGTATTTCGAGGAGCACGGCATGTCGGAGATCCAGATCGTCAAGGTAGACCAGGGGGCCGTCAACGCCCGCATTCTCGCCAAGGAGGCCAAGGCCGACTTCCGACGCGTCGAGGCGGCCAGCCTGAAGATGCCGACGCGCTTCACCAGCGCCGAGGGCAAGCGCTTCTTCGCGCGGCTGTTCAACA
>JAKOZI010000274.1 GCA_029780075.1 Pseudomonadota bacterium
TCGGGTCGTATCCTTGAGCGTCGTCCACGACTTCGTCGTCACCCTTTCGGCGCGCAGTTCCCGGCACAGGGAGGTCATCGACCCGAGGGCGAGGTAGCGCTCAAACATCCGCCTGACCAGAGCCGCCTCGGTGGGGTTCGGTACCAGCTTGCGCTCGACCACGTCGTAACCCAGCGGCGGCATGCCGCCCATCCAGATCCCCTTCGCGCGGCTGGCGGCGATCTTGTCGCGCACCCGCTCGCCGCCCAACTCCCGTTCGAACTGCGCAAACGACAAGAGGATGTTCAAGGTCAGCCGGCCCATGCTGGTCGTCGTGTTGAACGACTGCGTGACGCTCACGAAGGTCACCTTCTGCGCGTCGAACAGTTCGACCAGCTTCGCGAAATCCGCCAGCGATCGCGACAGCCGGTCGATCTTGTAGACCACGATCACATCGACCAGCCCTTCACGGACATCCTCCAGCAACTGCTGCACACCCGGCCGGTTGAGCGTGCCGCCCGAGAAGCCGCCATCGTTGTAGGCATTGTCCAGCACCACCCAGCCCTCGGACTTCTGCGAGGCGATGTACGCTTCGCAGGCATCGCGCTGGGCGTCGAGCGAGTTGTAGTCCATGTCGAGACCTTCCTCGGAGGACTTACGGGTGTAGATCGCGCAGCGCCGTTTGCGGGTCATCGGGTTCATGCCGGCCTCCTGGCGCGCAGGCCAAAGAACGCCCAGCCATTCCAGACCGTGCCCGTGATCGCCTTGGCGATCGCCGACAGCGACTGATACCGCTGGCCCTGGAACTCGAAATGCCCCGCCTGAACGATCACCTCGTACGCCGTGCCCTGCCACTCGCGAATCAGCGTGGTGCCGGTCACCGGGCGGTCATTGGCGCGGCGACTGCGCACCTTCGCCTTGCCGCCATCGAGTTGCTCGCCGAGTTGTTCGAGGCGTTTCACGGTGCTGGTCTTCAAGCCGCCAAACGCCAGTTCCTGCAGGCGGAAGGCGAGGCGGTTCTCCAGAAATCGCCGGTTGTAGGCCGGCGGTTCGGAGTCGAACAGATCACGCCACAGTTGCTTCAATTCGGAAATCGGGGTGGTCTTCAAGGCCACTACCCGGGCCAGTACATCGGTCATGCAGTATCTCCCTTGGGGTTCAGAACAGGGTCATGAACGCGCTGTTCGGTCCGGGATTCAAGGGCTTTCTGGCGTGCCTGCAGGCGCACCACACCGCGTGCCAGTATCATGGCAATGATGCGGATGGGCGGGATGGCGGCGCCGCCGAGAACCCCGTCGCGGTTCATCAGCGAGTTCATCATGTCCATGACTCGCCCTCCAAGGGCTCGACCGCCAGCGCATGCGGATAGGCGTCGAGCACCTCAGCATGGCTGGCGGCTGGCGAGAATGCGACCTCCAGCGGGTTCCGATCGACGCAGTGGATTAGCCAGCGATAAGAAGCGGTTTCGTTGTCACGGCAGAGGGGGGTTGCGATTTCTGCGACTTTGGCTGTGCCATCGCCTGTTTTTTGGGCAAAAGTCGCAGGAGTCGCAAGAATCGCAAGGGGCTGCGATGGCTGCGCTATCACTTTTGGGTCAAACCACATGGTGCAGCACCTCCCACGACAACCTTGTGCGAGCGCCGTCGACGACGGTCCCGGTCTCGTTCTCGATCAAGTAGCCGTTGCTCTCAAGTTCCTTGATGGCGGCTATCAAGCGCGTCTTGTTGCGCAGTGGAGAAGGCCCGCCATTCAATACCTGCTTCGATCTGAACACGCGTAGACCGCGGTCTTTCAGCCAGGCCGATAGACTTTCTGCGTCGAGTACCGACTGGGGAATGACCGCGGTGCCGCGGATGCGAAGCGCCTCGCGCAAGTACCATTGCATGAGAACCAGCGCGTGTTCCAGGTGCGGACGATCCACCTCCCGCGCCGGACAATCCCCGGTCAATGACCGTCGTCACGCCAGCGATGCGGCAGGCACACGTTCTCAAGGGCCTTCGATGTGCGGTCGCGCAGTTCCGCCAGGTCGGCGCCGTGAGCCATCAAGCTCTCAAACTGGTTGAGAGCAGCCATAGCCAGTACCGTCGCATCTGCAGTCAGCGGCAATTCCAACGGGGTAAGCTCCTGTGCGGATTTGCCGGTACCAGGCGTTGCCTCCATCAACCCCTTGAGCACCGCAAACAGGCGTTGGATTTCCCGTCGATCTTCAGGCTTCTCGAAACGAACGACCTGCCTCGTTTCGATGGCGCTTTGTGGCCACGCCACCAGACAGCGAGAAAGCAAGCCTTGACCGTTCGCCATCCGGTTAGAGAGCAGCAGGGTCATTAGATCAGGCTGCGCCAGCTGATGCATCACCATGCGGCGCCCGTAGAGGATCGCGGCACCGTCGCCAGCGCGCACGCGGTCAAACGGTGAGCCATCCCAAATCTTGCACCACCGCGCCATCGTCTTGAGTGCGTTGTCAGGAGGGGCGCTGCCTCCTGCTGGGGCGCTGATGCGGCGGTGCTATAATTGCCGCCGATCATTTTTCCGTGTTTGCGCCCGATGCTCATCACCCGCCGCCTCGAGTTCGACGCCGGCCATCGCATTCCCGACCACCAGAGTCAGTGTCGTCACCTGCACGGGCACCGCTATGCGATCGAGATCACCCTGGCTGGCGATGTCATTCGCCATGACGGTGACCCGGCCAATGGCATGGTGATGGATTTCTCGCAAGTCAAGGCGCTGGCCATGCGGCACCTTGTTGACCACTGGGATCATGCGTTTCTGGTCTATGCCGGCGACCGACCGGTGGTGAACTTTCTCGCGTCGCTTCCTGAGCACAAGACGGTCATTCTGGATTGCGTTCCGACGGCCGAAAATCTTGCGCAGAAGGCGTTCACGATTCTCGCTGCCGTGTATCGGGATATCTACGGAAACCACTTGCGCCTCGATCGCCTGCGTCTCTATGAAACGCCCAATTGCTGGGCTGAAGCGGTTCGCGAATAGCTTCCGGCAGACAGAACAGGCCGCGCGCAGGTTGCGGGTGACTCGAACGGCGGCCGTGCGAACCGCACAGACACGCCCGTAGACGGCAAAAAAGACGCCTGCCGCCAATCACGGCGGCAGGCGCATCAGTGTGCGTCGTGACCGGTTTCTGGTTGGGATCAGGCCTTGCTGCCAAGCGCACGTTGCAGTTGTTCGAGCGCGGCGGGGTCCTCGATGGTCGTCAGATCGCCCGGGTCGCGGCCTTCCGCGAGGGCCTGGATCGAGCGCCGCAGCAGTTTGCCGGAGCGGGTCTTCGGCAGCACAGTGACGAAGTGTACGCGGCTTGGACGGGCGATTGCCCCGAGGCTGTCATCGACCTGCTTCATGACCTGCTTCTCGAGCGCCGCCACCAGTTCCGGCGTCGCGATGCTGTCGACATTCTTCACCACCGCAAAGGCCATCGGCATTTGCCCCTTCAGTTGATCGGCAACGCCGACCACGGCGACTTCGGCAATCGCCGAATGTCCCTGGATGGCTTCCTCGATTTCGCGGGTGCCCAGACGGTGTCCGGCCACATTGATCACGTCGTCGGTGCGGCCGAGGATGTAGTGATACCCGTCCTTGTCCTTGATGCCCCAGTCGAAAGAGGAATAGACCTGGGGTTCGCGGAACAGCGAAAAGTAGGTCGAGACAAAGCGTGCGTCGTCGCCCCAGACGGTTGACAGGCAACCCGGTGGCAGGGGCGGCAGGATGCCGACGATGCCTTTTTCATCGGGGTCGCAAACCGTGCCGTCTTCGCGGAAGATCTTGAGGTTGTAACCGTAGACCGGGAAGCTCGGCGTTCCGAAGCGGATTTCCGTCTTCTCGACGCCCGGCATGGCCGACAGGATCGGCCAGCCGGTTTCGGTTTGCCAGTAGTTGTCGATGACCGGCAGGCCGAGTTCGCCCATGATCCACTCGTGCGTCGGCTGGTCGAGCGGTTCGCCAGCGAGAAACAGATGCTTGAGACTCGACAGGTCGTACTTGTGCATGAAGGCGTTGTCGTGTTTCTTGAGCACGCGCGCGGCGGTCGGTGCCGAGAACATGACACTGACTTTGTATTTTTCGACGATTTGCCACCAGATTCCGGGGTCCGGGCGCAGCGGTGTGCCCTCGTACATGATTGTGCACATGCCACCGATCAGCGGGCCGTAGATGATGTAGGAGTGTCCCACGACCCAACCGATGTCCGACGTCGCAAAAAACGTTTCACCCTCGCCACCGCAAAAGATGTACTTGAGCGAGGAGGAAAGCGCGACGGCGTAGCCGCCGGTGTCGCGTTGCACCCCTTTCGGTTTGCCGGTGGTGCCGGAGGTGTACAGGATATAGGACGGTTCTGAGGATTCCAGCCAGGTTACCGGCACGTCGGCGTCCATGAACTGCGCTCGCAGCGTCGCGTAGTCGACGTCGCGACCGGCGACCTTGTTGAAGTTCTTGTCGAGACCACGGTCGACCATCAGTACGTTGGCAGGCTTGTGTTCAGCCAGGGCGATCGCCTCGTCGAGCAGGCCCTTGTAGGGTACTGCCTTGCCGCCGCGCATGCCGGCATCCGAGGAGACCACCAGTTTCGGCGTGGCGTCGTCGATACGCGTGGCCAACGATCCGGACGCAAAGCCGCCGAAAACGACTGAGTGGATCGCACCAATGCGTGCGCAGGCCAGCATGGCGAACATGGCCTCGGCGATCATCGGCATGTACACCAGAACCCGGTCGCCCTTGCCGACGCCCAGGCTCTGCATGATCGCGGCCATGCGCATCACTTCAGTCTTGAGTTCGGCAAACGAATAGACGACTTCCTGGTCCGTCTCGGTGGAGATGAATACCAGCGCGCGGTCATTCGGGCGCTTGGCCGCGTGACGGTCGATCGCGTTGTAGCAAAGATTGGTTTCGCCGCCAACGAACCACTTGGCAAATGGCGGGCGAGAAAAATCGAGGACCTGCGTAAACGGTTTGTGCCAGTCGATGCTCTTGGCCTCTTCACCCCAGAAGGCGTCCGGATTTTCGATGGATTGCTGGTGAAACTCTTGGATTGTCGTCATGAGACTCCCTCTTCAAAAATGTGAACCCACCTGCACTAGTGGAAACTACGCCTGCCGGGTGTCTTTTATCTCCTGCTCCCGGTCAAGCATCCGTTTTCTAATGTCTGCCAGGGGCAGACCCAACTTCAACTCCCCTTCCAGGAGGTCCAGAAAGGGGAGTATCTCCTTGCCAAGATCGATAAGGTGCGGGATTACCGCACTTGCATGGCCGGTACTGATCAGTTCGAGAGCATGGCCAAGCCTGGGGACCGGGAGCTTGTTCAACGGTTTGTCGCCACAAGCCACGACACGGTTGCCGCCGGCCTGTCGTGCAGCCACCAGACGCTCGCCGGCAAGACCCAGCAAGGATGCTGCCGACCCCGGCCGGTCGACCGGGGCATTGGCGACGCCAATACTGACCGACAGATTGAGACGCTTCCCATGTACCGCAATGTTCGCCACCGCAAACGCTTCCCGCAAGCGATTCGCGAAGGACTCGCAGGCAGGAAAGGGGGTACCTGGCGAAACCACAGTCAGGTCGCTTCCGGAATAGTGGCCCAGGCTGTCTTCCTTGCGTACTTTTTGTACCAGCATGCTGGCCAGGCGTTTGAGCAACTCCTTGGCCACCTCGTCGCCATGTTGTTCACGCAGTGCGCCGAAGTGGTCGAAGCCGATGATCAGGATGCTCAGGGGGCCATCGTGCCGGACGGCCTGCGACAGGGCCTGTGCCGCCTGCACTTCGATGTGTCGGCGAGTCGGTAGGCCCGTGACCGGATTTTGAGCGTCACGTTCCGGGCTCTCGCGCAGTTCGTTCTGCGCCTGTGCCAACTGCAGCAGCGAGGCAATACGGGCGAGCAGTTCGGTGGCACCGATGCCCCTGCTGATGAAGTCGGAAGCACCCAGTACCCGGGCGCGCTCATTGGCTTCTTCGTCGTCGCTGGCGATCATCAGTACCGGCATCTGACGAAGGCGGGCCAACCGGGAAGAGCGGACTCTTGCCAGCAGACCGTCCCCATCCAGCATCGGCATCGACAGCGCGCAGATCACCAATTGGATGGAATGGTCGATCACCAGTGCCTGCCAACCCGACTCACCATTGACCTCCTCGCGAAAGTTGTACTGCTCACGAATCTGACTGATCAGCGTTGCCCGCGCCATCCGTGAAGCATCGACAATCAGTATGCGAGGACGCTGCTTGGGATTCTCCATCGAATCTCGCGATTCCTGTCAAGCCGGGTGCGTCTTACGCGCCGGCGATTTCGACGACCACGCGGCCGTGTGCGCGACCCTGAATGTAGGCGTCGAAGGCCCCGGGAAGTTCGTCGAAACCGATGGTGCGCACCATCCCCTGCAAGTGTCTCGGTCGCAGATCGCCTGCCAGGCGCTGCCAAACACCGCTGCGGTACGGTTCGCCGATGTAACCCGAATCAATCCCGAGCAAGCAGGCTCCGCGCAGGATGAAGGGCATCACCGTGGTGTTGAGTGTCGCGTCGAGTGCCAGGCCAATGCTGGCGATCGTACCGCCCTGCTGCATGGTGCTGACGATCCAGGCCAGCACCTCGCCACCGAGGTTGTCCACGGCGCCCGCCCACAGGGCCTTGTCGAGCGGCCGTATGCGGGCTGGGTCAACGGCTGAGCGGAGCATGACCGTAGTCGCACCGAGCCCCTTCAGGTAATCGGACTGGGTTTCCTTGGCGGTGAAGGCGGTGACCTGATAGCCCCGCCCGGCCAGCATGTCGATCGCCAGACTGCCGACTCCGCCGGTCGCGCCAGTGACGATGATCGGGCCCTTGCTCGGCGTGAGGCCATTCTCTTCCATGCGCACGATTCCGAGCGCCGCCGTAAATCCGGCTGTACCCAGGGCCATGGCGGCATGCAACGAAAGCCCTGCGGGCAGCGGGACTACCCATTGAGAGGGGACTCTGGCGTACTCGGCGTAGCCTCCGTGGTGGGCGACGCCGATGTCGAAGCTCGTGGCCAGCACGGCATCACCGCTTCGGAAGCGAGGGTCGGTACTGCATTCGACAGTTCCCGACAGGTCGATGCCACCGACACAGGGGTAGCGGCGGATGATTCGCCCAGCGCCGGTTGCCGCCAGGGCGTCCTTGTAGTTCACGCTGGAGTAGGCAACCCGGATGGTCACTTCGCCGGGATCGAGTTCCGACTCGCTCATGGTGACCAGGCTGCCTGTTGCCCCACCTTCCTTTTTCTCGATCAGATACGCTTTGAAAGGACTCATGCATACTCCATGCGATGGACAGGATTGGCGCATTGACGACGGGAAGAAGCCATCGCGTCATGAACGGCCGTCGATTATAAACACAATCCCCGGCACTTTTGAGCCTCGGCGAAAGTGGCACGCGTACTGCCGAATCTCCATTTGGAGTCGAAAGCCGCTGCGGCGGCAGACTATACCGCGTTCCATCGTCCAATCCCATGTGCGGTGCAACATAGCTGCAGCCAGCAATTTATTGTCAATATCGTCATTAAGTTATGGTCTTGCGATCAACTGTTGAGGTGTTTTATGCCGCACCTGCTGTGCGATAGGGGGTTTACAGCGTGACATTTTTCACATAAATTTCGTCCCTATGCTCAGAAAACACACTCTTACCGCACTTCTAAGCGCTGCCCTGATTGCTTGTTCCGGGGTCGGCCTGTCCCATGCCAGCGAGCAGCAGTCGCTTGACGAGCCATCGTTGCTGGAGCGCTACACCAGCAGCGCACAGGATCTGATCCTCAAGGGCTTCGAACTGATCGGCATCAACTATCGCTTCGGTGGCACCAACCCGGATACCGGTCTTGACTGCAGCGGCTTCGTCCAGCTCGTCTTCAAGGAAGCCATGGGGATATTGCTTCCGCGCAGTGCCAGGGAGCAGAGCGAGGTCGGGGCGGTGATCGACCGTCACGAACTGAAGGCAGGCGACCTCGTTTTCTTCAACACCATGCGGCACGCTTTTTCGCATGTAGGTATTTATCTCGGCGACAACCGCTTCATGCACGCGCCGCGTACCGGCGCCGAAGTCCGTGTCGAAGACATGCGCCAAAGCTACTGGATTCAGCGCTACAACGGTGCGCGTCGGTTGTTTTCACGCTGACCTGCAGGCTGTATTGAGCCCGAAGACGACGCACTGCGTCGTCTTTTTTGTATTTTTATCGCGAACGATTCGCATTTACAAAAATGATGGTGCCGGCTATCATGCGGATTTGCGACAGCAATTCTCATTTTGATAACTGGAGGCATGGTCATGAAATCTTCCCCTTCCCCTTCGCTTTTCGCTCTGTTGCTTGCTACCGTCACCTTGACCGGTGCGCAGGCACAGGAAAGAGTACTGAATCTCTACTCGGCTCGCCATTACCAGACGGATGAGGCCTTGTACACTGGCTTCACCCGGCAGACCGGGATTGCCATCAAGCGTATCGAGGGCAAGGAAGACGAGTTGCTCGAGCGTATCCGGAACGAGGCGGCCAACAGCCCGGCTGACGTTCTGCTGACGGTCGACGCGGCTCGCCTCGCGGCCGCGCACGAGTTGGGTCTGCTCGCGCCGGTCAGGTCGTCGCTGCTCGAGGCGCGCATCCCTGCGCACCTGCGCACCAGCGACTGGTTCTCCTTCTCGCTGCGCGCGCGCGTCATCATCTATGCCAAAGGTGCAGTCAAACCCGAGGAGTTGCGCACCTACAGCGACCTGGCCAATCCCCGGCTGAAAGGCAAGGTCTGCTCGCGCTCGGGTTCCCATCCCTATAACCTGTCGCTGCTGGCTTCGATCATCGCCCATCAGGGCGAGACCAAGGCTGAAGAGTGGGCGCGCGGCGTGGCGGCCAATTTCGCTCGTCCGCCGAAGGGCGGCGATACCGATCAGATCCGGGCGGTGGCTGCCGGCGAGTGTGCGGTGGCCCTCGCCAATACCTATTACCTGGCGCGCCTGATGCGTTCGGACAAGCCCGAGGACCACAAGACGATGGAGAAAATCGTTGTTGTCTGGCCTGACCAGCAAGGCAGCGGTACGCATATCAACGTCTCCGGCGGTGGCGTGCTGAAAACGGCGCCGCACAAGGAGGCGGCGGTGAAGTTCCTGGAATATCTCGCGAGCGACGAGGCGCAGCGCTATTTTGCCGACGGCAACAACGAATGGCCGGTGGTGGCCGGGGTCAAGGTGTCCAATTCGGCGCTTGAAGCGCTCGGCAAGTTCAAGGCAGACACCCTGCCGGTGGGATCGCTGGCGATGTATCGTGCCAAAGCGCAGATCATTTTCGACCGTGCCGGCTATCGTTGACGTCCGATCATCGGGTCGCGTGCAGGGCGATCATCCGCGGCGACGGCGCGAGATCTGCCGTGAGAGCACGATCAGGGGCAGGAGACCAACAGTGACGATTGCCAGGGAGACGCTGGCGGCCTCGGCCAGACGTTCATCGGAAGCGAGGGTATAGGCCTGTGTGGCCAGCGTGTCGAAATCAAAGGGGCGCATCACCAGGGTTGCCGGCAACTCCTTCATGACGTCGACGAACACCAGCAGACCAGCGGTGAACAGGCTGCTGCGCAGGATCGGCAGGTGTACCCGCTGCAATGTCGCTACCTGCCCGGCACCGAGACTGCGCGCCGCATCGTCCATGTTGATGGTGATTCTGGCCAGACTGCTGCCTACCGACTGCAAGGCGACCGCCAGAAAGCGCACCAGATAGGCGTAGACCAGCGCGGCAATGCCACCGGTGAGCAGCAGGCCCGGGTTTTCTCCGAACCAGTCCTGCCATTGCCCGGCCAACCACTGGTCGAGGCGCGTCACGGGAATCAGCACGCCGACAGCGATTACCGACCCGGGAACGGCGTAACCGAGCCCGACCAGGCGATTGAGCATCGGCGCCAGCAGCCCGCGTGACAGACGCGCACTATATGCCAGCAACAGGGCCAGGGCCACCGCCAGGACCGCCGTCAGACCAGCGAGCAGGAAACTGTTGCGCGCCAGAGCCATGAAATGCGCGCTGAACTGCGAATCGCCGTCGCTCTGCAGCGCCAGACGCAGCAGAAGGTACGCCGGCAGCAGGAAGCCGATACCCAGCGGTAGCGCGCACGTTCCGGTGGCCAGCCAGGCGCGCCAACCTGCCAAACGATGGCAGCTATGGCGATGGCGGCCGCTCGTGTTGTTGAAGCGGGCGCGGCCGCGCGAGCGCTGTTCGAACACCAGCAGCAGCATGACGAAAGCCAGAAGCGCCGCCGCCAGCTGCGCGGCGGCAATACGATCGCCGAGTGAAAACCAGGCACGATAGATGCCCGTCGTGAAGGTTTGCACGCCGAAATAGGAGACCGTGCCGTAGTCAGCGAGGGTTTCCATCAGGGCCAGTGTCGCACCGGCGGCCAGCGCCGGCCTGGCCAATGGCAGCGAGACCCGAAAGAAGCCCGACCATGGCCCGAGACCAAGGGTGCGCGAAGCTTCGAGCATGCCGCCGGTGCGCTCGATGAAGGCCGTGCGGGTCAGCAGATAAACGTAGGGATAGAGGACGAAGATGAACATGACTATGGCACCACCGAGACTGCGAACCTCCGGAAACCAGTAGTCGGCCTTGCTCCAGCCGAAGCTCTCGCGGAGAAGGCTCTGCAGGGGGCCGACAAACTGCAGAAAGTCGGTGTACACGTAAGCCATCACATACGCTGGCATGGCCATCGGCAGGACCAGAGCCCACTCGAAAACCCGTCGCGCCGGAAAGTCATGCATGGTGGTCAGCCAGGCTGTGGCCACGCCGACGACGGCGACGCCCAGACCGACGGCAAGGCACAGCAGCAGCGTATTGGCCACATATTCCGGCAACACCGTCGTGGCCAGATGCGACCAGGTCGCGCCGGTACCGCCGCTGAAGACATTGGCCAGCACGCTGGCCACCGGCAGCCCGACCAGCGCCGCCACGGCAGCGGCAATAGCGAGGAGAGGATGGAGACGCAGACTGATCATGGTTTGTCGGATAAATGAGAATTATAATTGACAAGTCTGGTTTTCCTGCCGGCTACTCGCGACTACGACGGGCACCAGTCCTTTTCCACCCGTAGCACCGGATGACCGGGAGCTGATGGCACACCTCGAACTGGAAGGAATCGTCCAGCGTTATGGATCGCATACGGTCGTCGACGGCGTCAGTTTTCGCGTCGAGACCGGCGACATCGCCTGTCTGCTCGGGCCGTCAGGCTGTGGCAAGACGACTCTGCTGCGCTGCATTGCCGGCTTCGAGGGTATTGCCGCCGGCGAGATCCGCGTGCAGGGCCGCACGGTCAGCAACCCTGAGCGTCGCCTGCCTCCCGAACAGAGGCAGATTGGTATGGTTTTTCAGGATTACGCCCTGTTCCCGCACCTGACGGTGGCAGCCAACGTCGGCTTTGGTCTGGCAGGATTTGTGCGCGAGCAGCGTCTGGGGCGGGTCAGTGAACTGCTGGCCGTGGTGGGACTGGCTGGCCAGGACAAAAAATACCCGCACGAACTCTCCGGTGGTCAGCAGCAGCGCGTCGCGCTGGCGCGTGCGCTGGCGCCGCGCCCACAACTGATCCTGCTTGACGAACCCTTTTCAAATCTCGACGTTGACCTGCGCGAGCGCTTGTCGCTGGAAGTGCGGGAGATCCTGAAGCGCCAGAACATTACCGCCGTCCTGGTCACCCATGATCAACACGAGGCTTTTGCCATGGCCGACGAAATCGGCGTCATGTCCGACGGTATCATCCAGCAGTGGGACAACCCGTACCGCCTGTACCACCAGCCAGCGAATCGCTTCGTCGCCGACTTCGTCGGTCAGGGGGTTTTTCTGCCCGGTATGGTCATCGACGATTGCAGTGTCGAAGTCGAACTGGGTGTGTTGCAGTCCCGCTTGCCACTCGAATGCAGCCAGGGGTGCGAGGCCTGTGGTCAGGGTTGCGGCGTCGAAGTGTTGTTGCGCCCGGATGATATCGTCCACGATGACCAGAGCGAGATGCGCGCGGAAGTCCGGCACAAAGCTTTTCGCGGCGCGGAGATTCTTTACACCTTGCGCCTGGGCAGCGGCGTCGAGGTGTTGTCACTGGTGCCGTCACATCACAATCACGCCATCGGCGAAAGAATCGGCATCCGCCTCGATGTCGATCACGTCGTCGCCTTCAAGACCCCGGCCCGAGGCTTCCAGGCGAGCACCCAATCCATACAGTTCCATCGATGATTCCCTGGCTCGAACACACCGCACCCTTTCCGCCGCTGGAGCGGGCACTGCCCGAGCCGAACGGCCTGCTTTGTGCCGGTGGTGACCTGTCTGCACCGCGCCTCCTCGACGCCTACCAGCGTGGCATCTTCCCGTGGTACTCGTCGGGCGAGCCCATTCTCTGGTGGAGTCCGGATCCACGCATGGTGCTCCTCCCGCAGGAGTTCCGGATCTCGCGTTCACTGCGCCGCAGTTTACGTTCCGGTCGTTTCGAAGTGAAACTCGACAGCGACTTTGCGGCAGTCATCCGGGGCTGCGCCGAGACGCCGCGTGCCGGTCAGGTCGGTACCTGGATCACGCCCGACATGCAGCACGCCTACTGGACGCTGTTCCAGCTTGGCATTGCCCACTCGGTGGAAACCTGGCTTGATGGCAAACTCGTGGGTGGCTTGTACGGCCTGGCGATTGGTCGCATGTTCTACGGGGAGTCGATGTTCTCGCAGGTTTCGGAGGCTTCAAAGGTCGCCGCTGCGCATCTTGTGCGTTTCCTTGAAGATGAGGGATTCGGCATGATAGATTGCCAGATGAATACTCCGCATCTGGCCTCGCTCGGAGCGCGGGAGATTCCACGCGCTGTATTTCTGGTCCGCCTGCGCGCGTTGGTGGTCGCTGCCTGGCAACCAGGCCGATGGCCGACCGACGGCGCCAGCCAACCCTGGACTTAGGTCGATGTCGCGGCTCAACGACTCGGAACTGCCCTTTTCGCTGTTGCAGTTCTATTCCACCGCACCCTACACCTGCAGCTACCTGCCGGGCGAACGTGCGCGCTCACAGGTTGCCACGCCGAGCCATCTGATCAATGCCGAGGTCTATGGCGAACTGGTGCGCAGCGGTTTTCGCCGCAGCGGCGTCTTCACCTACCGGCCGAAATGCGACGACTGCCAGGCTTGCGTTCCGGTGCGGCTGCCGGTCGACCTGTTTCAGCCAAATCGCAGCCAGCGGCGCAGCATCAGGCTGCATGCCAGCCTGCAGGCGCGCGAGCGGCCACTCAGCTTCCGTGAGGATCACTACCGGCTCTACCTGCGTTACCAGGCGGCAAGACACGCCGGCGGCGGCATGGACCAGGACAGCCACGAACAATACACGCATTTCCTGCTGCAGAGTCGGGTGGACACTCGACTGATCGAGTTTACCGACAACGGCGTGCTGCGCATGGTCAGCATCCTCGATGTCCTGAGCGATGGGTTGTCCTCGGTCTATACTTTCTACGATCCGCAACTGCAGCCGGCCAGTTTCGGTACCTACAACATCGTCTGGCAGGTTGCCCAGTGTGTTGCCAACCGGCTGCCTTACCTGTATCTGGGTTACTGGATTCGTGACAGTCGGAAGATGGCCTACAAGGCCAACTTCAAGCCCATCGAAGGGCTTTTCGACGGGCAATGGGGTAATCTGCGCATGCGCATCACGTAGCGCGACCCGACATGCAATCGAAGGTTGCAGCAATGCCTTCGGCCCGACCCTCCAGAACTTCCCTCCACCTGGTTTCCGGCAGGGGGCGCACCGGCCCCTAGCGCTTGCCGAGTACGAGCGGGAAGTCGGGCACGCCACTGGGCACGATAGTGACTGGCGACTGCGCCCCCTCGGTGAGGCTCTTGACCCGTTCAGAGACGTAGAGGTCGAGCATCTTGTGGGTGATGCGGCCGGACTTGTTGTAGTCCGCCTGGCCGCGCAGCCCTTCGAGGATGGCCTTGGTGAACGCGCCATTGCCCCAGTCTGATGATTCCTGCGCGTACTGGCGTCCGGTGGCCGCGGCGAAGACGATGACCCCGTTGTCGGCGCTCGACAATTCGTTGACCACCGCGGTGGTATCCATGCGCAGCGCACGCGTACCGGTTCCCAGCACGTTGCCGGCATGGCAGGTATCGATGAAGAACATCGCCTTGCCGGGCAAGGAAACGAGCGTGTTGCGGATCTCCGTGAAGATCACACCGGTGCGTTTCAATGATTTGATGTTGACGTCCTGTGGCAGGAAGTAATACGTGCTGTCGGAATCATTGACGCCGTGTCCGGCGATGAACACCATGGCCACGTCTCTTGCTGTCAGTTCGCGGCGTATCCATTCCAGGCCATCGAGGACATCGTCGCGCTTTGCGCCGCTGTCAGTCAGCAGGCGGACGGAAACCTTGCGGTACAGTCCGCCCTCCTGTGTCTTGAGAAAATTCGACAGATCGGTGGAGTCCTTGGCGGCGAACTCGAGCTGGATCGATGGATCCTGGTATTTGCTGACGCCGATGGCGAGCACGTAGAGGTTCGGTCGAAGGTCCACGCCGGCGGGGTCCGACTGGCCGGCGAACGTACTCAGCGTGGCCAGGCTCTGTTCCTTGGGCAGCTCGGTTGGCGGTCTCTTGACGGTCAATGCGGCTTCCGAAGATACGCCATGCCTGTTTTCGGCGAACAACAGGATCTGCGCATCCAGTGCCGGCAGGGAAATCGGTACCTCGAAGATGCTTTCGCCGCTGTTCTTGCTGCGTGAACTCCTCAGCGCAGAAAGCGCTGGCAGCGTTACCAGTTGCCCATTGACGCGCGCGCGCAGTTGCGTTACCGGGGCGTCTTCCGGTGCGCGGACGGCAACCTGCAGCTTGACCTCGCTGTCCCTGGCGATGCTCTGGGCATCGGGTGAAAGGATCCGAACCGTCGGCGGCAGTCGCTCGAGAATCGTCTTGCCGCTGGTTGGACGCACGCCGCTGTCGGCGAGTGCTGTGGGCGTGGCCTTGCCAATGCCTTTGCCAATGACCTCGGCGATCAGTTCTGGCCGGTAATATTCGGCGCGAAAGCGCGATACCGGAAAAAAATCTGCCGCCTGTGCTGGTCCACGCTCGACCTGCCAGCCGACCAGACCTTCTCCCCCCGGGCTGGCGGCGAAGTGGCCGCTGGTGGTCCACATGACCCAGCGGCGTCCGTCAGCGTGCGGGAAGAGGGCGAGTTGCTCGCTCCCATCCTGTTGTCGGTACCAGCGCAGCGTGCCATCGCTGAAGGCGGCGACGATCCAGCGCCCGTCGTCACTGATGTTGATCTGCCAGGGCGTGGCGGGCGCAGCAGAGCGCCACAACTCGCGACCATTGCGATCATAGAGATGCAGCTTGTGGTTCGTTGCCACGGCAACGTGTTCGCCGTCGCGCGAGACGCTGGCCGAGAGTGACCACTCTCCGGCATCGAGAGTGAGCGCCTTGCCGTTGATCAACGGCCGTTGCCGCTCGAACCAGTTGTCGATGTTGGTCTTGCCGGACATCGTTCTTGGTGCTTGCCACTCCTTGCCGGGTTTTGCCCAAGCCAATTGACGGATATCGAACGCTTCGCCGGCGCCAGCAGGGCGTGCATCACGGAAAGCCACGCCGCTGGCGTCGCCCGCGAGCCGGAAGCGGCTGCGCAGATTGCGGAAGTCAAGCAGGTTGTTGCCGATACCGAGCAGCGGTTGTCCGTCGGCGGCCAGGATTCCCCACGCGGGATCGGCGGAGGCATACAGCAGGCGACCGTCGCGCGTGGCGTGCAGCGTGGTAATCGTGTTGCTGGACAGGGGGATCACCGAAGCGGGCGTGCCCATGCCAGCGTCAGGCCAGACGCACAGGGCAAACTGGCCTTTGCCCGTAGTCCAGGTTCCCGCCGCGTAGATCCGTTTGCCGTCGGCCGACCAGGCGACGACGCTGAGACTTCGAGACAGTCCGGCCTGGGCCGGCGAGAGCTGCTTCTTCTGTTTCAGTGTTCTGGCGTCGAGCAGGGCGATGTTGCCCTGGTCGGCGGTACCCACCGCCAGACTCTGCCCGTCGGGTGAAAAAGCCAGCCCGAAAGGTATCCCGGTGTTGACCAGGGTGCCCCGTGACAGTGACTTGAGGCCTTTGCTGGTGACTTCGTAAGCGTGCAGGAAACCGTCGGCGCTGCTGACGATCAGGGACTTGCCGTCCGGAGACCAGGCCGCGGCGTTGACCTCGTCGCTGTAATCGGCATCGCCCTGCAACTCGCGTGCGCTGCTCCAGCCGTCGGTGCCAAGAAACAGGCGCACCCCCTGTCCTCCCCATAGCCCGGCAACGAGCATTGTGCCGTCTGGAGAAAACGACAGATGGGTGAGCACGTCCGGGAGCCCGGAAATGCGGTGAATGATCTGGCCATCACTGCGTCGCACCAGATAGAGCTCATTGTTCGACGACCAGCCTGCCGCGGCAAACGCCGACCCGTCCGGGGTCATCGCCACAGCATAGAGTTTGCCGTCGTTTCCGGCTGCGGAAGGCGGCCTGAACACTGTCAGCAGCGAACCGCTGATGGCATCCCAGACGCGCGCGGTCTTGTCTTCCGACGCCGTGACCACATAGCGGCCATCGCGGTCCATGCTCGTCGCGCGGATTGGTGCGACATGCGCACCGGTTTCCAGGCGCAGGCTGGGGGTTGCTTCCTGCGCGCCGCTCGCACCGGCAAGCAGCAGCCCGCTCAGCAGCGAGCAGAGGAGTAGTACGAGCAGCGCCCTCGGCGGATGCCAGGATTCCTGAGGCATGGGGACTGCGCGGAGAATCAGCAGGAAACTTTCTTGAACTCGATGCGCTGGTCCAGGGCATCGGAATCGTTGCCCTTGCCGGTACCTACGACGGCGCGTTGCGAACCATAACCCTTGGCCACGGAGCGCTTGGCAAAGCCGGGATTGACCGAGCCGATCTTTTGCCTGACGAACTCGGCACGTTGCAGGGAAAGGCGTTCATCCATCTGCTCGGAGGTCCCTCGCCGCGTGTGTCCTGCGACTTCGATGCATGCCGTCTGACGCTGCGATTGCTTGGCAATCTCCGTCAACCACTGGGCGTAGGGCTGCTGATCCTGGGTGAACGCGGTCGCCCCGGGCTTGAAGTTGAACTGGACGGCCAGTCGGTCGGTTGCCAGGCCCATTTCCACAAGGCGCCCAAAAGCCTGCATGGCCGCTTGCTTGCGTCCCAGTTTCTGGTTGTTGAGGTAAATGCCGATATAGACGCGCGCCTGTTTGCCTGCGGGATTCTTCAGCACCGCTTCGTAGAGGGCGAGCGAGTCCTTGTAGCGTTTGGCCTGATACGCCGCCAGCGCTTCGCTGATCGTCGACGCGGCCAGCACGGAGTCAATATAGGCGGGATTGATCGAGTCGCCCGCTTTGGTTCCCTGGCAGGTCTTGACATAGCCTTCAACCGCCGCGTCCTTCGACCACACGGGCATTTCCCGGAAGAACGCGAGGGGTGTCGGGTCGAACCCGTCGGGAAGCGAGCGCGCCAGACCCTTACTGATGATCTTGCCGGTTTTCAGGTCAGCAAGGGCGAAACAGATACGGTAGGCATCCCGTTCACCATCAGCCTTTCCCTGCAGGTTGATGGGCGTGAAGGTACCGACCATCAGCAACGGAAGTGCCGAGACACTTTCACTGCTGAAACGCTTGACGTCTACCTGCTGATAATCCGCTTTCACCAGTTGCACCACGGATTGTTCCATCGCTGCAGTCGCCTCGGTCTGCATGCCACTGTTACCGTCCACCAGGGGATCGACGATCATGGTATAGCGTTGGTCCTTGGCCAGGTTGGCATTGGCCAGCAGGTCCTGTGCGGCCTTGCGCACTGCCTGGTCGTAGGGCAGGGCGACCAGTGCTGGAACAGGTGTTGCCGCGACCACCATCGGTTTTTCCTCGGTGGTGCTGCAACCTGCAACGAGGAGTCCGACGGAAAGGCCAAGGCCTGCGAGAAAGCGGGATTTGCATGACATGATGGTTCACTCCTGGAAGTCGATTGAGGTTCGACAAAGCACGGCCGAAGGCGTTCGTGGCTGGTGTTTCAACTGTCTTCGGGCAACCTGCGGGCGAACTGCGACGACCATTGGCCGGTTGGTTGCTGCCGCGGCGGCAGAAACGGCGTCGCCGGGCACCCGTTCGCCATCGGTGGGTTACTTGCTCCCAAGGCTGCCCGGTGACAGGCCCTGCTCCAGCATCTCGGTTTCCAGCTTGAGGCGCAACATCAGCAGGCCGCGCAGCGATTGCCGTGCTTTGTCTGCTGCCCAGGTCGCGTGCGGTTCCTCAATGCAGGTTTTCACTGCCGTCGGATCGGCGGGGTCGACACCGCAAATGGCAGCGTAATGAACGATTTCCCGATCGAGTTCGGCCATCTCCCGACCGTAGTTTTCGAAGCCACTCATGGCAGGAGGCTCCCGCTGCCACACTGCACGGTCATCGGTACGCGTGTGCGGGTATCGATTCCAGGGTGGTACGTACCTGTCATGTCGAATGCTCCTTTTGTCGGATTCTGCAACTCTATTCCGGTCGGTTCTGGGCTACCCAGATCAGTCGGCTGGTGTCGAACCCGAGTTCCCTGGCCTTGGTCAGCAGTTGCTCGCGGACCCCGGTTGGCAGGCTGCGCTCGCGGGAGAGTATCCACAAATAATCTCGGCTGGGACCGACGACCAGTGACCAGCGGTAGTTGTGCTCGTCGAGCGCCGCGATGTGGTAGCCGCCGTAGAAGGGCCCGAAGAACGAAACCTTCAAGGACCCCTGCGTCGCCTCGCCGATCAGGAACGCCTTGCCGACAGCTTCCTTCCAGGTTTCCTTTTCGGCGCTGTAACCGCGATTGATCACTTCGACGCTGCCATCGGGCTGCAGGCGATACTGTGCGGAGACATCGCTGAGACCACGCTCGAAGGAATGGTCGAGGCGGGCTATCTCGTACCACTTGCCGAGGTAGCGATCAAGTTGAAAGTGACTGACCGGGGTGATCCCTTCCGGGAGACCGGTACAAGCAACGAGCAACAGCCATGGGCCGCAGAGCAGCAGGAAACGCAGGGCGTACATGCGATCAACCTCGCTGGTGGCTAATCGGGATAGGAAGAAACTTCGCGGCCCTTCACTCCCACACTACCCTGACCGTAACACACACTTGACTCCGTCGCCGTGGAGCCGTATTGTATGGTCATGCGGATCTGCGGGCAGGAGTTTTCTCTCGACATCCTGGAGCGGATCCGGGAGGAGGTGGTGTCGGTGCCGGAGATATCCCGCCGCGCGCTGTCGCGTCGGGTGTGCGAGTGGCTCGATTGGCGGAGCGCCACTGGTGCGTGGCAAG
>JAKOZI010000294.1 GCA_029780075.1 Pseudomonadota bacterium
AGATCAAGCTGGTCGACCACCTCCACAATGAATCGCGCCAAGTGATCCTGGTTCAGCCAATCGTCGAGTGACGGCGGCAGCAGGTAGTCGGTCTTGCGGTCGGTGACGATGAACTTGGACATGCCAGACCTCGGTCGCTTGAATAGCTATGATTATAGCATATCCGGCAGCGGCAGGCCTATAGTCCGACAGGCTGCTAGCTCATCATGCCGAACATGCCCTACTCTTGGCGCTACCTGTCGCCGCGGACGCAAGAAGGCGACGCCGGGGCCCAAACCGGTGACGTCGATTTTTGCTCGCAGGTGTAGTCATGCTCGGTTTTCTGCCCGCGCCGCTGATCGGCCTGATCGCTTCCTTGCTGCTGGTGCTCAACAGCTTCTTCTGGGTCCCGATCCTGCTGCTGTTGGCAGTGTTCCGGTTGATGTTGCCGTTCAAGGCGGCACGCCTGCGTCTCGACCCGCTGCTGGTGCGCATTGCCGAGGCCTGGATCGTCTGCAACAATGGCTGGATGGCTCTGACGCAGAAGGCAACGTGGGACGTCCAGGGAATCGCAGGCCTTGACCCGCGCGGCTGGTATCTGGTGAACTGCAATCATCAAACTTGGGCCGATATTCTTGTACTCCAGCACCTCTTGACGCATCGCATTCCCCTGCTCAAGTTCTTCCTCAAACAGCAGTTGTTGTGGGTGCCGGTAATGGGACTGGCCTGGTGGGCACTCGATTTTCCGTTCATGCGCCGGCACAGTGAAGAAGTTCTCAAGGCGCACCCGGAACTGCGCGGCAAGGATCAGGAGGCGACGCGTCTGGCCTGTGAGAAGTTTTCGCTGATCCCCACAAGCGTGGTCAACTTCTGCGAGGGGACGCGCTTCACCCCGAGCAAGCACCGGTTGCAGCAGTCGCCCTATCGTCATCTGCTGAGGCCGAAGGCCGGGGGCATTGCCCTGGCACTGAACGTGATGGGCGACAAGTTCCGCGCCATTCTCGATGTCACCATCGTCTACCCCGACGGGGCACCGGATTTCTGGCAGTTCCTCAGCGGCGGTATGCGGCGGGTTCGGGTTCGGGTACAGACGTTGCCGGTGCCCAGACACCTGGCGGGTGGCGACTATGCCAACGACCCGGCAATTCGCGAGGCTTTCCAGCAATGGATGCAACAGATCTGGCAGGAGAAGGACGCGCAGATCGAGACCCTGCTCAACACCGGTCCATGACCAAAGAAGGCTGCTCCCCTGTGGACACCGAGCCGCAGACAGAACCGGATGCCTGCACACCTTGCCTTGCCTGGAAGTATCATCGCGTACTTTCAGTTGAGGCTGCGCGGGTCAGATGATGGCCGCCGCGTCAGGAAGAAATGTCAACCGTCCAGATCATCCGTAGCAAACTGCAACGTCCGCGTGTCGCGGCCGACTTCGTGACCAGTAGCGACTTGCTGGCCTTGCTGGAAGGTGGCCGCAGCCTGCCCCTGACCTTGCTGTCGGCGCCGGCAGGCTATGGCAAGACTTCCCTCGTCGCGCGCTGGCTCGATGGCCGTGACGGCTTGTCGGCCTGGCTTTCGCTTGATCGCGACGACAGCGATCCGGCGGTCTTCGTGAGCTATTTCGTCGCCGCCGTACGGACGGCGATAGCCGACGCCTGTACTGACACACTGGCCTGCCTTGACGCCGGCACGCCCTCGTCGGCGGCCCTTCTGGCCAGTTTGAGCAATGACCTGGATGCATTGTCAGCGCCACTGGTCGTGGTGCTCGACGACTACCACTGCATCGACTCGCCGCAAACGCACGTCCTGCTCGATCGCCTGTTGGTGCATCCTGTGAGGGGTCTGCATCTGGTGGTGTGTGCTCGACACGATCCCCCTTTGTCCCTCGGGGTACTGCGCGTTCGTGAGGCGATGCGCGAGATCCGCATGCATGAACTGCAGTTCAGCGAGCGCGCCACGGCGACCCTGATCGAGCGCTGCAGCGGACGTGCCATCCCCGGGGTGCTGTTGGCCACTCTGCAGCACTGTACCGAGGGGTGGCCGGTTGGCGTTCGCCTGGCGGCGCTTGCGCTGCGCAATACTGGCGCTGCCGGCGACAGCGGGAGTGCTTTCAGTGGTCGTACGCTGCAAGTGCAGCAGTACTTCGTCCAGGAGGTACTTGCACGGCAGTCCGATCGCACGCGTGACTACCTGCTCAGGACGTCGATCCTCGGCCGCTTTTGTGTGGCGTTGTGCGATGCCGTCCTGAGGGAATGCGTGTCGGTCGGCGAGGGAACCGATGGCCAGGAGTTCATGCGTCTGGTATCGAGTGGTGAGTTGCTCTGCATTCCCGTCGACGATAGTTGCGAGTGGTATCGCTATCACCGTCTGTTCCAGGAGTTTCTGCAGCGGCAACTGGGTTTGCAGCATGCGGCGGGAGAGATCGCCGGGTTGCATCGAAGGGCGGCGGCCTGGCTGGAAGCGCAAGGACTGCTGGAGGAAGCGATTCCGCATATTCTGGCCGCCGACGGCGCGATCGCCGCCGGAGAATTGCTGGCGCGTCATCGCAACCCCCTGCTGAACCGCGAGCAGCGGCATCGACTCGGTCGTTGCCTGCACCTGCTGCCGGCAGATACCGTTGAGGATGCCGTCGAACTCCTGCTGATGAAGGCGTGGCTGATGTATCACCAGGGCCGCCACCTGGAGACGCCGTTGGTTCTCGATCGCATTGAGGTATTGCTCGAACGCGATCATGACCTTCTCGACGTCCAGAGCGTTGCTTCGCTGCGTGGCAGCGTTCTGGCGCTGCGCAGTCTGCAAAGATACCAGCAGGGGCGGGCCGACCTCGCAGTCGCCTGTGCGGAAGAAGCTCTGCGATATCTGCCCCCCGATTGCTTGCATGCTCGCGTAATTGCACAGGCGGTGTTGGCCGGGACCCGCCAGATGAACGGCGATCTTGGTGGTGCACGCCAGTGGATTCATGAGTTACTGACGCGCGCAACCGGGCCGACAGACGTTTGCCAAGCCCCGTTGGTGGCAGCATTGTGCTTCATCAACTGGATGGCAGCCGATCTGTCGGCGTTGCAGTGGACCGTCAATCAGCACTATAAGCTCAGCGAGGAGCGCTTCCCCAGCGAGGGCAGCCAGGCGCTCGGACGTTATTTTTATGGACTGGTTCAATACCAGCGCAACGATCTGGCGCTGGCGGAAGCCACCCTGGCCCCGGCGCTTGCCCCGCATTATGCTCCCCGTATCGGCTACCGCACCGAAGTTTCATTCATTCTGGCAGCGGTCTACCAGGCGCTCGGACAAGCTGACCGCGCGCGTGAGATTGTCGATACGGTCTGCACACATTTGTTGCGCAGCGGCGATACGCCGGCATTGTTTCGTGCTCAGGCCTGGCAGGCTGACCTTGCGCTCCGCCAGGGGCGGATCGATGAGGCGCAGGCGTGGGCGCGCAACTTCGATCCGGGCCCTGTGCAATTCGTCTACCGCTTCTCCAGCGCGCCGCACTTGACGCTGGTCCGGGTGTGGCTAGCCGAGGGGAGTGCCGAGAGTCGCGAGCAGGCGGGGCGGCTGCTGAACCTGCTGGAGGTGGAGCTGACGTCCAGGCACAACGTTCGTTTTCTGATCGAGGTGTTTGCACTACAGGCGCTGCTACAACACGCGCTCGGCGACGAAGTCGCCGCTGGTGATCAGCTGGGTCGTGCATTGGCACTGGCCCAGCCGGCTGGGTTCATTCGCTTGTTCGTCGATCTCGGGCAGGATCTCGTGAGGCCGTTGAAACGTCTCGATCCTGGCAAATGCAACACCCGCTACGTGGCACAGATCCTTGCCGCGCTCAACGACGACTGGCTGATCAGTGCCGGACGCCAGCAAGTGGGTGCCGACCTGACTCGGCGCGAACTCAAGATCCTCAAACTGCTCGCGGTCAGGCTGAGCAACATCGAGATTTCGGAGGAATTGTGCATTTCGCGGGCGACGGTGAAGAGACATACGCAGAACATCTACCGCAAGCTGCGTGCTTCGAGTCGCCGTGAAGCGGTCGTCAGGGCCAGGACACTCAATCTCCTTGCCGACGGCTAGGCGCTTGCGCAACAGTCGCCGGGCCAGTCAGCGCGGTGGCTGTTGCGCAAGCGCCATCGGGTTTTGCTACAGCACTTTTCAGGTCATGAGAGAGTCCGGCGACGGGTTTCGTTGACTTACGTCATACAATGGCCCGTTTGCAAAAAAATGGCCCATTTCATGGCCCGTTACACTCCCATTTCGGCTTGTCCGATTTTCCCGCGGTGGCATAATCGTCACTTATGCGGATTCACATCCACACGCTTCTGAAGAGGTAGGATTAATGTTATTGTCATTGGGTCGGGTGATCGCCGTGGTCTCGCAAAAAGGCGGTGCCGGCAAGACCACGGTCGCCATGCAACTGGGAGGAGGGTTCCAGGCAATCGGCGCTTCGGTGCTGGTGGTCGATCTGGATCCGCAGGAAAGTGCATTTCGCTGGGCCGAGTCAGCACCCTTGCTCGATTCAGACCTGCCACTCGATGTCCGCAAGATGTCTGGCCTGGAACTGATCAAACACATCGGAGAACTGCAGAAGGAAGCGGATTACGTCGTTCTCGACACGCCTCCGTCGATCTACCATCCGTCAACTCTGGCTGCACTGGCGGTCGCACATCTGGCGGTGATTCCGGCGGTGCCCAGCCCCACCGACCTGTGGTCGACGCTGGCGGTCGAACGCCTGGTCCTCAATCGCATGGAGCAAAGCCATCGTCTGCATGGCTGCATCCTCCCGAATCGCGTGCAAAACACGGCGCTGGCCAACGATGTGCTTGAACTGCTGCATGAATTCACCCTTCCGATACTCGATGTGGTGCTTTGCCAGCGCAATGCCTATGCCCAAAGCGCGGTGATTGGAGCATCCGTTTTTCAACTCGGATCTGCTGCCGACGCTGCGCAGCAAGAGGTGCGCAAGCTGATCGCAGCCGTTCTTAAACAATTGGGAGAAAACTGATGACAACCCCTGTAACCACCAGCAACAAGACCGCGCTGCGTGCCAGCCTGAAAAAGGAAGATGAATCGCTCGCCGAGCGTTTGGTGGCCACGGATGTTCCGCTGGTCGCTCCTCCTGAACCCGAGGCCGCTGCTCCAACAGCACCCGCCAGCCCGGTCGTCGCGGCGTCACCAAGCGCAGTCCCGGCTGCGGCGCCAGCTCCCAAGGTGAGTGCCAAGGCCGTCCAACCGATTGCCGAGGTGGCCCCTGCGGACGTAGCGAAAGTCGCTGGCAAGGGCCCGAAGAAGCCGGGACCGGCAAAAGCCAAGCCAATCAGCAAGAAAGCGGCCGCCAAGCCTGGCCCCACGGCAAAGAAGGCGACCAAGGCCGGGGCCGCAGCAGCGTCAGTCAAGGAGGACATCGGCAAGCCTTCGGGCAGGCTGGCGGACGCGGTCGAGCTGCTTGAGAGCGCTGCCAAGGCGAAGGGCGACAAGCTCGTACGCTACACCGTCGAGTTGTTGAAGAGCGAAGAGGCCGCCATTGAAGCCTTGCGCGCGGAATTGTCCAAGGCAGCGGGTTGGGCGGCGAGCAAGTCTGACATCCTGCGTGCTGGCGTACGCCTGTTTGCCGAGCAAAGGCTCGAGCAGATGAAAGCGTTGCTCACGGCACTGGCAGCGCCAGCGAAAGGGAAGAAAAAAGGCTGAGTGTGAGGCGGTTTTCGTGAAGGTCGCGTAGCGAGGCCCCCCGACCCCGAACCGTCAATGGCTTGGGGATTCCGGGGGGCGGTCGCCGGGCCAGGGGGGATTTCTGCATTCGGAGTGAGTCTGTGCCATGACAGCATGGCGCAGTGGGATTCTTGTGTCCGTCGCTTGCATGCAGTCGACACCAGATCTTCGAACTCCGCATGCGGCTCGAATGAAGTGTTGGTCTTGGTTGGTCCTGAAGTGGTGCCGATCCGCGATCGGGGCCAGAATTTTAACTGAAAGCTGCTCGATTGGGCAGATAAAACCATGGAGGTCGTATGTTTAGTAGTCTGATGCCGCAACGCCGGGAATTTTTCGAGCTTCTTGCCGCGCACGCCGAACAGGTTGCCGCCGGCGCCAACGCCACCTTGCGCCTGATCAATGGCCTGGGCGATGGCAGTGGCAACGCTGCCGCGCTGGTCGCGGAAGTCAATCTCAACGAGAAAAATGCCGACCAGATCAAGGCCAAAGTCATTTCTCGCCTGCACCAGTCGTTCACGACGCCGATCAACCGCGATCAGATTCATTCGCTGGTCACGGATCTCGACATGACGCTCAATGTCCTGCAGTCGGTGGCCAACGCCATTGACATGTACGGCATCAAGCAGTCTACGGTGGAGGCCCGCGAAATGGCTTCCCTGAGCGCTGACGCCTGCATGCGTCTCAATCGTGCGGTCGCCGCTCTGGGCGACAAGGCGCGCGGCGCCGAGACGCTCAACCTGTGCAAGGAAATCGAGGAAATCGAGAGCAAGGCCGACCGCGTGCAGCACAAGGCGATTACCGCGCTGTTTCAGGAGGGGGCCAACGTCTGGCAGACGATGCGGATGCGGGAGTTTTATGCTCTTCAGGAATCCGTCCTCGACTGCTGCCAGGATGCGGCCAAGATGATCGAAGAGATCCTGATCGAAAACTCCTGAGAGGTAGCCGAAAATGGAAGGCCTAAATATGAGCATCTGGACGCTGGCGCTGCTGATCGCAGTGGCGTTGGCGTTCGACTTCATGAACGGGTTTCATGATGGTGCGAACTCGATCTCGACGATCGTGGCAACTGGCGCCCTGACGCCCAAGCAGGCGGTGCTGTTCGCCGCGTTCTTCAACTTTGCGGCTTTGTGGGTGTTTCAGCTCAAGGTGGCGGCAACGATCGGCAAGGGCACGGTCGACCCGAGCTTCGTCGATTACTACGTGATCTTCGGGGCTCTGATGGGGGCCTTGATCTGGAACATCATCACCTGGTACTACGGCATTCCATCGTCGTCGTCGCACGCGCTGGTCGGTGGCCTGGTTGGGGCGACAGTGACCAAGGCGGGGTCAGGGGCGCCGATCGTCTGGGAGGGTTTCGGCAAGATCCTCGCTTTCATCATCATTTCGCCGCTGGTCGGGGTGCTCATCGGCGGCCTGCTGATGGTGCTGGTGGCCTGGATCTTCCGCGGCACCTCGCCGTATCAGGCCGGCAAGTTCTTCAAGAGCGGGCAGTTGTTCGCCGCCGCCGCGTACAGCCTGGGCCACGGTGGCAACGATGCACAGAAGACGATCGGCATCATCTGGCTGCTGATGATTACCGCCGGCGTGGCGACGAAGGACGTGGCGACCTTGCCGACTTGGGTCATCTACTCCTGCTACTTCGCGATTGCCTGGGGAACCTATCTGGGCGGCTGGCGGATCGTCAAGACCATGGGCACCAAGATCACCAAGCTCAATGCGGTGAGTGGTTCGTGCGCTTCGATGGGTGGTGCGATCACGCTCGGGCTGGCGACGCTGGGCGGCATTCCGGTATCGACGACGCACACCATTACCGGCGCGATCATCGGTGTCGGCGCGGCGACCGACGTCAAGGCGGTGCGCTGGGCGATTACCATGAATCTGATGGTCGCCTGGGTGCTGACGATTCCCGCCGCGGGAGCAATCGCCGGGTTCTTCTGGTGGGTTGGGACCAAGTTCCTGTAAGTCGCAAGCGCTCGCCTGACCGACGCCCCGGCGACGGGGCGTCGAAGCATCAGAACCCGCCACACCGTGTGTACCACTCGTTACAACAGATGATTATCAAGGGAGTTACTTATGCTACCGAAGCGGACCGAGTTTTTTGAGCTTCTCGCGGCCCACAGCGAGCGCGTCCTGGCAGGTGCCAATGCGATGTTGCGCCTGATCACCAGCCTGGGAGTCAGCCAGGCGGATGTCGCCGCGCTGGTTCAGGAAATCAACATGAACGAAGCGAGCGCGGATCAGATGAAGGCTGATCTGATGACGATGCTGCACAAGTCTTTCGTCACCCCGCTCAACCGCGATCAGGTTTACGCACTGACGCTGGATATCGACCGCGTGATGAATGCGGTGCAGGATGTTGCCCAGGCGGTCGGCATCTACAACATCAACGAGGTCAATGCCGAATCACGCGAACTGGCGTCGATGGCGGTGGATGCCTGCTCGCGGCTGACGCGCGCCATCGCCGCGTTGAAGGAAAGGGAGCGCAGCGACACGACGCTCAACCTCTGCGTCGAAATCGAGCGCATCGAAGAGAAGTCCGATCTAGTCATGCAGCGCGCGATCAAGGCCTTGTTCCAGAACGAGGGTGATGATAAGGCGGCTTTGCGGGCCCTGGGTTTGCGGCAGTTCTATGCGCTGCAGGAGAAGGTGCTTCGTAGCTGCAAGGCGTCCGCCCAGATGCTCGAAGAGATCCTGATTCAGAACGCCTGAGCGCTGGCCTTGAACGCCGGGCACGTGGCGCTCATCCAATGGCCTCCTCGCCCGCTGTGAAAAATGCGACGCCCCGATAATAACGGGGCGTTTTCTTGTACGCCGGGTGTTCCTGCGAAACGCAGGTGAAGGCCTTGGGCGGGCGCATCGGCTCTGGCCGGCGCGCGCGCCTGACGCTGGCACGGCAGCGGTGGTCGGCAATCTCCCCTGCGTCGAACTTCGGAATACAATGCGCGCGCAGAGTCGCGTGCGGGCGAGCGGGGGCCGAAGAGGATCCGATCCGCCATAGGCGACTGTTCGAGGTGTCTTTTGACCTCGATTTCTTCACCTGCGCCAGCGGAGGATGCCGATGTTATCGACCAACCCGATGGCGGCTTTGTTCGGCAGGTCGCCGTTCAAGCCGCTCCAGCAACACATGAGCGTCGTGATCGAATGCGTTGCCGAGGTGCAGCCCTTGTTTCAGGCCTTGATTGACGACGATCAGGAGCAACTCGAAGAGCGAAAGAACAGGATTTTTCTCAAGGAGCGTGAGGCTGACGCGATCAAGAACGACATCTGCGACCACTTGCCCAAGCGGTTGCTGCTGGCCGTGGACCGCCAGGATCTGCTGGAACTGCTGGCCATGCAGGACGCCATCGCCGATACCGCACAGGACATTGCCGGCCTGCTCGTCGAACGCAGGATGGAGCTGCTTGCCGGTATGGCTGAACCGCTGATGCGGCTGGTGGTACGCTGCCTCGAAACCTGCACGCAGGCTCAGGCGACGATCGAGAAACTCGACGAGCTGTTGGAAACCGGTTTCCGCGGGCGTGAAGTCAAGCGAGTGGAAGCGATGGTTGTGGAATTGGGAAACATGGAAAGCGATACCGACGTAATGGGCATGGCGCTGACCCGCGCATTGTTCTCCGAGGAAGAAAAGCTCAAACCGCTATCGGTAATGTTCTGGTATCAGCTGATCCAGTGGGTGGGCAATCTGGCCGATCACGCTGAAAAGGTCGGTGATCGCTTGCGGCTGCTGATCGCCCGTTGACGACGCTCGGTTCAACGCGTGGGCAAGCACCTCCTGGTTTCGCTCGGTGGCAATTACCCGCGCCACGGGCGCGAGTGCGGTACGGCGTCTGACGGCTGAGCCTTGAACATGGAAATCATCGAACAGCATCAAACCATCCTTCTGGTCATGGCCCTTGTTTTTGGCCTCTACATGACCTGGGGAATCGGCGCCAACGACGTTGCCAATGCCATGGGGACTTCGGTGGGATCAGGGGCCATCAGCCTCAGGCAGGCGATCGTTCTGGCAGCGATCATGGAGCTCTGCGGCGCCTACCTGGCCGGAGGCGGGGTGGCCGAAACGATTTCGAAGGGCCTCATCAACGGTGGCCTGTTTGAATCGACTCCGGAGCTCTTGGTGTTCGGCATGATTGGGGCCTTGCTGACCGCCGGCATCTGGCTGATGCTGGCGAGCATGCGAGGATGGCCGGTGTCGGCAACGCACGCGATCGTCGGCGCCGTGTGCGGCGCTGGTCTCGCCGCGCGGGGTGTTGACGCCGTGCAATGGGCGATGCTGGGCGAAATTGTCGCCACTTGGTTTGTCTCGCCGGTCCTTGGCTGCCTGGTGTCGCTGCTGCTGACCCTGAGCATCCGCAGACTGATTCTGAACCGCGCGGACCCCATTGGCCAGGCGCGCAAATGGGGCCCCATGTACGCCTTTCTGGTCGGCTGGATCGTCTCGCTGATCACCGTCAGCAAAGGTTTGAAGCACGTCGACCTTGACCTCGGCGTCGTCGATGGCCAGCTACTTTCGATCTTGATCGGTTTGCTCTTGGCCGTCGTTGCCTGGCTGATGATGCAGCGCATCAGGCTCGACGATTACGCCGATCGGGCTTTTCACTACGCCAGCGTCGAGCGGCTTTTCATCCCACAGATGATATTCACTGGCGCGGCGATGGCTTTCGCGCACGGTTCGAACGATGTGGCGAATGGCATCGGGCCGATGGCCGAGGTCATTCAGATCATCGAAACACGGGCGGTATTGGCAGAGTCAGCGGTGACTCCGTTCATGTTGTTGATCGGCGGCGCAGGCCTGGTCGCCGGTCTGGCGACCTATGGCTACAAAGTGATTGCTACCCTGGGCTACAAGATTACCGCCCTGACGCCAACGCGTGCGTACGCCGCCACGGTCGCCGCCTCTTTCGTGACCGTGGCGGCCTCGGGCCTGGGCCTGCCGGTGTCCACCACTCACATCGCGGTAGGTGCGGTGATGGGTGTGGGCATTGTTCGCGGGATCGGTGCGCTGGATCTGCGGGTCATTGGCGGCATCGTGCTCTCCTGGTTCATCACCGTGCCCGTGGCGGCACTCCTGGGAGCGCTCATCTTTCATATTCTCCGCTTTGTTTTTTCCTAGCATGGCAGCCGTGTACACTCTCTCTTGCCTGCGCGATTGACGCTGCCACATGCCGAATCTACCCACCCAGCCGATCGACGCGGTGCAGCACTTCAAAGGCACCGACTTCCCCGCCGACATACGGTTTCGCCAGATCCTGGTGACCGGTCCCCCTGGTGCTGGCAAGAGTACCTTGATCATGCACCTCGGCGGCTGGTCGGAGGAGGGGTACCTGGACCTCGCCCGGAAACATTGGTGGCGATCCGAGGTCCTGTCTGTACGGCCGCGCGAGATCCATCTGGGAATACCTTTCCAGGGGCTACCCAATGCGGTTTCGGTTTTTGATGCCGAGTTCCTGGGGTGCGATCCTTTTCCGCCGATCGATTTCGCTCGTGTCATCCTGCCGCCTCGCAAGCGCTATTTTTTCTCGGTTGACTGGTATCGCCGTTATGCGTTTGAGTTCCTGCTGCCTCCCCCGGATCTGGTCCTGGCACGTCGTACGGAACGGGCGCGCCATAGCACACACCCGGTTGATGCCCAGCTCAGCCTCGAAATCTGTACCGCGCAGCTCGATGTATTCCGCCGTATTGCGGAGCACTTGCACCACCAGGGGCTGAATGTTTATCTTCGCGAGGGCATGGAGGGATGTCTGCGACGTTTCGTCAAGTCGCAGTCCGAGCCGTGAGAAGGACCGCGACCCGACGCGTTTTCAGGCTGGCGAGCCTGCTGGCCTGGCTGAAAGCCGTCGTCGCCCGGCTCGGCTTTGGCTGGGGGCATAACCTCAAGCTGGGCGATGCCTACCGCTTGGGTAGTACCAAGGTTCGGGTTCCGCTCGATGGCCTGTCTATCGAGATCTCGCTTGGTTTGAACGAAAAGCGGCTGCACCTTTATCCGGAGTCGCGCCTCAACCCGTGCGGTGAACCGGTCCCGCTGGAAAGTTTCGTGATCGTTGATCCCAGCGCCCATCGTCGGCGGATCAGCGGCTTTCTGCGCCTGACGCAAAAAAATTGGCTGGCTCTGGGCTCGGCCGACGCGGTGCAGCAGGCGCTTTTCCAGTATCCACCGGCGGTTGCTGAGCAGCATCTGGTCCTGATCTATGGCCGGGATGCGCTGGTCTTTCGCAATCTGAGCGATGCTGGCACTTCAATTGGCCCTGCGATTGAGGAGCCAGGATGGATTCGTGACAGCCGTTTGCGGCGGCTGCGCGAGATCTTCGGGGGCCCGATCCGGTTGCTGCCGAGAGACGAGGCGATGCGCCTCATCGACGAGGTCATTGCGGTGCTGCACAGGGAAAGCTATCGCGCCAGGGACGACCGGGGTTTGCCCGGTGGACTGCTGATCCTGCCCCAGAAGCTGACGCCGATCCTGGTCGCCGACCTGCACGCGCAAATCGACAACCTGTTGACCGTGCTCAGTCAGAATGCCTTCCTCGACGCCCTGGAGGACGGTAGCGCAGCCCTGATTCTGCTGGGGGATGCGGTGCATTCGGAGGAAGACGGACAACTCCGGGAAATGGACAGTTCGATGCTGATGATGGACTTGATCTTCAGGCTCAAGCTGCGTTTTCCGGAACAGGTGTTCTATGTTCGGGGTAACCATGATTCGTTTTCAGAGGACATGTCCAAGGACGGGATTCCGCAAGGCCTGCTGTGGGCCCGGGCACTGAGCGAGCGCCGGGGAACGGCCTATCTGAAGGCCATGGAGGCGTTCTATCAGCTGTTGCCCTATGTCGTCGCCTCCCCGGACTTCGTGGCCTGCCACGCGGCTGCACCGACGACCCCGGTGAGCGCGGAGATGCTGGTGCACATCCACCGTCACCCGAAATTGATGCTTGAATTGATCAACAACCGCTTGCGTCGTCCCAATCGCCCGCAAGGCTATTACCGCAGTGACGTCAAGCGTTTGCGACGCGCTCTGCAACTGGACCCGGCGACGCCGTTCATCGTCGGTCACACGCCGATCAATCGGGAAGATACCCTTTGGCTCGATGTGGACGGCATCGCCGACCATCATGTGCTGTTCAGCGCCTGCCCCGATCAGGTCGGTGTATTCACCCGCGTTGGCGAGACGATGATTCCGCTGGTGTATCCCGTCGACGCGTTGACCGCGCTCATCAATACCCTCGAAGGCGAGTCGAGCTGATGTGTTCTGCCGTGCTCGGCATACAATGGCGACCCGCCTGGGTCCCGCGATAGCGGTCTCTTGTGGCGGTGCAGGAACAGGAGAAGTCAGCGATGGAAAAGCGCCTGAATGAAGTCGAAACCAGGATTGGTCTCGCCGAGGATCTGGTGGAAGAACTCAATCTCGTGGTCTACCGGCAGCAACAACAGATCGAGCTTCTGCAGAGCCAGTTGCGCCATCTGCACCAGCAACTGCAGGACGGTCTCGCCGCGGCCGGCGAGCGGCCTCCGCGTGAGGAGATTCCGCCACACTACTGAGCCGACACTGCCGGCTATTTTTCCCGGATCGGCAGCGTGCGCTGCCTGCCTGGCTTGCCGATGACGTGCATTTCGCAGGCTTTGCAGTCGAAGCGCAAGGTCAGTTTTTCCTTGCCGTTGATCAGGATCATCGGTTCGGGGCGGATTCCCGTGCCCAGCTTTGGGCAGAGGTCGAAGGTGTAGCGCAGACAGTGTTTGGTGATCATCAGCGAAACCTCGCCTTTGACCTGACCACATTCGTACGCCGGTTCGATGACGCCGACTCCGTGGCGCGCATAGAAGGCGCGTGCGCTGGTGTTCAAAACACCGGCCAGGTAGTCCAGAGACTGTTCAGGGTAGGGAACCGGTGGTTCAATCGGCGGCCGACGAGGCGGCCGCCGGTAGGCGGCACGGCGGGCTGCGTCCAGCGCTGCCAGGGTATCGCGCCGCAACTGGTTCAGGGTCGCCGCTGGAAGGAACCAGTCGCCTGCCAGATCAATCGCGATGCGCTCAGCGAAGTAGATGCTCTCACCCAGTCGGCCGAGGCAGTCACGCATGCTCGTCCTGGCCTGCTCGGCGTTGCGGGCCAGTTGCTGGCTGTGGTCAATGGTGCTGGCCGCGCTCACGCCTTGATCGTCGGTCATCACCAGGGCGAAACCCGCACCGCTGTCGGAAAGGCGCAGGTGCAGCGGAATTCGGCGGTGAGCCGATTCCCTTGCCAGAACCCGCTCGAACTCCTGGTCGCGATTGCGATAAATTCTGGTTCCCGGCTTGAGCCCAGGAGGTATCCGCTGGGCTGCGATCGGTTGTAGAAAAAGGCGGTAGCCATCGGTGCATTTTTCGGCTCGGTTCACCTGCGTGCCGAACAATTCCCCCTTGGCGTCGAACCACGCAATACCATCGCCATTGTGCAGCTCGGTGCAGCTGCTGATTTCGAAATTGTCGGGGCCGAGAGAAGTGAGCGTACCGATTTCGTCGCCGATGAACTTGGGTGAGGCAAAGGCGCCGATGTCCGACTGGCGACCTTTGACAAAATAATCGGTGCTACCCCTGTTGAACGTTTTTTCGGGCTGTGGCGTGAACAGGAAGCTGCTGCGACCTGAGGAACTGCGGCCGTAGTCCGACCGTTCGGCGAAAATTTCGTCGAGCAGCAGGCGATAATGTGCGGTGATGTTTTTGACATAAGCGAGGTCCTTGAGGCGCCCCTCGATCTTGAACGAACTGATTCCGGCCTCCAGCAGTGCGCGCAGGTTGGCGCTCTGGTTGTTGTCCTTGAGCGATAGCAGATGATGATTGGTGGCGACGAGTTGGCCGTTCTGGCTGGCGAGCGAATACGGCAGTCGGCAGGCCTGCGAGCAGTCGCCACGATTGGCGCTACGCCCGGTCTGGGCGTAGCTGAGGTTGCACAGACCACTGTAGCTGACGCAGAGCGCACCGTGAACGAAGAACTCCAGCACGATCCTGGTTTCTTTGGCGATCACACGAATCTGATCGAGCGCCAGTTCGCGCGCCAGAACGATCTGGGAAAAGCCTACATCCTCAAGGAAGCGTGCTTTCTCAAGCGAACGAATGTTGGTTTGCGTGCTGGCGTGTAACTGGATCGGTGGCAGGTCGAGCTCGAGCAGGCCCATGTCCTGGACGATCAGGGCGTCTGCGCCGGCATCGTAGAGTTGCCAGGCCAGGCCGCGCGCCTGCTCAAGTTCCTCGTCTTTGAGCAGGGTATTCATCGCCACCAGTACCCGTGCGTTGTAGCGGTGGGCGAAGCTGGCGAGGCGTCCGATATCGGCCACGGAGTTGTCTGCCCTGGTCCGAGCGCCGAACGCTGGACCGCCGACATAGACGGCGTCAGCGCCATGGATGATC
This sequence comes from Pseudomonadota bacterium, assembly GCA_029780075.1. GTDB lineage: Bacteria > Pseudomonadota > Gammaproteobacteria > Burkholderiales > Rhodocyclaceae > Accumulibacter. The sequence goes on from JAKOZI010000294.1 coordinate 15,043, forward strand.
GCTTCGATCCCGAACTCGGCATTCTTGGCGGGAGCCAGCAGTTCGATCCTTTTTCGGTTCAGGGGCATGTGGGGGCTCGCGCAAGCAAGGTAAGCATTGTATACCGTACGCACGTCAAGGCGGACGGCTATGGCGACTGTGCTGGGCCGTGTGGGAAGGGCCGCTTTCTTGACCCTGGCTGTCAACCGCTGCGCGCAGCGAGCGTTACTCGGACCATGGGTGAGACGATAAAATACTTCGACAGGAGAACAAAATGGGTAGCTTAAGCACCGAGTCTTTTGACCAGTTTCTGGATTCACTCAAGCAGGCTGGTGTAGAAATCAGCAATGAGTGCGAATTGCGGGAGCGGTTGGCAGAAGCTCAGCGCTGGCGTTTTGCTTTTGCCACCTTGGCGGCCAATGGTCGACCGTTGGGAATTCGCTTTCAGGACAGGAGCAGTGGGGCTAACGAGGCCGATATTCACCGGACCTTGGCGCGCTTCCAGTTTCCTGAAGTTCTGCAGACGACGTTTGCTGCCAGCTTGCGGGCTGAGCATTGATTACAGGCTGATCTCCCCGCAGGGAAGATCAGTCTCATCGAGTCCACCGATCCTTGGGTCATTCCGGGGTGTCGGGGAACTAAAAGGCCCGCTTCGAAGCGGGCCTTTTTCAGTGAACCCGACGCCCGACTCAATCCTCGCAAGTTAGCATATAGGCATAATCACTTGTAAGCGTGAGACAGATGCGGTTTGGGTTGAGGTTTGCGAGGTTGCGAGCGATCGGGAACGAACTTCTGGAGGTTCAATGCGAGTTCTGCGAGGATCGGTTTGAGGCGGCGAGTAGTGGCCTGGGCAGACAATAGCCAGCGACCGATTTGCCGCTTGATCTTGTC
>JAKOZI010000219.1 GCA_029780075.1 Pseudomonadota bacterium
GGTCTGGTCGGGCAACTGCGTCGGCATTTGTTGCCGAACTTCGAACATGCCGGTGGCCGCATGCTCGACGGCATAGTTATACCAATCCCGCACTTGGGTCTGGCGATCCTCGAAGGCCCGCTCTCCCGGAGTATGGTCACCAAGGAACAGATAAGCATAGGCATAGCGAATCGTCTCAAGCCAGGCGGCTTGCTGCGCTGAACCGGGCTTCATGGCCTGAGCCTGCGCCAGCCATAGTTCGGACAGTGCAGCCAGGCGTCTATCCGTGGCAACCCCCGTCACGGTAGCCAAGGCCTCCGCGCACTCCGAGGAGATCGGCTTTGCGCATGCCTGCTCATCCAATGCCGCCACCCTGATGGTCTGGACAGTCGCAGCCGCGTCGAGTTTGCGCTGCGGGTGGACCGGCTGGGTGCCATGCTGGATCTGGACCGCCGACAATTGCAGGCCATCAACATGCCGCACAATGCAGCTCCCTCCATGGTGGACGCGGTGGTGCGCTTTGATGCCGCTGCCGGAGAAACACCGGGCGTGTTGTGCCAGCTCTCCAAGACCTGGCTGCAGTACTGCGTTGGCACGCTGCGGGGGGATTATTCCGCCCAGGACCTGGCGCAGTTTCAGGCCTGACCCAGAACAGAGACAAGCCCCCTATGGCCATTGGCAAATACATCAAGGAAATCGGACGCGGCAAGGACGGTGCCCGCGCGCTGAACCGCGCGCAGGCGACGGACCTGTTCGGTCAGGTGCTGGACGGCACAGTGACCGATCTGGAGATTGGCGCCTTTTGCCTGGCCATGCGCATCAAGGGCGAAACCGCTGAAGAAATGGCCGGTTTTCTGGACGCCACCGCTGCGCGCCTGCAGCACCTGCCCGCCAGCGACCGGCCCACGGTGGTCATCCCCAGCTACAACGGCGCGCGCAAGCTGCCGCTGCTGACACCGCTGCTGGCGTTGCTGCTGGCCCGTGAGGGCTTGCCGGTGCTGATCCACGGCACGGCCACCGAGTCCACCCGGGTTTTTACGTCAGAAGTGCTCGCAGCCCTTGGTATACCTGCGCAAGCAGCTATTCAAAAGATAGCAAATGGTGAGGT
>JAKOZI010000298.1 GCA_029780075.1 Pseudomonadota bacterium
AGATCAAGCTGGTCGACCACCTCCACAATGAATCGCGCCAAGTGATCCTGGTTCAGCCAATCGTCGAGTGACGGCGGCAGCAGGTAGTCGGTCTTGCGGTCGGTGACGATGAACTTGGACATGCCAGACCTCGGTCGCTTGAATAGCTATGATTATAGCATATCCGGCAGCGGCAGGCCTATAGTCCGACAGGCTGCTAGCAGCCCTCACTGGAGAAAGTACATCATGCCCATCGTATCGATGCGTCAATTGCTCGACCATGCCGCCGAGAACGGCTATGGTCTGCCCGCTTTCAACGTCAACAACATGGAACAGGTCTGGGCGATCATGGAGGCCGCTGCGGAAGTCGATGCGCCGGTGATCATGCAGGCCTCTGCCGGTGCCCGCAAGTACGCCGGTGAGCCCTTTCTGCGTCACCAGATTCTGGCGGCTCTGGAAGCCTACCCGCAGATCCCGATTGTCATGCACCAGGACCACGGCCAGTCCCCAGCCGTGTGCATGAGCGCGATCCGTTCCGGTTTCTCATCGGTGATGATGGACGGCTCGTTGATGGCCGACGGCAAGAGCGTGGCGTCTTATGAATACAACGTCGAGGTCACTCGCAAGGTGGTCGACTTTGCGCACGCCATCGGTGTCTCGGTCGAAGGGGAACTCGGCGTTCTCGGTTCATTGGAAACCATGCGCGGTGACAAGGAGGATGGCCACGGCGCCGACGGTCAGATGACCCGCGAGCAGTTGCTGACCGATGTCGAGCAGGCTGCCGACTTCGTCAGACTGACGCAATGTGACGCCCTGGCGATCGCCATCGGCACGTCGCACGGCGCCTACAAGTTTACCAAGAAGCCCACCGGCGACATTCTCGCCATCGAGCGGATCAAGGAAATCCACGCGCGCATCCCGAATTGCCACCTGGTCATGCACGGTTCCTCGTCAGTGCCGCAGGAACTGCTTGCGGAAATTCGCCAGTTCGGCGGCGACATGAAGGAAACCTACGGCGTACCGGTCGAGGAAATCGTTATCGGCATCAAGCACGGCGTACGCAAGGTCAATATCGACACTGACATCCGCCTGGCAATGACTGGCGCCATTCGCCGCTACTTTGCCGAAAACCCGTCCAAGTTCGACCCGCGCGACTACCTCAAACCAGCCCGCGAGGCGGCGAGGAAGATTTGTCGTGCCCGCTACGAGGCATTCGGTACCGCCGGCCAGGCCAGCCGGATCAGGGTCATCCCACTGGACAAAATGGCCGAACGCTATAGCCAGGGCGAGTTGACGCAGACCGTCCTCTGATCGCCGGAAACGGAACACGCGCCGCTGGCGTGTTCCGTTGCTTGTCAAGGGTAGGGATGGCGCAGCGCCGTGACTGAAGACTCGCTGGGCTGGAAGTGCCGTTTACGGTTTCCTGCCGACGATCAGCCCGTGATCCCGCAGCAAGCGGTGCCGACGTACATCATTGAAGCCAGCGTCGCGCATCCACGTCTCATACTCGTTCCATGTGTAGAGCATCCCCACCCCTGTGGCAAGGGTGAGAAAATACGGGGAACCAACGGCAGCACTGAACGGGCCGCTCTCGTCGTCATGCTGCATCATGTTGAAAATCACGACCTGACCGCCCGATGGCAGCGAGTCGTAGCATTTCTTCAACAGTTCGCGGTCCTGCTTCTCGCCCCAGATCGTGAAAAAGTGTGCGAACACCAGGCAGTCTGCGTCCCGCGGGAACGGGTCGGCAAAGCATTCACCGGGAACCGCATCCAGGCGGTCGGCAAGTCCGCAAGCGGCAATATTCTTGCGCGCGATTTCACACACCGTTGGCGAGTCGAAAACCGTCGCCCGCAGGTGCGGCCAACGACGCGCAATGGCAATGATGTTGGTGCCATCGCCTCCTCCCACGTCCACCAGATGTTTCACCCCGCGCAGGTCGATGAAGCGCGCCATGTCGGCGTTGGCCTGCAGCGACAGTTCCTGCATGGCTTCCTGAAAAATTTGCTCGACTTCCGGATCATGCGCCAGGCGTTCATAAAGTGTCGCTTCCTCGCCGGCAAATTCCTTGATCCCCACGTTGCGGTACTCGCGAACGGCCTCCAGCATCCAGTACAGCCCCTTGTACATGGCC
>JAKOZI010000309.1 GCA_029780075.1 Pseudomonadota bacterium
TACAAGTTCGCCGTGACCCTGTTGCTGTTTGCCTTGGTGTTCAAGACCTATGCGCAACTCGCCGCCTTGCCGCTCTTCCTGACCTACGTTGCAACGATTGTCGTTTATTGGATGGCGCTGCTCAGGCAGCAATAGTCAAACAGGGGGAAGATATGGCTTCGGGCGAGGCGTTAACGTCGAGTGGATACATTGTTCACCACCTGACCAACCTCACGGTCGGTCACGGTTTCTGGACGTTTCACCTGGACTCCCTGCTGGTTTCCGGCTTGCTTGGCCTGCTTGCTTTCGTCGGCATGGCCAAGCTGGCCAGGAACGCTACCGCGGGGGTGCCGGGCGGGCTGCAGACTTTCGTTGAAATGCTGGTTTCGTTCATCGATCAGCAGGTCAAGGACACCTACCACGGCAAGAGTCCGCTGGTCACACCGATGGCGATCACCATTTTCGTGTGGGTCCTGCTGATGAACACCATGGACCTGATCCCGGTTGACTTCGTCCCGCTGGTTCTCGGTTGGGGTGGAGTGCACTACTTCAAGTCGGTGCCGACCACCGATCCGAACCTGACTTTCGGCATGTCGCTGACCGTTTTCGCGATCATGCTGATCATGGGCATCAAGGTCAAGGGGGTTGGCGGCTTCCTGCACGAGGTGTTCACGGTCCCCTTCGGCGCAAAAATGGCGCCGGTGAATCTTCTTTTCCGGATCATTGAGGATATCGCCAAACCGATCTCGCTCTCGCTGCGTCTGTTCGGCAACATGTACGCCGGTGAAATGGTGTTCATCCTGATTGCCCTGCTCGGTCTCTGGCAGTTGCCCCTGGCCCTGCCCTGGGCGCTTTTCCATATTCTGATCATTACCCTGCAGGCCTTCGTGTTCATGATGTTGACCATCGTGTACCTGTCGATGGCCAGCGAGTCGCACGGTTAGCGTGGCCAGTCGTCCTGGCCAGTCGTCCTGTATTCGAGTTTGATTCACGTTGTTCTTGTTTAACGCATTTAGCATGTCTTACTAGGAGAAACTAATGGAAGCCGCTCTGTCAATGTTGCTTGGTAATACCGCCATCGCCGTCGCCATCCTGATCGGTGCGGGTGCTCTAGGTACCGCTATCGGATTTGGTCTGCTGGGTGGGCGCTTCCTCGAAGGCGCGGCTCGCCAACCGGAAATGATTCCGACTCTCCAGGTCAAGATGTTCATCGTTGCTGGTCTTCTCGACGCGGTCACCATGATCGGTGTCGGTATCGCCCTGTTCATGCTGTTTGCGAATCCCTTCATTGCCGTCGTCAAGGGTTGATCGCTTCTCCTTTCGGACTAACTCTTAACAGGAGGTTAGCGTGAACATCAACGCAACGTTGATTGGCGAAGCGATCTGGTTTGGCGTCTTCATCTGGATCACCATGAAGTACGTCTGGCCACCGCTGGCGAAGGCCATGGCTGATCGCCAAAAACTGATTGCCGACGGGTTGGCCGCTGGCGAGCGCGGGAAGCATGAGCTGGAACTTGCCGGCAAGCGCGCCGCCGATGCCCTCCGTGACGCCAAGGCGAAAGCAGCCGACATCATCACTGCGGCTGAAAAGCGCGGTGCCCAGATGGTCGAAGAGGCGAAGCAGGTGGCCAAGGTCGAAGCCGACAAGGTGGTCGCTTCGGCGAAGGCCGAGATTGCCCAACAGGTGGAGCAGGCCCGGGCAGAGCTGCGTGGGCGTGTCGCCGACCTGGCCGTGGCTGGTGCCGAGCGCATCCTGAAGCGTGAGGTCGATGCCAAGGCGCATGCCGAAATGCTGGTCGCGCTCAAGCAGGAACTCTGAAGCCATGGCTGAACTCGTTACCATCGCGCGCCCCTACGCTGAAGCGGTGTTCCGCTTGGCGTTGGAAAACAAGGCGCTGGCGGCCTGGTCCGAGCGGTTGTCGCTGCTTTCTGCGATCGCCACGGATGAGCAGATGCGTTCCTGCATCGGCAACCCCGAACTCTCAGCCACGCAGAAGAGCGAACTCTTCAAGTCGCTGGTCGGCAAAACGCAGGAAGGCGGCGAAGCCAATCTGATCGACGTGCTCGCTACCAATGAGCGGCTGTCCGCTCTGCCGGAAATCGCTGGTCTCTTCGAGGCGCTGAGAGCCGCCCAGGAAGGCGTCAGGGAAGCCACGATCTACAGTGCCTTTCCGGTTGACGACGAGCAGCGCAAGGCTCTGATCGAAGACCTGGAAGCGCGCTTCAAGACCCGGCTAACAGCCGAAGTGGTCGTCGATCAATCGCTGATCGGCGGCGTCAAGATTGTGGTTGGCGACCAGGTTCTCGATACCTCCGTACGCGGAAAACTCGAGAGCCTGCGGTTGGCGCTCAAGAACTAGGAGAATTTCCATGCAGTTGAATCCTTCCGAAATCAGCGAACTGATCAAGAGCAAGATTGAAAATCTTGCGATCAGCGCCGATCTGCGCACCCAGGGCACTGTCGTTTCGGTGACCGACGGTATCTGCCGTGTCTACGGCCTGACCGACGTCATGCAGGGAGAAATGCTCGAGTTTCCGGGCAACACTTTCGGCATGGCCTTGAACCTCGACCGAGACTCGGTTGGCGCGGTCGTTCTCGGTGAGTACGACGAGATCAGCGAAGGCGACACGGTCAAGACCACCGGCCGCATCCTCGAGGTTCCGGTTGGACCGGAACTCCTCGGTCGCGTCGTGAACTCGCTGGGGCAGCCGATCGACGGCAAAGGCCCGGTCAATAACAAGTTGACCGACAAGATCGAGAAGGTCGCGCCTGGAGTCATCTGGCGCAAATCTGTTTCGCAACCCGTACAGACCGGTTTGAAATCGATCGACGCGATGGTTCCGATCGGTCGTGGCCAGCGCGAACTGATCATCGGTGACCGGCAGACCGGCAAAACGGCAGTAGCGGTCGACACGATCATCAACCAGAAGGGTCAGAACCTGATCTGCATCTATGTGGCGATCGGTCAGAAGGCCTCGACGGTTGCCAACGTGGTGCGCAAACTGGAAGAGAATGGCGCGATGGCTTACACCATCATTGTCGCCGCAACCGCTTCGGAATCCGCGGCCCTGCAGTACATCGCTCCGTATTCCGGATGCACCATGGGCGAGTATTTCCGCGATCGCGGCCAGGACGCCCTGATCATCTATGACGACTTGACCAAGCAGGCGTGGGCTTACCGCCAGGTGTCGCTGCTGCTGCGTCGTCCACCGGGGCGTGAAGCTTACCCAGGTGACGTCTTTTACCTGCACTCCCGCCTGCTTGAGCGCGCAGCACGCGTTTCGGAAGCATGGGTCGAAAAATTCACCAATGGCGAAGTCAAGGGCAAGACCGGTTCCTTGACTGCCCTGCCGGTCATCGAGACGCAGGCCGGTGACGTGTCTGCCTTCGTTCCGACCAACGTGATCTCGATTACCGACGGCCAGATCTTCCTCGACACCGACCTCTTCAACGCCGGTGTGCGTCCCGCTATTGACGCAGGTATTTCTGTCTCGCGGGTTGGCGGAGCGGCGCAAACGAAAGTCATCAAGAAACTCGGTGGCGGTGTACGTCTGGCTCTCGCCCAGTACCGCGAACTGGCTGCCTTCGCACAGTTTGCGTCCGACCTTGATGAAGCGACGCGCAAGCAGCTCGATCGTGGCCGGCTGGTGACCGAGCTGATGAAGCAGCCGCAGTATTCGCCATTGTCCATCTCCGAGATGGCGATCACACTGCATGCTGTGAACAAGGGGCTCTTCGACGATGTTGACGTGAAGAAAGCGCTGGCCACCGAGAAGCAGATGCACGGCTTCGTCAAGCAGAAGTACGCTGACCTCATCACCAAGATCGAAACGACCAAGGATCTTGACGCCGACGCAGAGCAGAAGCTCACCAAGGCGATTGAGGAATTCAAGGCCACGCTGGCCTGATCGATCGAGGAGATTGCCATGCCTAGCGGCAAGGAAATCCGCAACAAGATCAAGAGCGTCGAGAGCACGCGCAAGATCACCAAGGCCATGGAAATGGTGGCCGCATCCAAGATGCGCAAGGCGCAGGACAGGATGCGCGCCGCCCGTCCCTACGGCGACAAGATCCGGCGTGTTGCCGGCAATCTCTCGCATGCCCTGACCGACTACCGCCATCCCTTCCTGACCGTACGCCAGCAGGTCAAAGCCGTCGGACTGATCACCGTAACCTCTGACAAGGGGCTCTGCGGTGGCCTGAATACGAATGTCTTGCGTCTTGCTCTTGGCAAGATGAAGGAGTGGGATGCCGAAGGCAAGAAGCTTCGCGTTACCGCGATCGGTAACAAGGGACTGGGGTTCATGCAGCGGGCCGGTGCGAACGTCGTCTCGCAGTTGACCGGACTCGGCGATACGCCGCACCTGGAAAAGCTGATCGGACCGGTCAAGGTGCAGCTCGACGCGTACATGAAGGGTGAGACGGACGTTCTGTACATCGCTTTCACGCGTTTCATCAATACCATGAAGCAGGAGCCGACCCTCTATCAGTTGTTGCCGCTATCCGGCGAACTCGTTGGTGGAGAAGGCAACCGATGGGACTACATCTATGAGCCCGATGCCAAGGCGGTGATCGATGATTTGCTGGTGCGCTATGTCGAAGCGATGATCTATCAGTCAGTCGCCGAAAACATGGCTTCGGAGCAGAGTGCGCGCATGGTCGCGATGAAGTCCGCTTCGGACAACGCCAAGAACGTGATCGGCGAACTCAAGCTGGTGTACAACAAGGCTCGCCAGGCGGCGATCACCAAAGAGCTTTCGGAAATCGTCGGCGGCGCAGCGGCTGTCTGACCACGCGATAGTTAGTTTATTGATTAGGGATACGACGATGAGTCAAGGAAACATTGTTCAGTGTATCGGCGCCGTGGTGGACATCCAGTTCCCGCGTGACGCAATGCCCAGGATCTACAACGCACTCCAGCTCGATAAAGCCGAAGAGTCGGATATGTGTGAGACTGACCTGATGTTCGAAGTCCAGCAGCAACTCGGTGACGGCGTGGTCCGTACGATTGCCATGGGGTCTTCCGATGGCCTGCGCCGCGGCATGAAAGTCAATGACACGGGCGGCGGCATTGCGGTTCCCGTTGGCAACGCGACAATCGGTCGCATCATGAACGTTCTTGGTCGGCCGATCGACGAAGCCGGGCCGATTGCCACCGAAGAACGCCGCGAAATCCACCAGCTCGCGCCGAAATTTGACGAGTTGTCGCCCTCCGTCGACCTGCTGGAAACCGGGATCAAGGTGATCGACCTGGTCTGTCCGTTTGCCAAGGGCGGCAAAGTGGGGCTCTTTGGTGGTGCCGGCGTTGGCAAGACCGTCAACATGATGGAACTGATCAACAACATTGCCAAGCAGCACTCGGGGCTTTCGGTCTTTGCCGGCGTGGGCGAGCGGACTCGCGAAGGCAATGACTTCTACCACGAGATGAAGGACTCCAACGTTCTCGACAAGGTGGCGATGGTCTTCGGACAGATGAACGAGCCTCCAGGCAACCGTCTACGTGTCGCACTGACCGGTCTGACGATGGCCGAGCGTTTTCGTGACGATGGTCGTGACATTCTCTTCTTCGTCGACAACATCTACCGCTATACGCTTGCCGGTACCGAAGTGTCGGCGCTGCTCGGCCGGATGCCGTCGGCGGTCGGTTACCAGCCGACCCTGGCGGAAGAAATGGGCCGCCTGCAAGAGCGGATCACCTCAACCAAGGTCGGCTCGATCACGTCGATTCAGGCGGTGTATGTGCCTGCCGACGACCTGACCGATCCTTCCCCGGCGACCACCTTCCTGCACCTCGACTCGACCGTGGTTCTGTCACGCGACATCGCTTCGCTGGGTATCTATCCAGCCGTTGATCCGCTTGATTCGACCTCGCGCCAACTCGACCCACAGGTCGTCGGCGAGGAGCACTACAACGTTGCTCGCGCGGTGCAGATGACGCTCCAGAAATACAAGGAGCTACGGGACATCATCGCCATTCTCGGGATGGACGAACTGTCGCCGGAAGACAAGCTGGCCGTTTATCGTGCTCGCAAGATCCAGCGCTTCCTGTCCCAGCCGTTCAACGTGGCCGAAGTCTTTACCGGTTCGCCGGGCAAGTACGTGACTCTCAAGGACACCATCAAGGGCTTCAAGATGATCGTTGAGGGAGAGTGCGACAGCATCCCCGAGCAGGCGTTCTACATGGTGGGAGGCATCGAAGAAGTCTTCGAAAAGGCCAAGACACTCTAGGTAGGGCGCGATCAGGGAACGTCGTACCCCGGCAGCCTTCGCAAAGGCAGGGTCCGACCCAGCAAGGGAAAAACCATGGCAATCAGAGTACATGTAGACGTCGTCAGCGCCGAGGAACTGATCTTCTCCGGCGAGACGGATTTCGCGGTCTTCCCGGGCGAAGCTGGCGAGCTCGGGATTTACCCGCGACACACGCCCCTCCTGACCCGCATCAGGCCGGGTACCGTACGCCTGAAGGTCCCCGATCGGGACGAATACGAGATGGTCTATGTATCCGGTGGAATGCTGGAAGTGCAGCCCGCACTGATCACCGTACTCGCCGACACGGCAATTCGTGCCCACGATCTGGACGAGGCAAAGGCACTGGAAGCCAAGCGCCGTGCAGAGGAGGCACTCAGGGATCGGAGTTCGGACGTCGGTCTGGCGACGGCGGAGGCCGAACTCGCACAGGCCGTCGCACAGTTGCAGGCCATCAAGAAGCTACGAAATCGTCACTAGAGTTTCTCGCCCGCTGGCGAATGCCAGCCCTGCGACAAAGGCAGCTCACAAGCTGTCTTTTTTTGTCTCCAGGAAAGCCAGAAAACTAGGCAGACTCCAGACGCAGAAGCCGCTTCTCAAAACGCGCACAATCGTCTCGAAGGGTGTCTACCTCGGAGCAGAACTGTTCTACGTCGCCACGGCGGGCTATCGCATGTTCTTCTTCCGTCAGATACTCGGTCATTCCGAGGGCAAGATTTCTTGCGGCCTGCCACTGCCATTGCAGCAGTCCTTTTGCCAGCTGAAAGATTCGGTGGGCTGCGATGTCGCCAGTGACCCGTGACAAGTCGTGTTCGATATCCCAGCGCAAACTGCGAAAGACGAAACCCAGCGTCTCAGCGAGATCGGCAGAGCCGGAAATCGTCGCTGCGGAAAACAGGGAAGGCAGATCGGTCAGTACGCGAATCACGGCATCGTTCGGGAGACCAATACTGACCGTTGCTTCGACGCCTGTTTTGTCCTCCTCCAGCAGCCCCGTTTCGCTGATCCGGACCTGCAGGACTGCGCCATTTCCGAAGTGCACACGAGCTATCTTGCCGGCAAAGCCGATTAGCCGCTCGCGTGCCCAAGGCTCGGACGCCAACAAGTGATTGACGAAAGCGAGCGCAGGCCGTGACAACAACATTTCAGTCAGCAGTCAGGAAAGCTGCTGAATACCAGCAACCACCCAGCCCTTGCCACCCTCGACTGCCTTCGCAAGATTCCAGACTTCGTCGAATGGCGCCGCCGGAGCACCCGCCTCTTCGCGGATCATGCCACTGAAGCGCACGCTGGCAATGTGCCGTGTGGGTTCGGTAACAACCTCCAGTAGTTCGGCGTTGAGGGTGACGACATCGGTCTGCTGGATGGCCTTGCCGCGCTCGTCGAGTTGCAGCTTGATCTCGGCAAACAATTCCGGCGCGACAAACTCGCGCATGTCCTCCAGATTTCCGGCATCGTTCGCAGCTTGCAGGCGAACAAAATTCAACTTTGCTACACGCAGGAATGCATCGACGTCAAAGCCGGCAGGGATGTTGGCCGGCGCCTGCGTGGCGAGGCTGCCAGGAACCCCAGCGCCTTGCCCCGCGTAGTGGTCATCTGCCGGGAAGCCCGGGCGGGAATCAAGCGGCACCCCGGGACCAGCGCCAGCGTACTGCAGGGATTCGGATCCCGGAATCGACGGGACCTTGCGGCGAAAAATCAGTTTGAAAACGACCACCGCGCCAAGCAACAGCAGGGCGATCATCAGAAAGTTCCCGAGGCCCTCACCCATACCAAAATGTGACATCAGAGCGGCGATGCCGAGGCCGGCAGCGAGACCCGCCAGCGGACCCATCCAGTTACGCTTGGGGGCTGCCGCCGGTGCTGCAGGCGAGGCGACGGCAGGGGCTGCGGCCGCGCTTTGAGGTGGCGTCGCCGAGCGCTGTGTCACCGATTCTCTTTGCATGCCCGTCGACTTGCCGCCGCCGAGCCGCTTGGCGTCGGCATCGCCCACGGCCAGCCCCAAGCTCAAGACACAGACACTCAGGACCATAAGGATTCTTTTCATTACCATACCTCCAGTCAAAACTTGAAACCGCGGTGCAGGGCGACAAGGCCCAACGCCAAATTGAAATATTCGACCTGCTCGAGGCCGGCACGTTCCATGAGCAGCTTCAGCGCCTCCTGATTCGGGTGCACCCGAATCGACTCGGCCAGATACCGGTAGCTCGCGGCGTCGTGGGTAATCATTTCGCCCAGTCGCGGGATGACCTTGAACGAGTAAAAGTCGTAGACCGGCGCCAAAGGCTTCCAGACCTGCGAGAATTCCAGGACCAGCAGCCGACCACCGGGCCGGAGGACACGACGCATTTCACCAAGGGCCAGGTCCTTGTGCGTCATGTTGCGAAGACCAAAGGCAACGCTCACACAATCGAAGTAATCGTCAGGAAAGGGGAGTTTCTCTGCGTCACACAGCGCGACCGGGACGATGAAGCCCTTGTCGCAAAGTCGGTCGCGACCGCGCGAAAGCATCGCCTGGTTGATGTCCGTCAGCCACACCTGTCCGCTCGCGCCTGTCTTCCTGGCAAAAGACAACGCCAGGTCGCCGGTACCGCCGGCCACATCAAGAACACGGGCGCCCGCCCGCACGCCACTCCTGGCAATCGCAAAGGCCTTCCAGAGACGGTGCAGGCCGCCGGACATCAGATCGTTCATCAGGTCGTAGCGCTGCGCAACGGAGTCGAAAACGTCGGCGACGTGGCGCGCCTTTTCGTCCTCCGCGACTTCCTGAAAGCCGAAGTGGGTGGTATTTCTATCGCTCATATTTACTTGAATGGGGACGAATCCGTCGGGATCAATGCTTGTGGCAGCCGCTGTGGCTGGTGATGCGGCTGGCGGGGGATTCGTCGGCCTCGCGACTGCGATGTTCCTGCTGCAGGCGGTCGAGGTAGGCCTGCCAAAGCTGGTCGCGGTTTTTCCCCAGATTGTAGAGCAGGTCCCACGAATACAGGCCGCTCTCATGTCCATCCGAAAAAACCGGCCGGATGGCGTAGTTGCCGACGGCTTCGATGCGCTCGATGCCTACATCGCGTTTGCCGAACTGCAGGACCTCCTGTCCCGGACCATGGCCACGCGCCTCAGCCGAAGGCGTGAAGACCCGCAGGAACTCGTAGGTCAGCTCAAAACGCTCGCCGTCTTCGAAGCTCAGCTCCAGAATCCGGGACTTCTGATGCAGTTTGATCTCGGTCGGTGTTTTCGTGCTGTGGTCCAGGCCAGCCATGGTGATCTCTGTGCATGAATTGACGGCACATGATAACGCAAAAATGCCGGCCCGTTCGGACCGTGGTCGTGCCAACAGGGGAGCCCGTCGACCCGGACGAGGGTCAATCAGCGACGAAAGTCACGCGCTCAAAATCTGCACCACTCCCGATCAGACGCTGCAGACGTACCCGTGAAGGACCGTCTGCATAGAGTTCGAGAACACGTTCCGGATGGTAGCATCCGCGCGCTACGACGAGGGTCTGCTCGGCACCGATTGTCGGCACCGATGGCAGGAGGAAGGCTCGCCCAAAGGGCTCGGCAGGCGCTCCCATCGGGGGAAGGGGTCGTATCGCGACGGCTTGTGGCCTGCCCGGCAGCGCGGCGATTCCGGCGACGAGACTGCCGCCCCGCTCCTGCATCAGCCACACCGCCTGCGCAAGTAGTTGCGAACTGCCGTCGTGCGGGTAAATCGACAACAATTGCCCGGGTTCGATCCGCTTGCCGGCCGTCGAACGTAGCAGGCGAAAGCCATTGGCGCATTGGTCAACCACTTCCCAGATATCCAGCCCAAAACCCAGTTGCGTCTGGCGCGTCTCCAGATGCTGCATGGGTTCCAGCATGTGGCGGAAGGCGAACAGGCTGTCGAACTCGTCGCGTGAGTAGGTGCGCTCGCTCTCCGGTTGCGAGAATTCCCTCCCGGAGATGTAATAGTGAATGGCCGCAAATCCGGAACACACTTTCGAAATACCCGTTGCCGCGTGCCGGCGGAACTTGCGCGTCGCCCGCAGCATCGACCACGGCTTGAAGAGCCGGGCCAGCAGCCGCTGGCATTGCGCGGCGGTGCAGTCTTCGCCGAGACCAAGCTGAGCGGGCGGAATTCTCCGCTGCAACTGTATCCTCACCTGATTGAGTTGCGCGGTCAGACGGGAGCTGTCGAGGCGACGCAGATGAGCTGTCTGCGGGCAGTCGCCGGCGGCGCGCAGACCACAGTCCTGCATCAGGTCGACGACGAACTCGGGAAGGATGTCATCTGGAACGGCCGGGAGTACGCTCACCAGCGGTGACCAGTTGCCTGCCCAGCGCCGCAGCAGGTCCAACTCGCGGACAGAAAGGCTGTAGGGGCCGGCCAGTTCGCACAGCAACAGGCTCACGAAAGCTGCCATGCAATGCGTGCCCCGGCCGAGGGAGTCCAGCGAATCGGGTACGTAGAGTGTCGCCACCCCCCATTCCTCGGCGCTCGCGTAATAGCCATGCAGATCCAGCCAAAGGCCGGCCGGGAACTCCTGACGGGCGCGATGGTGTTCGACCATCGCCATCCCCGTGTAATAAATGCAACGGTGCAGGATCAGCGCCAGGCGCTCGGCATCGGTATTGCCATCTTCATCATGCGGCAACTGGGCACAGTGGGCATAGGCACGGGCCGCCTTCAACCAGGTGGCAACGACCTGCCGGAAAATCTCCTCCTCGACATCGCCCAGCGGCAGTGCCTTGTTGGTATAGCGCCGCGCCAGTTCGTCCTCGATGAAACACAGGGAAATCCGCGTCTGTTCGAGCAGTTGCAGGTAGACATCGCCATCCGGAGGGGCCAGCAGCAGGCTATCGAGAAACTGGTTGATTTCCATTGCGGCTTGTTGCGAGTTGGCCAACGGCAGGCGAGAAAGAATTTGAAAACCGGTCTGCAGGTTGGCGATCTTCATCTTGGCCGGGACCTTGGCAAGGACTGCGCTCATGATTCTTCCTCCTCTTTCCGCCCGTGGCGGACTATGTGGTGCGCAGGGCGGCGATGATCTGATCGCCGAGCTGCTGCCCGTCGACGACGCTTCGGCGGGGGCTGTTCAGTCGCTGTGGTTTCGCCCAGACGGGCTGCGGAAAATGCCGGTCGTCGCGCCAGCGGGGAATCAGGTGCCAATGAACGTGCGGGGTCATGTTGCCGAGGCTTGCGAGATTGATCTTGTCCGGCCGGTAAAGCGAACGCACCGCACTCTCCACGGCAAACACCACATTCATCACCTGCATCCTCTCTCTTTGCGGCAGGTCGGTCATTTCGCCCAGGTGACGGTGCAGGATGACTCGACAGAAGCCTGGGTAGTCGGCGTCCGCGACCATGACCACACGACAAAGGGCGCTCTCCCAGACGACCTCGCCACCTGGCGAGTCACAGAGCTCGCAACCTTCAAACCCGTACTCACTCACTTCCCGACTCCTTGCTATTCATCGGGCGCCGATGCGCTGCCCTGGAGCGAACGATACGCAAGCATGCCGACAGCCGTAAGGAAATAGGTCACGGACGGGTCCAGGAAGTACGCGCGGGGACAGGCATGGCACCAGCAGGAACCGGGCGCGCCCGGTTACGACAGGTTGGCATTGGGCGGCGACGCCTATCCGCCCTTGTGGCCAGGGTCGGCGGCGGCGCGCCAGTGCTCGAATGCCTCCACCGGCATCGGTTTCCCGAACAGATAGCCCTGCAGTTCGTCGCAGCCGGCGGCCGCGAGCACGCGCATTTCCTCGACCTCTTCGACCCCTTCGGCGACGACGCGCAGCCCCAGGGTGTGGCCGAGACCGATCACCGCCTTGGTGATCGCCAGATCGTTGGGGTCATCGAGCATGTCCCTGACGAACGACTGGTCGATCTTCAGCTTGTCGATCGGAAAGCGGTGCAGATAGTTGAGGCTGGAGTAACCGGTGCCGAAGTCATCGACCGAGAGCGAAATACCAAGCCTTTTGATCGTCAGCAGCAGATCGATGGTCGATGTCACATCCTCCATCAACAGCGATTCGGTCAGCTCCAGTTCGATCATTGCCGGGTTGACCCCGTGCTCGGTAATGGCCCTTTGCAGCGTGGCCAGCAATTCCGGGTCGTGGAGTTGCCCCGCCGAGAGGTTGACCGAGATCACGATGTCGGCGAAGCCGCTCTCCCGCCAGCGCGTCTGCTGGCGGCAGGCTGCCGTCAGTACCCAGGTACCCAGCGGAATGATCAGGCCACTTTCCTCGGCCACCGGGATGAAGTGCGCCGGAGTCATCAGACCGTGCTGCGGATGTTGCCAGCGGACCAGGGCTTCGGCACCAAGCAGTGTGCCGCTGCGGCAGTCGACGCGCGGTTGGTAATAGACCCGCAGTTCCCCCCGCTCGATGCCGCCGCGCAGGTCATTCTCGATCTGCATGCGCTCGCGCGCCCGTCGGTCCATCTCGATGGTGAAGAACTGCGCATTATTGCGCCCCTGCTCCTTGGCCTGGTACATCGCCGCGTCGGCGTTGCGCATCAGGATGTCGATCTCGCGGCCGTCTTCCGGATAGACGGCGATGCCGACGCTGCAGGAAACGTGCAGCTCGGCCCCGTCCACGTTGTGAGGTTGGCGGATCAGCCGGATCAAGCGGTTGTCGACGATCTGGCGGATTTCCTCGACGTCGGCAACATCGTTGAGAATCACCACGAACTCGTCGCCGCCCATGCGACTGACCGTGTCGCCGGTGCGAACCGCGCACTGCAATTGATGCGCCACCGAGCGCAGGACGCCATCGCCGATGTGATGGCCGAGTGAATCATTGATGTTCTTGAAGCGGTCGAGGTCGATGAACAGCACCGCGACGCGTCGCTGGTGTCGTTCCGCCTGCTGCAGGGCGACTCGCAGGCGCTCGACACAGAGCGCCCGGTTCGGCAGGTCGGTCAGCACGTCATGCTGCGCGAGATGGCTGATGCGTTGCTCGTCGGCCTTGCGTTCGCTGATGTCGAACCAGGTCGCAATGTAGTGGGTGATCCGGGCGTCATCGTCACGCACCGCATTCAATACCGCCCATACCGGGAATGCTTCTCCGGTCTTGCGCCGGATCCACATCTCGCCTTGCCAGGAGCCGCGCACGCTCGCGGATTGCCAGAGATCGTCGTAGAAACCGTGCGGGTGGCGGTCGGAGCGCAGGAAGTTGGGTTGTTCGCCGATCACCTCGATCCGCTCATAGGCGGTGTTGCGGCAGAAGGCGCGGTTGACGGTCAGGATTTGCCGGTTGGCGTCGGTGATCAGGATGCTCTCGGACGAGGCCTCGAACACCTTGGCCCAGAGTTCCAGCCGTTCTTCCATGTGCTTGATGCGGCCGATCGGGGTGAATGCCGTCAGGACCGCGTCCTGGTCCTGGTAGCGCAGGCGGCGTGCCGAAAGCAGCGCCCAGTCGGTTCTTTTCTCGCCATGCCACAGCACTTCGAATTCATTGGCTGCGCCGGTGTCGGCCAGCGTCTGGAAGAAGCGCACACGCGCCGCGGCTGTCAGCCCGGTCACCCAGGGATCGCTCAGACGACCGTCGAGCCAGGCCTGCGCCTGCGCGTTGGTATGCAGGACCTCGTGATGCGGCGTGGCGGTGACCATCAGTGGAATGGGCACGGCTTCGAGCAATTGCCGTTGAGCCGCGGCCGCGCGTGATTGCGCGGCGAGTTCCTGTTCGATGCGGCGGCTGTGGTCGAGCTGGTCGAGCATGTCGTTGAAGGCGGTAATCAGGCGTCCGATCTCGTCGCTGGACTGCCACGCCGCACGCAGCGTGTAGTCGCCCGAACTGCGGACGTTGTCGGCGACCGCGGCGAGACGGCGAATCGGCAACGCGATCTGGCGGGCGACGAAGAACACCACGCTCAGCAGAACCAGCAGCAGCGCCGCAGCGGTTCCCAGATGCAGCCACATGCGCTGGAACAGCGTGTCGATGCGGCCCTGCAGCAGATCGTCGAGAGCCACCCCGGCCTGCGCCCACGCCTGGTTGAGCTGCTGCCGTGCTTCGCCGGCCATGCGTTCGAGATCGGGTTTGTCCGGTCCATGTTCCTGCTCGATCGCGATCTGGCGCGCACCCGTGCGCAGCACATCGACCGCAGCCAGCAGGCTGCGACGCGAAGGCTGCAGCGCCGCGCCGAGGGCCGGCGTGCCGGCGGCCAGGGCCTCGGCGTAATCGGCGTCGATGCCGCTGGCGACGGCATCGAGACGCCCTTCGAGGATCAAGTACTCGGTTTGCTGTCGTGCCCGCTCGCGCGGCGTCGCCATGCCGGCCGCCCGGGCCTGCTCGCGGACGCGGCTGATCAGATCCAGCAACTCCGGGAAGCGCAGCACGACGATGGACATCGTGTAGTAGCTGTCCAGGTCCGGGTCGAGGATGAGGTTGGACTGATTGCCGATGCGCGTGATCAGCGCCTGCATCGCCAAAGCCACGGAATGGCCGTTGTCTGCGCTCCTGGCCAGGCCGGCCGCGTGCGCTTCGAGCCGTTGGGCCAGCGCCTGCGCCAGCGTGCGGCTGCCGAGATCGCCGCGTGCCGTGCCGTAGCGCGCCTCGGCGGCCAGTATCGCGGCCGCCGCGGGAACTCCCGAAGCGTCGGCCGCAGGGCCCAGAGTCGCCGCGCGCACCGCCGCGATGTACGCGGTGCCGACGATCTCCTTGCGCGCGAAAACGATGGCAATGAACTTCTCGTTGATCAGGATCGGCGAGATGAAGATCCCCGCCGACAAGTCGAGGGCGTAGATCAGGATCAGCTTGCGGCCGACACTGAGGCGACCAATCAGGCCCAGCAGGAAGTGGCGCATCCGTCGTTTATCCTCGCGTCGGCCTAGAGTAGCCGCCCGCCGGCGACCTTCTGCATCTTCCGGCGAATTGCCGCGTTCCCGCCCTCGACTCCGATCACTCCGGCCGGCCCGGGAAACACGACCCCCTCGGCGATGCTGTCCTGCGTTTGCCGGATCCGCTTCGCGGTCCTGGGCAGGTACCACGGCGTCGCCGTGAAGCCGAGCACCAGGTGAGGCCGTTCGGGCAGGTGTTGCACGCGCTTGCGCACCAGCCAGGCCTTGCGCAAGCCGGGCACGCCGGCGAGTTGCCGGCGCAGCGCCGCGACCGCCGCGTCGCTGAGGCCGTGCGCTTCGAAAGTGTCCTGCGCGCTGATCTGCTGGCGCTCCTCGCGCGCGCGGTAGAGCAGTTCCTGGCGCTCGCGCCAGCGCTGCTGCCAGCGCGCGGCCTCGACCTCGCGGCCGTGTCTGAGGTGGTAGTCGCGCAGCAGCGCCGCGCCGGGGGCGATGGCCTCGGGGTCGCGCACCATCGCCGACTCGACGAGCGCGATGCCGGCATCGTCGTCAACCTGCAGCAGGCGCAGGCCGAGCGCGTACGCCACCGGCGCGTGCTCGGGATCCTCCGCGTGCAACGCCTGCAACTGTTCGCGTGCGGCGGCTTCGCCGCTGCCGACTTCGTCGGTCAGCAAGGCACGCTGGTAACGCTCGTCGAAGTTCAGCTCGCCGGCCGCGGCGCGCGCGTCGAGCGCGGCGAGCGACCGGCGCTGTTCCTGGACCTGCTGATGGCGCTGTTCCCAGGCGCTGCGGATCGCCTCCTGCCAATGGCGGTCGAACGCCTCGGTAATCGGCGCGAGAGCCGGGCCCAGTAGCAGATCGGCCGCTTGGCCCGGTTGCGGCAGCGCCAGGCGAGCCTGCTCGGCGAGGGCGTGCAGCCGGTCGACGAGCGCGGGATGCGTGTCGGCCACCGACGTCCTGCGTGCCAGGGCCTCGCTCAGCCAGCGAGCCAGGTCGGATTCGTTTACGCCGCCGGTCATCGCGCCGCCCATCGCGGCAAACGGCGAGAACCGGGGTTGCGCGTGATCGTTGGCCTGCTTGTGCAGATCGGGCCAGAAGCGGTTCTCCAGGAAGTTCCCCAGCACATTGACCGTGGTCAGTGCCGCCGCCGCCGCGGTCGGTGAAGTCAGGCGCGCGGAATTCCGGTCGGCCTCGTACTCGTTGGCACGCGCCAACGGAAAGGACACCGCGCTGAAGTACGGCACATAGCGGCTGAAGAACGGGCGGAACACGAAGCCGGCGGCCGACTGGGCCTGCTGCAGTCGCGCCGCCAGTTGTGCCCAGCCGAGCCGCAGACGATAGACCCAGTTACCGAGCGCCGCGTGGCCGCCCGCCAGATGGCCGAGTTCGTGCGCGAGCACGGCGGCGAATTGCTCTCGGCTCAGCGCCTTCATCAGCGGCAGGCCGATCAACAAATAGTTGCGGTGCCATCCGAGGACGCCCAGCCGCGGAATCTGCACGACCGCGGCGTTGAAATCGTCGCTGATCCGCACATGGTCGAAGCCGCCGCTGACCTGTAACGCGCGCTGCAGGTCATCAAGCAGGGCAAAGAGTTCCGGCGCCTCGGCACGCGAAACCTCGCGGCCCGCAGGCGGGTCGAGCTTGACCCACATCGCCCGCACCACCAGCCAGAAAAACGCGCCGAAGACGATCGCCAGCTTGATGCCGGCGGCCGCCGCCTTGGTGATCAGCGCCAGCGAGGCGAGCAGCAGCAGGGTCGAACCCGCCAGCACCAGGGCAATGTAGGCATAGCCGGCGACGGCCAGCAGCAGCACCTTGCGCCGGTAACCGGCAGGGTGGCGCGCCTGCTCGGCCTCCAGGCGGGCGACCAGGGATTCGAACTGCTCGTCGGTCATGGGTTTGCTGCGCGCCAAAGGGTGCGGGATTCGGGTGCGGGATTCAAGGCTATGGCCCGGAGTATCGCCGGCCGTAGCCGCCGCCGTCAATCGCAGCCGGGCCGCCGCATGCCCCAGCGGTCCCTGCGGCGGTCGGCGACAGGCATCGATCGATGCGCCGGAGGCTTGCAGGCATCGTGATCACAGTAAAATGTCCAATGTTTCGAGAACGGTACCGACATCCATACCCGAGGAGTTCCTAGAGATGATCCACAAGCCCTTGCTGGTCCTTGCCCTGGCCCTTGTGTTGCCGTCCGCGGCCACCGCCCAGCCGACCGGGGCGCCGGGCAACCCCACCAAGCCTGCCGCGCGCGAGGACGTTCCCGGCATGCGCGCATATTACGAACCGGATCGCGTACAGCGCGATGGCGACAGGGTCAGTTTTACGCTCTATCGATCCGCCGTTCCCGAGACCCCGGATGCGCTGGACAAGTTCCAGATCGATTGCAAGACCCGCGAGGCCGCCGTCATCACCGAAGGCCATGCCACGCCGCCTGCCCGGGTGCTCGCCGGCGAGGCGCTCTACCCGATCGGCAAGAAACTGTGCGAATGGGATCAGAAGGGCTTCTTCCAGAAGTTGCTTGATTAAGGTGATATCTCCAATTCTTCATACCGTTGTGTGCGATACTTTTAGCCGATTCTGCGATTGGAGGTCTTGCGAATGGGAGTCGCCACGGTAGCGGAAAGGAAGATTTCTCTTGAAGCCGAGCACCTGGAAGATATCCGGCTTGCTGCGAGCAAGATGACGGGTGCGAGGCGCAGGGCGTTTCAGGCGGAGATGGCGTTGAAATAT
>JAKOZI010000225.1 GCA_029780075.1 Pseudomonadota bacterium
GACATCGGCGGCTCGCCCGGCCAGCCTGTTCAGTGCGCGGTCTGCAGACAGGGCTTTCCCAAACACTCCGCCCAACACAAACCCAGCGCAGGCGACGATGGTGCGCCACAAGATCCGCCAGGACACCCGCGGTCGGCTCGGCAACACGGAGGGGCTTGGCGCGGCATACGCCAACGCGCCGTCAGCAGCGTCGGTCAGCCATGCCGCCGCCCGCTCGACCTCACTCCCCGGGGCTTCGAAAAGCTCGAAGCCCTGTGGGTGGACCGTATCGGCGGCCGCCTCTGGCAAGACGCGATCAAGGTGGAGAACCGCCTCGGCCGCAGCCAACTCGCCACCCCCCACGAGGCGGCTGAACGCATGAATCTCGGTGACGTCGCTGGAGAACGGCACCATTGGCCCCTCGCCGCCCAGGACCCCGAGCACGGCGAAGGTGGTGTGCAGCGTCACGGCCTCCCGACGCGGCGACCACCCGGAATCGCTGCTCGACGGATCCGGCCGGTCCTGTGGCGAGACGACGATGCAGCGCCAGTCCTGAGAGGTGAGCGGCCACTGGTTCTCACCCGCTTCTGCCGGTGGCGCGATGTCGACGAAGTGGCACTGCGTGCCGATCACGTGGCGCCGGAGAAAGTCCCCGAACTGACCCATGGCTGTCTGCTCGGAGAGGTCGCCGAACGAGCGGATCCAGGCAGCCCGAACTTCGGAAAGGCCAGCCACCTCGGCGAGGTATTCGGTCAACCGTAGTGACTCGGACTGCCCGTTACGCCACACCGTGCACGCCGCAGTCTGCTGTGCCGCCATCCCCGTGAGCCCGGTGAATTGGGCCTGATCGAGCCAGGCCAACCCCGGCACCAAGCCCGCAGCCGACCACTGCAGACCGCGAGCGAGAAGGTCTGACGGCGCGGCCACGACGACGGCGATGCTGCTCACCATCCGGGCCGCTTCCTCCTAGCCCGGGTGAGGCTGTTGAGCTCTGTAAAGGCCCACTTGAGGTCAGGCAGAACCTCGATGGAGGGGTTCCCTTGCGCTTCGGGCACAGACGACAGGTAGCCAGGGTCGCCAATCGTGGCATACGTCTCGGCCCACTCGGTCACCCGCGTTGCGAACACCTCGCTCCTTGCCAGGGCGTCGGCGCCGTCCTCCAACTCGGCCCCTTCGACGTCGACGATTCCCTTGCCGCTCTCGATCCAATCCTGGATCGGGTTCGGCGCGCTGATGGATGCGTGTTGCGTGGCCCGACTCTCGGCCCCGAGACGGATGAGCTCGCGGTAAGGCTCGATCACGTCGAGGGACTTCTCGTCGTAAGCACGCAAGAATTGGACAGGGAGAGCCTCCACGAGGGAACCGATCTGGCCCTTGTCAGTCGCCGGCCGAATCCCGGATGGCTCTATCGAGCGCCACCCACCCTTCACGAGGATTTCGAATCGCTCGACATGACTGCCCTTGAGCACCACCCGGCCGCGCCCGAGCAGACGGGCCACCAACCACCCCAGGATGAGGTTCCGCCGAGCTTCCGGCCCCAGGGGGACGAACTCGCCGAGCGGCCGCGCCCGCCGGAAGGACCAGAAACGTCCGTCGCGCGACCCCGACCATTGCCGCAGGATGGGATCCATGACGCTGGCGATCTCGACGGGGTGGCAGGCGGTGTCCATCACCGAGACGATGAGGCAGTCTTGGCTTGGCGTGTCCGTATACGCGACCCTCACGTCGGAAAGGCCAGAGGTGGCTTGAACTTGGTCCAGCTGGGCTCTGAGCTCCGCCAACTGAGGTGGGACGTTCAGCTCGGCGGCGATGACCTTCACCGCAGGCTCGTTCAGCAGATGAATCTGCTGGAGCATGCTCCGTTCGATAGAGAGGAGCGGTCGAGAGCACTCCAGGACCTTGCGCAGCAGGTGGACCATCCGATTCTGCCGGTCGATGCGCGTCTCTGCGCTGACATAGCCTGTCGTCGGCTCTCCGGCGAGGTATGCACCGAAGCTTTCCGTGAGGTGCCGACCGATCGCCTCGTTGCTGTCCCTGAGCCAGGCCTGAATGCGAGCGGTGAGATCCTCGAGTTCGTACGCCAAGACTGGTTGAGCCCGCATCGGGACGGCGTCGTCCTCACCGGCGATGTTCAGCTCGGGCACCCAGGATGAGCGGTAGACAGCGACAGGACGCAGACGCTGTGTCTGCGGCGGCAGCTTGTCGCCGTGGATGACCTCAGTCACGGCCGTGAACAGCCCTGCGGCGAGGTTCTCGTCCGAGCCCTGCGTGACCGCGCTCTGAAGGCGCGACTTCACGGACCTAGCGACGAGATCGTCAAACACCCGATGGAAGTCGTCCACGTCGTCCAGCGTGAACTCCACAGCGCTGGGGAGGAGGCGACGTGGGAGGTCACCTTCACCGGTCGGCCACAAGGTGAACGGTTGGACGCCTTCGCTCGGTCGCACCTTTCGGCGGAGTATGCCGTCCGCGTCTCGCAGCGCGAGCTCCCAAGGTCCCAGCAGGTTTAGTTCGAGGTCCTTGAGGACCACGCTGGCGATCTCACACGTGTGGGCGTCGATCGAATACCCCAGCACTTCCTGGGCCTCGTCGCACAGCGCCCTGATCCGGTCGTTGTCGTCGGCGCGGAAGTCCTTGGGGTCCCCTTCGTGGAACACCTCCAGGCGAGCTCGCAGGGCCGCGGACTCCGCACGGCAATCGACGGCGTCGACTTCGGCGAGTTGTTTGGCTGCCGCCAGCACCGCTTCACGAAGCCGGCGGACGAGTCGAACGGTGACTGGCAGGCCACGGAGAGCGACGGCATTGTCGATCTGACGCAGCATCTTGGTTTGGATGTCTCGTGACCATTCGCCGACGAGGACACTGGTGAGCCCTCGAGCTTGTTCCACCAAACCGGAGTCTCCGTAGGCGTCGGTGACCTTCTGGCCGGCCTCCCTGCGAGCGTCCATCATGCGGATCTCTCCGCGCGTGTTCGCGCTACTCGTTACCGATTCGAAGACCGACCTGTCGAAGGCCGCTTCAGCCTCATACAGCCTGCCGTTTGCTCGTTCTCCTCGGGGCGAAAGCTCCTTGACCACATCGTTCTTGGGGTTGACCTCGTCGAGACCGGAGTTGACGAGGAAGGGCAGCCAGACCAGCTCTGCGGCTGCTTCGATGAGTTCCTCGTTGGTTCGCATGTCGTTGGGCCGGCGGAGGGTCAAGTGTTGGTCGAGCAGGCGCGAAGCGACCATGCGCTGGAAGCGCTCCACGGCATACCTTTGGAAGAAGTCTCGCCCGAGCGAAAGGCGACCGAAACCGAGGCCCTTGAAGACACCGGGGTCGATCAAGTCCTGGCCCGTCGATAGCCCGAGGTTGTCGGCGTTCGAAATCGTCTGGTTGTAGTTGTTAGCGCCGATGAAGTTCTTGAGGTCGCGACTGAGCGGCTCGTTGACTGTGATCTCGGCAAGTGACCGACCGACGACGCGGTAGACGTCTTCGGGCGTCTTGAGCGTGATTCCTTGGCCGCGCCGCCCGACGAGGAGGGTCGTGGTTGGCCCGCTCTGGCTGTTTTCCAGGCCAGCAGGTCGTTGCACGCGGGCCTGTTGGAAGAGTCGATTCCGGGACAGGGGAGCGTCGGCGTCGTTCCTGATCCAGTTGGCGGCGGCGAGTTCGTTGATGGCGATGATGGAGTTCGGGGCGATGCCCGCGTCCATCTTGCCCTCGTCGCTCTCGAAGACCTCGGGAGTGAAGACGAGGGCGTAAACCTCCCGGGCCCGAGCCCGCAGGAGATCGCAGACGTCCAGGAGCATTCCCGAGCCGGAACCCCCAGACGCCGACCCCACGACGAAGACGAGCGGATCGTTGGGGGTGGTGTGCTGGATGCGTTGCCCAGACGTGCGCTGGATCGTGTCGAGGCCGGGACCGTCCCCGTGGTGCAACCTATCCATCACTTGATCGACGGCCCGTTCGACGGCGTCGAGGTGTCCCATGAGAGTCGCCCGACCGACGGCCCGCCATTGCCCAGCGCCTTTGTCGATGATGGCGCCGGTGTTGTTGGGTGGGTATGGGCGCCAGGAGTTCCACGCGATGTGTTCCTCAAGCTCAACCTCGCCGATGCGATCGCTGATGATGCCATCGATCCCGCGGTAGGAGCTCTCGTGCGTCGTGAGGGCGAGATAGCTGCTCCGTGGCAGTGCGTCCGGCATCCCTGTCACCACCGAGTCGGGGTCGGCGGCGACATCGATGTGCAGGAATTGCCAGGCGGACGGCCATGAGGTGAACCCGAGCCGATCCAGCTGGGAGCGCAGGGTGTCATAGGTGACCGACAAGGTCTTGCCGCCGGTGCCACCTACTCCGACGAAGACGACGGGACCGATGGTCATCGTGTGCCTTTCTTGTTTTCGCGGCCGATGAG
>JAKOZI010000226.1 GCA_029780075.1 Pseudomonadota bacterium
GTAACTCTTTGACGTCGTCCAGCAGACGCTTCGATACCTCCAGCAATAGCTCTGCCGGCAGCTTCTTCAGCCACTCGTCGTTCATTTGCAGAAGGTCGTGCTTGCGCAGGTGCATTGCGTCGAGTCGTCGTTATGTTACGCGGATTATGACATAGAACTTGACCCCGTGGCGCGAATTGTTGAGGGGGTGTGAACGGTTACAGCTGAGAGCATTGGATTGCCGAGACACCCAACAATAGCAAAAAACCTCACCAATAAACCCATTTACAACGGTGTCCGGTTGCTTCATAGGTATGCCAACAACAATGGCCTCAGCTGGGCCTCATAGAGCGCCTGGGAGGCTGGTTTGTGAAAACAGTGCTTGAAGAAGCGCAGGACTTGGCGGCTCACCTTGGAGGTGTAGCGGAATACCGGGGTGCTCCAGTCGGGGCGATCGGTCCCGTCGGTCGCGGAGGTCTGGCGCCGGTCCTGCTTGCGCAACGCTTTCTCGTCCGCGATTCCGTGCTGGCCCATTCTGCGGTGCAACAGCAGGGCCACCAAGAGGCTGGTGACAATGGCCAGGCGGACCTGATTCTCGATGGCCGCCAGGCTGGCGCCCCAGGCCTTGGCCTGGCTGAAGTCGTTCTTCCAGGTGTCAAAACACTTCTCCTCCTCCCAGCGGCGCGAGTAGAGAAAGGCGATGAGGCCGGGTTCGAGCTTGAACTCGTTGGTCAGGAACTCCACGAGATGCCCGCGCCGGCTGCGGAAGGTGATCAGACGCCAGTTTTGGCGGGAACTGCGCAAGGTGATGCGCAGATCCTTGAGCACCCCTTCGTTGGTCGGCACGTTCGCCACCGGCAAGGGCTCGGTGGACTCGATGCACAGGCTGCTTTTCATGCGCGTGATCAGGGTCATGCCCAAGCGCTTTTTCCGGCTATCCCAAAACGCCGCGTCGATGAACGCGCGGTCGACCAGCCACAGCGCACCCTTGTGACGGGTCATGGGCTGCGCGGATTGATCGTAGTCGCGCAACAGCGCCGTCTCGTGGCGACTGCGGGTATCGACGTGCACGTCGGTGGGACAACCCAGGCGCACGTCGTAGAAGCTCAACAGCGCGTGTCCCTTGGGATTGTCCTCGCCGCCCTGCCGGGGCGTACACCGCCCGTAGTGTGCGCTTTCGCTCTGATACGTCCCATCCATCGCATACACCGGGCGCCCTTGCAGGGCAGGGAATTGCGCCAGACGATCCGGCAGCACCGCCCGTGCCTCGCCGAGCAACGGCGCCATCGCCGCCTGCAAGACTGCGCGGCGGTGGCGCGAGGACAGCGCGTCCGACCAGGTGGAACGTGCCAGCGGGGCGCGCAGCGCCGTTCCCGGCTCCCAATGCAGCAGCGACTGCACCTGCTCGCGCAGCGTGCGCATGCCTTGCAGGTGGCGCAGTACTCCCAGGCCGATAAAATCCGCCATGCTCAACACCCGCGATACCGTGTCGGTACCGCGTATTTGAGCCAAGGCACGAGACACCGGCGCCAACAATTCTCCCAAGACGGTTTGATTCATGAGGCTGTCCATGACTGCAGTTAATCGTTCGGTATCCACACGAGGCTCCAATAAGCTGTTGTTTATACAGCATAAATTGCGAGCATTTTGCTAAGCCTGTGTCAAGTGTTTTTTGCGATATTTTTGAAAATATTTTTCCGTCCCATGATCTGTTCCATAGGGAGCGTAAATTGCGCACCGGCCTTTTCCTATTAAACGATCCCATTATCTGCGTATAGCGGGGCTGACGCTGTCTCATGGGCAAGCTTGCCTGCTTCGGCTAGAATCACAGCCGGACACCGTTGCCCATTTATTAAACAGTTACATCGGACCGGCATTGCCATGTTCTGTTAGCTTGGAGTGTTGCGGTCATAATTTCTTAACACTGTCACGCAGATTGAGGTAGAAATCACCCTCAATCAGCCTCCTGAGTCTTCTGGGGTCGTTATAGAGGCTTTGCAGACTAATGCTCGCCCTGCATAGAAAGTTGACTGTCCAACGCGCAAGATTATTTTCCAGATTCTGCCGGACCACGTATGGCCTGATTCTCGCTTCTTGATTCGGATCGGCCGTAATCGCTTTTGGCCAAGGAAAGTTGAAACAGTGATTCGCCAATGCCAGATACTGTCGCAAAGGAATCCCATAGTCGATCGTATCGAAGCGCTCCCTGATGGCATCCCAGTCGATACGATCCGCGTAGGTACGACTGGCCAGAACAAACTCAAACGATTGCCTTAGCGACATGTTCCTCATCTGATCCCGCGTATCCACCAGGAAGGCGTGAATAATGTTGTGCACAATCATATGCTCTGGCGCTGGCAAAAAAAAGTCTGCCCCAGCCCACGACAATGGTGTTGCGGCAAGGAATAACTCCTCAGTTGTCAATAAGCGGCCGTAGCGCAACGAAACTGGTTGCACGTGCAGCTCAACTGTTACTGGCCAATCCGGATTAAAGAGGG
This sequence comes from Pseudomonadota bacterium, assembly GCA_029780075.1. Classification (GTDB taxonomy): domain Bacteria; phylum Pseudomonadota; class Gammaproteobacteria; order Burkholderiales; family Rhodocyclaceae; genus Accumulibacter. The sequence goes on from JAKOZI010000226.1 coordinate 2,478, forward strand.
GTGGATAGTGATGATGAGAAAGTGCTTCCGGAGTTCGTATCTTGACCAGACCTCCCGTATTATCCATTTCCTGGTAGCCAATGCTGGCCAGCTTTTCAAGGATTTCGGGCAAGCTCGACGGCGGAATCAGAACATCAATGTCGGTGACCATCCTTTCGCCATCCGTTGGATAGAGTCCTCCAACGATCACCGCTGCACCCTTGAGCAGGAGCGGTCGTATTCCGAGACAGTTCAGTGCCTGAATGAACTGGGCCAACTGTTCTTTAACTCGACCGGTCTTTTCCAGGTTGAGCGTATAGATCGCGTCGATATATTCGACCACGTCGGTCGGTATCGCGGGGATAAGGTCCTTCCCCTGCTCTTGCAGTGCCCAGCGGAGTTGCGGCGTAACCAGATGAGCGCTCGACAGACGTAAAACCTTTTCCCACTCAGCAGGGCTGGACGGCAAGTCTGGCGGCGCTAACGGCTGCCCGATAGCGCCAGTTAGGCATCGGCAAAGGGTTCGGAAGGCGGTTCGCCTAGTATTGGATCCGGCGTTGGTCATTGGTTCTCCAAAAACATTCACGCCCCTACGCTGTTGCGGAGATGGCGGTTAGCGTAAGGGTAAGAAGCATATCCTTGTACACAACTCACCCCGGTGCCACCTCACGGATGAACTGGAGGACGACGGCGCAGTCCATGACGCGCTGCAACCCGATCAAGATCGTTTTGACACTTATTGCGCGCCAGAAGCCGCCGAGCATGGCTCGCCTAGGAGGGGAAAACAGTTGCGGCCCAGCGGGTCTTGCGGCTGGATCGGACGACTGACGATGTGTGCAGCGCCCCGGTCCGCGCATTCGGGCACGCTACCGCCATGCCCGAATGCTTTGGTATACAGCAGAATGGTCGTCCCTTGTTCCTTTCACAACGGCCGTGACGGCGTGGAGCATGCTTGCGAGAGCCCCCAGGAGATTGCTCTTGCAGGCAACTGCCGGTCGAGCGCGATTGTCGGTCTAGCTCGGTCAACACTGGGCCGCACAGCGAGGACCCCCGGCCTGCGACCGTCCCGAATGATCTCACCGTCCCGTCCGGTCGGCTGAGATTATTTTCACGATTGCCGCAGCCGTTCATGGCAACCCGAGAGCACCCCGCGACGAGCGGCAGGCCAGCCAGTTCTTGCTGTAGGAGTTCAGCTTTCACTTGCGTCACAGTCGCACGCCTTTTTCGACGACCATTCGGGGAAGAGGCAGGAACGGATTCGGATCGGTCCCAAGGTCGATCTTGCGCTCGCCGAACTGCTGGCGCAGCCGGACCAATACACCCACAGATTCGGCATGAGATCGATCTTCCTGGAAAGCACCAGCAGAACCATGTCCCCGCACTTGGCTGCGTCACTGACGGGTGATCGGTCGTCATCCGCCAGCACGGCCAGACTGGCGAACGGGCAGGCGTAGCGAGCAAAGAGCGTAGTAATCGGCCGTTGGCCGCAATGCGTCCACAAGAAACACGGCGCGACGAGAGCCAGACGGTGAGGTAAGGTGGACTACCGCGTCGGCGAAGACCGAACAGTCACTGGAGCGTCCCTGCCCGAGTAAGAGCGTGGTCCTGGGTCACGTCGGCGACATTGGTGAGACCGTGAGAACGGTCATCCCGTTTGAGAG
>JAKOZI010000227.1 GCA_029780075.1 Pseudomonadota bacterium
GATCAAGCTGGTCGACCACCTCCACAATGAATCGCGCCAAGTGATCCTGGTTCAGCCAATCGTCGAGTGACGGCGGCAGCAGGTAGTCGGTCTTGCGGTCGGTGACGATGAACTTGGACATGCCAGACCTCGGTCGCTTGAATAGCTATGATTATAGCATATCCGGCAGCGGCAGGCCTATAGTCCGACAGGCTGCTAGTCGCGCGCAACGGATGGAGGCTCGCGCCACCAATAGCCGCGGTCTGAACCCTCACAACGAGATTCCGGACGCCTTGGTAATGACACCCATTGCCGAGTGGGCGACCGATCAAGTATGGGAGTACCTTTTCACGCACAATCCGCCCCCTTGGGGTGGCACCCACGACTTCATGCTCGACCTGTATCGGCAGGCGAGTGGCGGCGAATGCCCGGTGGTCCTGGACCTCAATACGCCTTCGTGTGGGGGAAGCCGTTTTGGTTGCTGGACCTGCACCGTCGTCAAGGAAGATAAATCCATGCGCGGATTCATCGACTCCGGTGCGACATGGATGGAGCCACTCAATGAATTCCGCAACTGGCTCAAGGAAATTCGCGAAGACACGAGCAAGCGCGACGGCATTCGCCGTAATGACTCCATTGGACCCGGCCCCTTCAGTTCAGAGACTCGCAAGCTCATTCTGCGCCGACTCCTGGCTCTCGAGAAGACCGTCGGACGTCGGCTGATCGAGGATGCGGAGATCGCTTACATTCAGCAGCAGTGGACAGACAAGTTCGATGTCACCGACAGCGCTCTGGCCATTGCCAGAGAGTTCAATAGGGAGGTTGGAACTGTGACCCTCACACCAGAAGACCTGTCCAGGGACCTCGCCCTGATCGATGAGTTGGCCCCGAGGTTCGAGGTGCAGAGTATCTGGGCGACTGACCTGTACAGTCTGGTCACCGAGCGCTACCCGTCGCTTGACAGCCCAAGCACTCGCCAGCAGCTCATGGAGGATGTAATCAAGGTCGTTGAGAACGCTGTTCGACAGGCCGACAGGACCGAGCCAGCAGCATGATCTTCGAGAGCATTCACCTCACTAACCTGTTCTCCTATTACGGTGAGCAGGAGATCGACCTCGGCACCCCGAAACCGGGACGCAACGTCTGCCTGATCATGGGCCGTAACGGCTTCGGCAAGACGAGCCTCCTCAACAGCCTCAAGCTGCTCTTCACCGGTGCCGATTACGAACCGTTACGCCGTGCAGTCCAGCGGAGGCGGATGCCTACGGTTAACCAATATGTCGTGGGAACAGGAGACGACTGGTGGGGCATTATGAACCGTCGAGCGCGCAGAGATGGCCAAACGCGCTGTGCCGTTCGACTCGTCTGGAGTGAGGACGGCGGCCGGGTCACCGCTGAAAGGGCTTGGCGCATCGAGAACGGGGTGTGGAACGGTGACGAGTCGCTGACCGTCGCGACCAGAGCCGAAACGTTCAAGGACGAAGAGGCGCAGGCGTTCCTCGATCGTCGCCTGCCACGAGACTATCTGTATTTTTTTCTTTTCGACGGTGAGCAGATTCAGGAATTGGCGGAGGCCAACCGCGACGTGCAGCAGCGACAGATGGAGCGGCTTCTCGGGATTGGCGCGATCGATGCCCTTCGGGCCGCCCTGAATGCCGCTATCGCGCGGTGGCAGCACAACGACCTTGAACCTCAGGCACGCGCGGACCTTGAGCGCATGGAGGGAGAGGCTCGGGGCCTTGAAGCCGACCGCACAGCGTTGGACGTCAGTCGCGCGAATCTGGAGCACGAAATCGAGAACGATACAAGCGAGTTGCGCCGCATCATCCGTCGCATTGAGGGCCTGAGCGCCTTCGTTCATCGCCACGATGAGGTCCAGCTCCGCGAGACTCGCGCACGAATTCAAGCGCAGCGGGCTGAGGCCATGGACCTCCTGTCGACCCGGCTTCCGCGGGATATCGTTCTGTTGGTCAATCCATCGCTGGTAACGCGAGCCATGGAAAGGCTGAACGAGGTGCTCGGCAGCGATGCCAATGCCCGCGCACGGGTTCTGGAGTCGCTGCTGGAGGTTCTGCCGGCGCGTCTTTTCGACCAACCCGACTTCCCTGTACCGGATATTCGCGACAGTCAGCGGGCCTACTATCGCTATAAGCTGGTCCGCGTCCTGGAACAGCAGGCGGACGCAGCCGGCGAAACCCTGGATCCCGTCTTCGGACCGGATCCCCAAACAGCCAGTGCCGCTCGCGAACAGCTCGCCCCCTACGCCGATGCGAACGCTCTGCGCTCGGTTCGTGCCGAGGAACTGCGGCGCCTGCAGGGCTTCGCTTCCGAATTGCGCCAACTGGAGGCCGACCTGCTCAACGTGGGGTCGCTGTCAGACGAGGAGAGGACACGCTATCAGCGTTTCGTCGCGGAGCGCGACGAACTCCAACGGAACCTAGACAGGAAGAAGGAGCAGGACAGGGATCTTGCGAGCCAGTCCGCCGGGCTAAAAGGAAAGCTCGACGAGGTCCGTAAACGCATAGAGCAGACCAGGACCAAGCTCGGTCACAACCGGGTCATAGAGGAAAAAATTGCTACGGCTCGTCGTCTCGGCAACCTCTTTGCCGACCTCAAGAGCAGCCGGAAGCAGGCGCAGCGGGAGCAGTTGGAGGCGGCCATCAACCAGCACTTTCGGATACTGATGACATCCCACCACCTGATCAACCGGGTGGAAGTGAACGAGGACTTCGGATTGCATTACCTGGACGCAGAAGGGGATCATGTCGGCATGGGCACCTTGGCCGCCGGTATGAAACAACTCATGGCCACGGCTCTGCTATGGGCCTTGAGCGAGGTGTCCGGGAAGCAGTTCCCGTTGGTTGTCGACACCCCGCTGGCCCGTATCGATCTGGCTCATCAGGAGGCCATTCTGCGCCACTACTACCCCAATGCCGCGGCTCAGGTCATAGTGCTGCCCACGGACTCCGAGTTGGACGCGCGCAAGCTTCGACTCATCGCCCCGCACGTCTATCGTGCCTATCGCCTGACCAATCTGGACGGCGAGCACACGATCCCTGAGTCGGTGGAAGTGTCGGACCTGATCAGGGAGGGCTGAACCATGGCTGATCTTTACACCGACGCACGGGATGAGCAGACCATTGAGGATGTACTGCTACATGGACTCAATACGCCGCGCGCCCCAAAGCTGCGCGTCCTGCGCATCGCCCTTGCTAGATCGTTGCAGATATCGACGCCACCAGCGGAAGAGCTTGATGGTGGCAGCATGGGCGGGAGCGAGTATGCCCTGACCCGAGTTACTGGCGCCGGGCTTGCAGCCGACGATGAAGGTCGCCAGGACTATGACTTGGCGGTGCGCGCGATGCTCAGCGTCTACCACGGCGAGGATATGTTCCAGGGCGAAGAGTCGGAGCGACGCTATCGCCGCTACCTGCAACGCCACATCCGCCGCGGCCTTCAGGAAATACGTACCACCTGGCGCCCCGGTCACGACTTTCACGGTTTTCTTTACCACGAGCTATTTGTCGGCCAAGCACCCCGCCCGGCGCGAGCGGAGTTGGGCCAGGAAATTCTTGCGGGACTGCGCGAGATTGGCGTCTCGGCCCAGATTCGCAGCGTGGAGGACGGGCCGCGCATTAGCCGCTACCGGATCTTCCTGGACGACGTGAATCATTACGACAAGGTCAAGCGCGGCCTCGACAAGCTCGGTCTGCACCTGGGTCTGTCCACCCGCCAGGGAATACTGCTTCAGGAAGACGAAGACCGTGAGCGGGAAGCTCGGGTGCTGGCTCTTGACGTTCCCCGCCCGCGGGAAACTTGGCACACGGTACCCGGTGCGCGCCTCAGGGATTGGGCGACACAGGCGAAGGACGTACCAATGCTGACGGTTTGGCCCGGGGTGGATGTGCTGGGGGAACCTGTATATTTCGACTTGGCAGCCTCGCCCCATCTTCTGGTTGGCGGGACTACCGGCAGTGGCAAAAGCGTGTGTCTGCACGCCCTGCTCTTGTCCCTCCTCTGGCGGCTGGAGCCGAAAGACCTTCAACTCACTCTGATCGATCCTAAGCGCGTGGAGCTCGCCCACTACGGTGCCTTCCCCCAAGTGACTAACGGACAGATTATTGAGGACATTGGCGACGCACTGGAGACACTGGACGGACTGGTCGATGAGATGGAATGCCGCACCCTGTTGTTACGGCAGCACGGGGTAGCGAACCTGGCAGAAGGGCGTGAGCAGGGTCGGATCGACCTGCCGTACGTAGTGGTGGTCGTAGAAGAACTGGCGGATCTGCTCTTCCAGTCCCGTGAGGCAGAGGCACCTCTGGTGCGCCTGACGCAGAAGGCGCGGGCCGTGGGAATCCATCTGGTGCTCGCTACCCAGCGACCGGACTCCGACACCTTCAGCGGCCTGCTGCGCAGCAACGTGCCAGGACGCATCGCATTGTCAGTCCGCACCGGGGCGGAATCCAAGATCATTCTCGACGAGACTGGCGCCGAGAAGCTGCTCGGTGCGGGTGACATGCTGCTGCGACCCCAGGCCGGAGTCGCGACTCGCCGCGCCCATGGGGTGAGGGTTAGCAGCGATGATATCCGGCTATGTCTGCAAAACGTCCGGGGGAGAATCCAATGAGTGACATGACCGTGTATGAGTTCCAACCACTCTGGTTGACGCTGGACCAGGTCGGACCCTTCCAGAGCACGCCCTACGAGATCGACTTCACGGACGAGCAGGATCACCCCTGCAATATCTTCCTCCTGATGTCCGAAAACGGGCGCGGCAAGACCACAGTCCTGGAGTGCATGGCCCTGCTGATGCGTCAACTCGGAGAGGATGAGCCGCAGCGCTTCGGCCAGGAAGATCTGGACAGAGGTCGGGGAAGGGTCCAGCTAGACGTGTTGACCCGAATTTTCTGGCAGGGACGTGATCACCGTATCGTGTTGTCCCTGTTGGCGGGTGCCATCGGCGACAAGACCTTCCTCAAAGTCTGGGACGACTCGAATCTCAAGCGTTATGGGGCAGACGAGTGGCACCGGACCGGATTCCGTCAGCAGGCGCGCGGACGCTTGGTTGAGATCGACAGTTACAACGATTTCGTCCAGGATCTTCGCCGCACGTTGATCGACTCAAGCCGGATGGCCCCAGAGGGCTTCGCCAACTCCACCCTGAGCCTGCCCACCGCGCTGCTCTTTCCCGCCTACCGGGACATCCCCCCTGTCCTCGAACTTGGGGAGCGTCCTATCATCGAGCCGGAACATTGGGGTTACCGCACGGCGCATGAGTTTGCTTCTCACGGAACTCACTGGACGGCGTCACTCGACAACCTGCTGGTCTGGCTGATGTGGTTGAACAACGGCAGCTACGAGAATGCGGTGAAAACGGTGAACGACACAGTCTTCGGGAAACCCTCGGACAAGTTCCTGGCCGCGGAGATTCGCCGCGTTCCACCCGAGGCGGTGATCCATAGCGGCAGACAAACCCACCGCCTGGACCGACTATCGAGTGGAGAGAAGAACCTCACGCAGCTCTTTCTCCGCATTGGCGCCCACAGTACCCGCAACACCTGGGTGTTGGTGGACGAACTGGATGTCCACCTGCATGTCCGCTGGCAACACAAGGCGCTGAGTCTGATGAAGACCCAGGCACGCGAGCAGCCGGGTACCACGGTCATCGCCACAACGCACTCGATAGAGATTCTGGAGGCATTCCCCATCGACATTCGCGAAGAAGGTCTGATCAAGGGCGGCTGGATCATCGAGCAGGACCTACGCTAGGCAGGCAAGGGAGGGGCATGAGCGGATTCAAGAAACTGAAGCAGACCGATAAACTCGTTCTCAAGCAGCGTGGCGGGGTGGTTGTCTTCCTGGAGTCGGGAGAAGACTTCGAGATCGTGCATAAGCGCTGGTTCTTCGATGAGGGGCAAGATATCTGTTTCCAACCGGCCGATGGTTATGAACCGGGAACTGGCGGGGGTGGTTGCAAGGCCGTCATTGCTTTGGTAGCCGAGGCCAGGGCCTACGGGATCAATGCGTTCGGCCTCGTTGATCGGGATGTGCTTCTCAGCGATCAGAATTGGCCCCTGTGGTGGCAGGAGCACGACCAGATCTTCCTGTCCGCCCGCCCGTACGGGGACTACATTCGCGTTCTGCTGCGCTGGGAACTGGAGAATTACCTGCTCGATCCGGACGCCATGAGGATCGAGGCGAACGATTCCGCGTTGACATCGAGTCACACCGCCGAATCCGTATTGACCTCCTGTTTTGAGTGCGTCAATGAGTTGAAGGATCGGACTTCAGCAACCGTCGCAGCGAAGGAAGCTAATCTCCCATCACCTGAACCAGGCTTCGGATGCAATCCAGTGCGACATGGCTCCGATCTAACGACTGCTTTGCAAGGCACTTTAAGCAAAAAAGGACATCCCGATGCTGCCAGGGCTATGAGCACGGCACGCCAGAAGATCGACGAGTTCGACTCACCAGATGCTCCTCCCCGGAAGCGCTGGGAGCATCTGGTGCGAATGCTGGACGGCAAGGCTGCACTCAAGTACATCAGCCACAAGACCGGAATCAGGTTCGATGATCGGCGCGCAGGGCTTGCCCGTCAAATGTACCAAAGGGGCACCATCCCCGCCGAGATACGCGGGTACATCAAGGATTTCAAGAATGCAGCATAGTTCTTCTTTTCCCCGCGCTCGAAGATCTTCAGGCCGGTCGAATCGATCACCACATGTGTCGGTCACTGGCGCGGTCGGCGCGGGATCTTCACCGAAAGCTCACCGGCCCATCGCAACATGTGCATGTGGTCCGGTACCGGCCCAGGTCCAGGTGGCGCAGGCTCATCCGCGACTTGATCAGTCTTTCCGTGGCGCGGTAGGGCAACTGGAACACGGCCATGATCGTCAGATACGTCTGTATGGCGGTCTCTGACTACTACCAATGTGAATTCCTGAGTTGAAGTAATACCCATTCTGGATCGCGTCATCTGTTCAGCGCCACCTCTGGCTTACTAGGTGTGCTTGTGTCGAGTGCAAAAATTAAATTTCGTCAGCGAGTGGCAGTGGTTATCGCGGATCATTAGCCCGCGGGTTACCTTCCTATTGCGCTTGTATCTCGCAGTTCCTCGTTTCCACCGAGGCGCAGGACGACGGATTCCGGGGGGCAGTTGAAACGGATGGGGAGGATGCTGGTGCCGATGCCGGCCGTTACCCAGGTTGCTGCCGGCACGTCGGGAATCCAGCCCCAGGCCTGTTGACGAGGCGCTCTCCCCGGCGTGATCAGGGCCCCGACAAAGGGCAACCGGACCTGGCCGCCGTGCGTGTGGCCGGCAAAGGCGACCAGCGTTTGCGGCGGCAGTGCCGCGGCGTTGGCCGGGTCGTGCATGATCACCAGCAGTTTCGCGTCGGCGGGGACGCCGGCGAAAGCCCTTGCCGGGTCGGCGTGGTCGGTCATGTCGTCACCGATGCCGGCCAGCCACAGCTTGTCTTCGGCGCCGGGCAGCGGCAGCGCGCGGTTGTCGATCACCCGGATGCCGACCGTTTCCAGCGCCTTGCGCACGCGTTCGCCGTCAAGCCACCAGTCGTGGTTGCCGAGGACGGCGAAGACGCCGAGCGGTGCCTTGAGCAGCGCGAGTTCGTCGGCAATGCTTTCCGGTGCGACCGGATGGCCGCCGAGGACCCCGTGAATGACGAAGTCGCCGGGCAGCAGGATGATGTCCGGGTGAGCGGCGTTGATCTCGCTGACCACTCGGCGCAGCATGGGCAGCCCGGCGTGCGGGGCGCCGACATGGAAGTCGGCGGCCACCGCGATGGTCAGTGGTGGTCCGGCCCAGCCTGGCGCCGCGAGCCGCAGTTGCCGCTGCTGCAACCAGCCGGGTTCGAAGCCGATGCTCCAGGCGAGCACGCCAAGCAACAGCGCGAGCATAGCCAGCGAGGCGCGCTTCATGGTCGCCCTTGACCAGTGCTGGCGCTGCCGCTGCCGGCAGTGGGCGAGGGTGATGCCCATGCCGAGCCGTGGTCAGTCAAGGCGCGCTGTTCCTTGCCGGCGCCGCCTGGTAGTCCCAGCCGCCGCCCATCGCCTTGGCGAGGTCGATCAGGGCGAAGCGCACGTCGCGCGCGGCCAGGATCCGCAGGGTCTGCGCCTGCAGGAGCTGGCGCTGCGCGTCGAGCACGTCGAGGTATCCCGAATACCCCGAGCGGTAGCGGAGTTCGGCGAGTTCGAGCGCAGCGCCAAGCTTCTGCGCCCGCTCGGCCTGGGCGGCGAGCGCTGCGCGCGTCGTGCGGTTGGCGATCAGCGCGTCGCGCGTTTCGCGAAAAGCCGTCTGCACCGTCTGCACATAGGTCACCACCGCCGCTTCACGGCGGGCGGTTTCGGCCTGTACGTTGGCTTCGATCGCTTTCAGGCCGATCAGCGGCTGCAGCAGCGAGGCGCCGATTCCCCAGGCCAGCGCCGGTGCCGAGAACAGGTCGGCGAAAGCGGTGGACTCGGATCCGTACGAGGCGGTCAGCGACAGCGACGGGAAATATTGCGTGCGCGCGGCATCGATGCGCAGGCTCGCAGCCGCGAGCTGGGCCTCGACCTGTTTGACGTCGGGTCGCCGCTCCAGCATGTCGGAAGGCAATCCCGCCGGCACCTCGGGCACTTCCAGGAGGCGGACCTGCGTCACGTCGCGGGTAATCCTGGCGTCGAATACTTCGCGCGGCGAACGCCCAAGGATCGCCGCCAGCGCCGATTCGTAGGTACCGACCGCGCGTTCGGCGACCGCGAGGCTGGCCGTGACGGCGGCACGTTCCGCCTGTGCCCGCTGCAGGTCGTAGTCGCCGATGATGCCGGCCTGGTAGAGGTCTTGTTGCAGGGCAAGCGTCTGTTCGCGCGACTTCAGGGTGTCGCGCAGCAGGGCGAGTTCGGCGTCAGCGGCGAGCAGGCCGAAATAGGCGCGTGCGCTCTCGGCGGCGACGGCGGTGCGCACCGTCGCGCGCGCGTATTCGGTCGCCAGCAGCTCGCTGCGCGCCGCGTTCGCGCCGTCGCGATAACGTCCCCAGAGGTCGAGTTCGTAGGATGCGCGCAGGCCGACGCGGTAGTCGCTGTTGGTCGGATTGAAGTCCGTGGGCAACGGCTGCGAACCGACCAGCGTCATGCGGTTGCGACTGGCGTCGGCGCCGAGGTTGAGGCTTGGGTAGAGATGGGACTGCGCCAGCAGCACGTTCGAGCGCGCCAGGTCGACCCGCGCCATCGCCGCCTGCAGGTCGAGGTTGTTGGCCAGCGCCTCGTCGATCAGGGTCGTCAGCGTCGGGTCGTTGAAGTTTGCCCACCAGCGTTCGAGAGCCGGCGCAACCGTCGCCGTCGCAGTCGGCAGGTCGAGGACCGGCGGGGCACTCGGCGTCGTCTGGCAGGCGGTGAGCGCGAGGGTCACTGTCGCCGCGAGGGCCAGCGCAGGCTGGCGCCGAAGTGATGCTCGAAAATCAGTCATGGCCGCCGCCTCCCTTGCTGCTACCCGGCATGTCCGGAGGCGAGGGCGACGCCTGCAAGACGTCATGCAGATGCCTGACCTCGTCCAGCAGTTCGTCGTGCGAGCGCTGTTCGCGAACGCTCCGGTCGTAGAGCACCTTGAAGAACAGCGGCACGTGGAAGACGGCGAGCAGGGTGGCGGCGATCATGCCGCCCATGACGCCGGTACCCACCGAGTGGCGCGCACCGGCGCCGGCGCCGGTCGAGATGGCCAGCGGCAGGACGCCGAGGATGAAGGCCAGCGAGGTCATCAGGATCGGCCGGAAGCGCAGCCGTGCGGCCTCGATCGCCGAGGCCGAGGCGGACAGCCCCTCGGCGTGTTTGAGCACCGCGTATTCGACGATCAGGATCGCATTCTTTGCCGCTAGACCGAGCAGGGTCACCAGGCCGATCTGAAAATACACGTCGTTGGTCAGCGGCGCCGCGCCGAAGAACGGTCCGAGCAGGTTCTTGGCCCAGATCGCCACGAGTGCGCCGAAGGTGCCGAAAGGCAGCGCGAGCAGCACGCACAGCGGCAGCGACCACTTCTCGTACTGCGCAGCGAGGATCAGGAAGACCATCACCACCGCCAGCCCGAGCGCAAAGGTCGAGGCACCGCTCGATTTCTTCTCCTGGTACGAGGAACCGCCCCAGTCGAAGCTGAAGTCCGGCGGCAATACCTCCCGGGCGATCGCTTCGACGCGCGCGATGCCCTGGCCGGAGCTGATGCCGGGCGCCGTCTGGCCGATGATCTTGACCGCCGGCAGGTTGTTGAAGCGGTCGAGTGAATCCGGCCCGGAGGAGTGCCGGACGTTGACCAGCGCCGCCAGCGGCACCATCTCGCCCTTCTGCGAGCGCACGTAGAGGCCCTGGATGTCGTCCGGCCGCTGGCGGTATTCGGGTTCTGCGGACATCAGGACCTGCCAGGTGCGGCCGTACTTGTTGAAATCGTTCACGTAGTAGGTGCCGAGAGTGGACGACAGCGCCGCGAAAACCTCGTCGATCGGCACGCCGGCCTTTTTCGCCTTCTCACGGTCGACGTCGACGAAGAGCTGCGGCACGGTGGCGCGCCACAAGGTCTGCGCGCCGCCGAGCTGCGGGTCGCTGTTGGCGCGTGCGAGAAACTGCTGCAGGACTTCCTGCAGCCGCTTCGAACCCCCGTCGCCGCGGTTCTGGATGAAGAATTCGTAGCCGCCGGCGGTTCCGAGGCCGAAGATTGCCGGCGGATTGAAGGCCAGTACCAGCGCTTCCTTGATGCCCGCGGTCTTCATGAACAATTCGCCGACCAGCTGCTGCGAAGTGGTCTGGCGTTCGTGCCACGGCTTCTGCGTCACGAACAGTGTCGCCGCATTGTTGCGGAAGCCGCCGCCAATGAAGTCGAAGCCGGCGAAGGCGACGACATCCTGGTTGTCGGGGTTGCTGCGCACCGCCGCCTCGACCTGCTCGACGACCCGGGTGGTACGTTCGAGCGTGGCGCCGTCGGGCAGGATGACGGCACCGATGTAGAAACCCTGGTCCTCGTCGGGGACTAGGCTGCCGGGCGTCGTGCGCCAGAGGAAAGCGGTGATCGCCACCATGCCGGCGAAGAGCGTGAGTACCAGCGCGGCGCGGCGGATCACCCAGACGACGCCGTCGAGATAGTGCCGGGTGACGCGCGCAAACCAGCCGTTGAACCAGCGGAAGAAGCGGTTCGGCTGGCGATGGCCGTGTTTGAGCATGATCACGCATAGCGCCGGTGACAGCGTCAGTGCGACGATGCCCGAGAGGACCACCGAGATCGAGATGGTCACCGCGAACTGGCGGTAGAGTTCGCCGGTCAGCCCGCCGAGGAAGGCGATCGGTACGAACACCGCGGTCAGCGTCAGCACGATGGCGATGATCGGCCCGGTCACCTCGTGCATCGCCTTGACCGCCGCGTCGCGCGGCGGCAGGCCTTCCTCGCGCATGATCCGCTCGACGTTTTCCAGGACGACGATGGCGTCGTCGACGACGATGCCGATGGCCAGCACCATGCCGAACAGGGTCAGGGTGTTGATCGAGTAGCCGAGCGCGTAGATGCCGGCGAAGGTGCCGATCAGCGACACCGGTACGGCGGCGAAGGGGATGATCGCCGCACGCCAGCTCTGCAGGAACAGGTACACCACCAGGAAGACCAGCAGCATCGCTTCGCCGAGCGTCTTCAGCACCTCCTCGATCGACACCCTGACGAAGCGCGTGGTGTCGTACGGCACGGCATAGCTGAGGCCTTCGGGGAAGCGCTGCTGCAGTTCGTCGACGGTGGTCTGCACGCTCTTCGCCACGTCGAGGGCGTTGGCGCCGGGGGACAGGAAGATGCCGACCAGCGTCGCCGGCCGGCCGTTGTAGCGGCCGTTGAATTCGTAGTCGCGGGAACCCAGTTCGACGCGCGCGACGTCGGCGAGGCGAACGGTGGAACCGTCGGGATTGGCGCGGACGATGATCTCATTGAACTGTGCCGGGTCGGCCAGGCGTCCCTTGGAGGTGATCGTGTAGACCAGGTCCTGGCCCTTGTCGATCGGCGACTGACCGACCTTGCCAGCGGCGAATTGCGCGTTCTGTTCGTTGATCGCGTTGGCGACGTCACCGGGCGTCAGCTTCAACTGCGCGAGGCGATCCGGCTTCAGCCAGATGCGCATGGCGTAGTCCTTGGCGCCGAAGATCTGTACATTGGTCGTGCCGGGCAGTCGCTTCAGTCGGTCGAGCACGTTCAGCGTCACGTAGTTCGAGGTGAACAGGTCGTCGTAACGGCCGTCGGGCGAATAGAAGGCGAGCACCTGCAGGAAGGCCGAAGAGCCGGGCTCGACGGTCACTCCCTGCCGGCGGACTTCGAGGGGCAGCCGCGTTTCCACCTGCTTGACGCGGTTGCTGACATTGACTGCGGCGATGTCGATGCTGGTGCCGATCTCGAAGGTGACCTGAATCTGCGCGACGCCGTTCGACGACGAATTCGACGACATGTAGATCATGCCGGGCAGGCCGTTGATCGCGTTCTCGAGCGGTGCGGCGACGGTCGATTCGAGGACTTCGGCCGAGGCACCGGGATAGGTCGCCTGTACCGTCACCACCGGTGGCGCGATTTCGGGATACTGCGCGATCGGCAGCGAGCGCATCGCCGCCAGGCCCGCGAGCACCAGCAAGACCGAGACGACCACCGCGAAGATCGGGCGGTCGATGAAGAAGCGCGAGAACATGGTGGCGTGCTCCGCTTACTTGCTGGCGGCAGTGGGCGCTGCGGCGGCTGCCGGCGCACCGGGCGGGGGGCCGCTGGCATCGCCAGCCGGTGTGATGCGCACCGGGGTGTTCGGCATCATGATCCGCGCCACGCCGTCGACGATCACGCGGTCGCCCGCGGCCAGCCCCGAGTCGATCAGCCAGACATTCCTGCCGCCGCTCTCGGACCAGTCGCCGACGACCACCGGTCGCGCCTCGGCGATCTCCTGGCCATCCCTGTCCTTGCCGATGACATAGACGAACTTGCCCTGCGGCCCTTCGAGTACGGCAACCTGTGGCACTGCCAGCGCCCCCTGGCGTTGCGCTCCCTTCAATGCGACGCGCACGAACTGGCCGGGTTTCAGGGCCAGGTCGGCGTTGGCGATCTCGGCGCGCATTTCGTAGGTGCCGGTCTGCGGGTTGACGCGCGTGTCGGTGAAGCTGATCCGGCCGCTGCGCGGAAAGGTCGAGCCATCGGACAGTTTCACCGTGACCTCGAAGGCATTGTTGCGCGGCAGCTGCAGGCGGCCGTCGGCCATCGCCTTGTTGAGCCGCAGTTGCTCGTTCTCGGAGATGTTGAACAGGATCCAGATCGGGTCGACCTGCGACACCGTGGTGAGCAGCGTGGTATTGGCGTTGGCCAGGCTGCCTTCCGACTGCTGGGCGCGGCTCGACAGGCCGCTGATCGGGGCGACGACGCGGGTATAAGCGAGATTGAGCTTCGCCTCGCTGAGCTTCGCTTGCGCTGCCTTGATCGCCGCCGTGGCGAACTCGGCCGCCGAGGCCGCGTCGTCGGCTTCCTTCTGGCCGATGGCCTTG
This sequence comes from Pseudomonadota bacterium, assembly GCA_029780075.1. Classification (GTDB taxonomy): domain Bacteria; phylum Pseudomonadota; class Gammaproteobacteria; order Burkholderiales; family Rhodocyclaceae; genus Accumulibacter. The sequence goes on from JAKOZI010000227.1 coordinate 13,507, forward strand.
CGCTCGGCGAGTGGGCGCAGGCGCGCCGCCTCGCGGTCGGCCTGCGTCTTCTGGGCCCTGGCGCGCAACAGTTCGGCCTCGGCGGCCGCGAGTTGGGCCTCGAAAGGCTTGGCATCGAGCAGAAACAGCGGTTGCCCGGCGCGCACCGCCGCTCCCTCCTGGTAGAGCCGCTTCTCGACGATGCCGGTGACGCGGGCGCGGACTTCGGCATCCTTGGAGCCGGCGGTCTGTCCGACGTACTCGAAGGTGACCGGGAACGCTGCCGGCTGGACGCTGACCGTGGTTACCTCCGGCGGTGGAAAGCCACCCATGCCGCCGGGAGGCTGTTGCTGCCCGCAGCCGGCCGCGGCGACAAGCACCAGGAGCAGCACGGATAGCACAGGAGCGGAAAGTTGGACAGCGGGCGCAGGCATGGCGGTTCCTCGGAGAAGTGCAGCGCGTTGTGATGCAACGCGACTTGCGGAAAGTGCGGATTTTACGTACATTCAGGAATGTTTGTAAATGGGCACGCCGCAAGCTGTGCTCTTTCTCCGGAAGAAAATAATGATGGTGAGAAGGACAAGAGCGTAGTAATCGGCCGTTGGCCGCAATGCGTCCACAAGAAACACGGCGCGACGAGAGCCAGACGGTGAGGTAAGGTGGACTACCGCGTCGGCGAAGACCGAACAGTCACTGGAGCGTCCCTGCCCGAGTAAGAGCGTGGTCCTGGGTCACGTCGGCGACATTGGTGAGACCGTGAGAACGGTCATCCCGTTTGAGAG
>JAKOZI010000337.1 GCA_029780075.1 Pseudomonadota bacterium
ATGACCTGGGCAATTTTGCGCGCGAAGGGTGTCCGCCTTGCCGCGCCGGCGCCGCGATTTGCTGCGCGGTGGGTGTTTGAAAGGGACCATAGATAGACGCTTAGAACTAATTGACTTTAGCCCCGGATAGGCCCGCGAACCGAAAAGCGGGACACCTTCACCCGCCGTCCGGGGCTTCCCTTTTTGAAGGCGCGCAGAGAAGGAGCGCGATAGTGACGCAGATCATTGCTAATGAAAGCCCGGATGAGTTGCTGAGCAGGGCACGTCGGATTGCTCGTTTCAATAATCCCGCCTGGCCTGCCGAATTATCGCCCGACCAGATCGCGGCGTTGATGGCAAAAGGATGGAACAAGGAGCACCTGCAGGACTACAAAGATACAAAATGCCTTGTATCAGAGGCTATCAAAATGGGTTGGCTATTGGTACGCACAGAGAATCATCACAATCCGGGAGAAACCATAAGAAAGATTCAATACGACGAATTCGGGAGCCGGGCTAACGTGTACCAAGCATTGCTAGCACAATACACAACACGTCAATATATCGTCGCTCCTAATTGTGCGGACTGGCTAAAGTCTCGTGGCATCAAGGCAAACGAGTACATAACCGAATGGCTACGGGTTTTCGGGATAAATCTTAGTCAATGGCAAACGCAGCAAGAAAAAGACGCACAACAAGCAGAGAGCAGCAAATCCCGTAGTCGCGACCAACAGCTACAGGAGCTTTGCAGATCTGCATGTAGGAAGGTGTGGAAGAGGGATCTATCCGTGACAATTACGGGGAAGACAAATGCGATGGCCGATCAACGCGAGTTGAAGCCCTTTCGATACGGCGACGAGAAGAACGGAATACCCAATAGAAGTGATGATTGGATTGAAGGCCGGGCCAGAGAGGTTGCAAAGGAAATGGGATTAGCAAGCAAAGGGGGGCGCCCCCGTGATAAGCCAACCAGATCACGATAGCCAAAATCCATGACCAAAGGCACGGCACCCCCGGCTTGCCTTGGAAGTGACACCACTTGCCGGCGATCACTACCCGGTACCGCTCGACACTGGCGCCGTTGTCGCCTCGTGGCCGGCTTCACCGATCGAGAGTACGAAGACCCGGCCGAACTGCCCGACGAGCTGCACGCCCTGACCACAGCAACGCCAGTTTGCCGGTGATTGAGCACCGCCACAACACGGGCCACGCCGGCAACCGATGCCTGCCAGCAGCCCGGCACCTTGACCAGGCCACAACAACCCCGATCGGCAGCCGGTGTGCTGCCTCGCCTTCGACCTGGCCCGCTTGCCGGCGATCGCCACCAGGCACCGCTCGACACTGGCGCCGTCGTCGCCTCGTGGCCGGCTTCACCGATCGAGAGGACGAAGACCCGGCCGAACTGCCCGACGAGCTGCACGCCATGACCACAGCAACGCCAGTTTGTCGGTGATTGAGCACCGCCCGAGATCCTGACCACGCCACAGCAACCCCGATCGGCCGTCGGTGTGCTGTCTCGCCGTCGCCCTGGCACCGCTTGCCGGTGATCGAGTCCCGCCAGCACGGGCCACGCCGGCGGCAGCCTTGGCATACGTATGCAACCGATGCCTGCCAGCAGCCCGGCACCACGACCAGGCCACAACAACCCCGATCGGCAGCCGGTGTGCTGCCTCGCCTTCGACCTGGCCCGCTTGCCGGCGATCGCCACCAGGCACCGCTCGACACTGGCGCCGTCGTCGCCTCGTGGCCGGCTTCACCGATCGAGAGGACGAAGACCCGGCCGAACTGCCCGACGAGCTGCACGCCCTGACCACAGCAACGCCAGTTTGCCGGTGATCGAGCGCCGCCACAGCACGGGCCACGCCGGCAACCGATGCCTGCCAGCAGCCCGGCACCTTGACCAGGCCGCGGCAACCCCGATCGGCCGTCGGTGTGCTGTCTCGCCGTCGCCCTGGCCCGCTTGCCGGTGATTGAGCACCGCCCGAGATCCTGACCACGCCACAGCAACCCCGATCGGCCGTCGGTGTGCTGTCTCGCCGTCGCCCTGGCACCGCTTGCCGGTGATCGAGTCCCGCCAGCACGGGCCACGCCGGCGGCAGCCTTGGCATACGTCTGCAACCGATGCCTGCCAGCAGCCCGGCACCACGACCAGGCCACAGCAACCCCGATCGGCAGCCGGTGTGCTGCCTCGCCTTCGACCTGGCCCGCTTGCCGGCGATCGCTACCAGGCACCGCTCGACACTGGCGCCGTCGTCGCCTCGTGGCCGGCTTCACCGATCGAGAGGACGAAGGCCCGGCCGAACTGCCCGACGAGCTGTACGCCCTGACCACAGCAACGCCAGTTTGCCGGTGATCGAGCGCCGCCACAGCACGGGCCACGCCGGCAACCGATGCCTGCCAGCAGCCCGGCACCTTGACCAGGCCGCGGCAACCCCGATCGGCCGTCGGTGTGCCGTCTTGCCGTCGCCCTGGCACCGCTTGCCGGCGATCGCCACCAGGCACCGCTCGACACTGGCGCCGTCGTCGCTTCGTGGCCGGCTTCACCGATCGAGAGGACGAAGACCCGGCCGAACTGCCGATGTTCGAGCATCGCCACAGAACGGGCCACGCCGGCGGCAACCCTGGCGCACGCCGGCAACCGATGCCTGCCAGCAGCCCGGCACCATGACCAGGCCGCGGCAACCCCGATTGGCCGTCGGTGTGCCGTCTCGCCGTCGCCCTGGCCCGCTTGCCGGTGATTGAGCACCGCCCGAGATCCTGACCACGCCACAGCAACCCCGATCGGCCGTCGGTGTGCTGTCTCGCCGTCGCCCTGGCACCGCTTGCCGGCGATCGCCACCAGGCACCGCTCGACACTGGCGCCGTCGTCGCCTCGTGGCCGGCTTCACCGATCGAGAGGACGAAGACCCGGCCGAACTGCCCGACGAGCTGCACGCCCTGACCACAGCAACGCCAGTTTGCCGGTGATTGAGCACCGCCCGAGATCCTGACCACGCCACAGCAACCCCGATCGGCCGTCGGTGTGCTGTCTCGCCGTCGCCCTGGCACCGCTTGCCGGCGATCGCCACCAGGCACTGCTCGACGCTGGCGCCGTCGTCGCCTCGTGGCTGGCTTCACCGATCGAGAGGACGAAGACCCGGAAGAACTGCCAGTGATCGAGCAACCAGACACCCTGACCAAGCCACGGTACGCCCGATCGGCTGCCGGTGCGCCGTCTCGCCTTCGCCATGGCCCACTTGCCGGCGATCGCCTTCCAGGTGCTGCCCGTCGAGTTGCACACCACTGACCACAGCACCGCCAGTTTGCCGGTGATCGAGCTCCACCAGCACGGGCCACGCCGGCAACCGATGCCTGCCAGCAGCCCGGCACCTTGACCAGGCCGCGGCAACCCCGATCGGCAGCCGGTGTGCTGCCTCGCCTTCGACCTGGCCCGCTTGCCGGCGATCGCCCCGGTACCGCCCGATGCTGTCGCCCTTGTCGCCTCGTGGCAGGCTTCACCGATCGAGAGGACGAAGACCCGGCCGAACTGCCCGACGAGCTGCACGCCCTGACGGACCTTCCCGGACCCCTTGAGGTAAGTCGTGGATTCATTGTAAGAAGTCATGAAGTCGGCAAAAAGTGTAGGCATGTAAATGTAATAATATGCCTTTACAAACAATCTGCTATTGCATATTATCGTCGGCATGTACATCGCCCGTGTCCCCAACCGAAAGTCCAGGCCGGCCATCCTGCTTCGCGAGTCCTATCGT
>JAKOZI010000002.1 GCA_029780075.1 Pseudomonadota bacterium
TCTTCGTGCCCCGATCACAGCGCGTGGGAATCTCATCGAGCATTTGCGCCAACGTTTGCCCGCGTTGGCGCTGGATCGGGGACGCTTTCGCTGCCGGACGCACTTCGCCGCGCCGCGGGCGGCCGCGTTTTCTGGCCGGTGCTGGCGTTTCAGGCACCGTCGTTTCGGCAGCGCTCTCTTCACCCGGCAACAGGGCGGATGGGGCTGTGGCCGCCGCTTCCACCATGGCCGTTTCCTTCCGAGCGGGGGGTTCGCGGGCTTCGATGGCCGTGCCGTCACGACTGAGATGCCCGATCAGCTGATCCCCGAGGTGTTCCTTGATCAGGGCTTCATGCACGCGTTGACCCAAGCCGGCTTCAGCAAACTCGTCGAAGGTGCGCGAGAAGGTGGTTTCGGAAGGGAGTCTCTTGCCCCGCGGGAAACCGCAGATGCGGCACAACGCACGGTCGATCGTCAGCCGCTCAATCAGCCCCACCGTCGTCGCCAACCCCAACACCGCCTTGGCCACAAAGGCGTTCGCCAGCCACGCTCGCTCGAAGGGCGGACGTCCCACCCCACACCACGATGGCCCCGTGAATTCCTCAATGCGTATCCATTCCAGCGTGTGGATCACCTTCTCCAGTTTCGGCGTCAGCGGACCGCATTGCTCCGCCAACTCCGGCAGCAGCTCGTGTTGAATCACGTACCACCGTTGCATGATCCGTTGGCGTTGGGTAGTATCCATTGGGCGGGCGTTATGATGTTGGTCTCGATAACCGTATCATGCCAGAAGTGGCCGCCCGCACCCTCAATTCTCGCCTCCAGCCGCGAAAAATCATCCTTGAAGGGCGAGTTTTGAAAGAGGTTCGAAGGTGCTGATCGACGACCTGCTGCGCGGCACCAAGGAGCTCCAGGACAAGGCCGGGCAGATTACCCCCGATCTCTTCGCCGATTTCAACGGCATCCCCCAGGGCGCCGACAGGACCGATTTCTACCAGCACGACCAGAACTGGAGCAACCGCATGATCCTCTGCGATTCGCTGCTGGTCATGGCCAGCCTCGCCGAGTGCGAGGGCCTGCGCGGCAAGGTACAGTGCATCTCGCAAAGGAACGACTTCGATTGCCGCCACACCGCAAGGGTATTACAATGAAATCATGTGTAATACACCGGAGATTTGCCATGTCGACGACACTCACCAGCAAAGGACAAGTCACCATCCCCAAGCAGATTCGCGATGCCCTCAATCTGGCGCCGGGCTGCACTGTGGACTTCGCCGTCAATCGCGATGGCGATGTGGTGATCCACAAGGTTGGCGCCTGTTCGAGCCGTCAGCCCGACCGTTTCGATGTAGCTCGGGGCAAGGCTGACGTAAAGTGGCGAACCGACGACTTGATGGCTTTGCTGCGCGGCGAGGGCTGATGCTGTTGGTCGACACCAACGTGCTGGTCGACGTTCTGGAAGACGATCCAGAATGGGCCGACTGGTCGACGCATCAATTGCGTGCCCAGTCTAAGATTCATCGGCTGGCAATCAACCCGATCATCTACGCCGAACTTTCGTTGACCTTCTCGACGGTGGAAGCCCTCGATCAGGCCCTCGATGACCTCGGCTTGGTCATGATTGAGACCCCGCGCCCAGCCCTGTTTCTTGCCGGCAAAGCGTTTGTACGTTACCGGCGACAAGGGGGTACCAAGATCAATGTCCTTGGCGATTTCTTAATCGGGGCGCACGCGGCAGTGTCAGGCTATCCCGTTCTGACCAGAGACACACGACGATACGCCTCGTATTTTTCCAGTGTGGTGCTGATCGCACCGGAGGGATTCGCGTAACCGTCGATCAGCGAAGGCGGCAAGCTTCCTTCAACGGCAGGTGACAGAGTGGAGTAGTCACTCAGTGGGCGCTACTCCTTCTCAGGTTTACAGGCCGCCTCGATCAAGCGCTCTAGTCGCACAGTAACCGCGGTCAGCAAGTCGCCCATTTCGCCACCTGTGATTTCCGGCCTTTCGCGCAATTTCATTTCGACTGCAAGCGCGGCATTGGATAAGGCATTGGCGCCCAGCGTTGCCGCCACGCCCTTCAGCGTATGGGCAATGCGTCGGGCGTCCTCATGGGCACCACGCCGCAAGCAGTCAGCCAGCGCTTCCATATCATTGCGGTGGGCGAACGTCATCGTTCTCAGCAGGTCGATCAGTTTCTCCTGCTTGCCGCGCAGGACGCTTAAGCCCCATTGCACATCCACGCCAGCGTCTCTGTCCAGGCGGGCCAGGATTTCCGCCGTACTGCATGCGCCGGTGGCTTCGGCCGGGATTGGCGCCGTCTCGCCTGCGCCGGCTTCCGATGCTTCACGAGGCGCCGACGCCGGCAGCCATTGCTGGAGCTTTCCATAAAGGACCTCGGGGACCACCGGCTTGGCGACGAAGTCATTCATGCCGGCCGCCAGACAGGACTCGCGGTCCTCGTCGAAGGCGTTGGCGGTCATCGCGAGAATCGACACCTTCCTGCCCGCCGGCAATTGCCGGATCGCCCGCGTGGCGTCGAGGCCGTCCATTTCGGGCATCAGCATGTCCATCAGGATCAGGTCGTAGGAGCCGCTGCGCAGTTTGTCGACCGCCACGCGACCGTTTTCCGCGGTATCTACCGCGAGCCCGGCATCCCGCAACAAATCGGTGGCAACCTCCCGGTTGATCTCATTGTCTTCGACCAGCAGCATGCGCGCGCCGGCATGACTGCGCCGCAGCTCGGCCGCACTGATACCGCCGGCCGGCGCACTGGCTTGCGCTTCCGCACCACGCTCCAGCCAGACGGTGAACCAGAATCGGCTGCCTGTCCCCAGCGTGCTTTCGGCACCGGCGTCGCCGCCCATCAGGCGGGCGATGTGCCGGGTGATCGCCAGGCCAAGCCCCGTACCGCCAAACCTGCGGGTGGTCGAGGCATCCGCCTGCTTGAAGGACTGGAAGAGGTGCGGCAACACCTCGGGGGCGATGCCGATGCCGGTATCCTCGACCTCGAAGCACACCAGAAAACGGCTTCCATCACTCTCCAGCAGCCGTGCACGCAGGGTGATGCCGCCCTGGGGCGTAAATTTCACCGCATTGCCGGCGAAATTGAGCAGGCCCTGGCTCAGTCGCGCCAGGTCGCCGCGCAGCCAGTGGGGCACATGGTCGCCGTCGATCTGTACGGTCAGCCCCTTCGCGGCGGCCGTACTACCGATCAGCGTGGCGACGTGGTCGAGCACGGCCTCCAGTTCGAAATCGTGGGTTTCCAGTTCGATCTTGCCGGCCTCGATTTTCGACAGGTCGAGGATGTCGTTGATCACCGACAACAGATGCTGCGCGGCGCCGTCGATCTTGTCGAGCCGGTCGATATCGCGCGACGACGCGGCGTCACGTCGCAACTGATAGGTGAAACCGAGGATGGCGTTCATCGGCGTGCGGATTTCGTGGCTCATGCTGGCGAGGAAGGTCGACTTCGCCCGGTTGGCCGCCTCGGCGGCCAACCGCGATTGTTCAAGCTCGGCGGTACGATCCGCCACCAGTTGTTCGAGATGGTCACGATAGTTGTCCAGTTCGGCGCCCATGCGCTTGCGTTCGGTGATGTCCTCCTTCACCGCCACGTAGTGGGTGACCGCGCCATCGGGCTGGCGGATCGGCGAAATGATGGCGAGTTCGACGTAGTCGCTGCCATCCTTGCGCCGGTTGTAGAGTTCGCCTTTCCAGGTGTGCCCGGCGAGCAGCGTCGCCCACAGCGCGGCATACGTCTCACGCGGAGTCTTGCCCGACTGCAGGAGTCGAGGATTCTGGCCGAACACTTCTTCCTGGCTGTAGCCGGTCTGACGCAGGAAGGCCTCATTGACATACGCGATGCGCGCAAGAACATCGGTGATGACGATGCTTTCCGTGCTCTGCTCGACCGCCATCGACAGCTTGGACACTTCCTTCAAGGCGGCTTCGGTCGCGAGATGCGCGGCCTGGGCGTCTTCCATCAGGTTGAGCGCCGCCATGCGGGAGGTTTCCAGATCCCGCACGAGGGCAGCCAGACTGGCGGTTCGCTCGGCGACGCGTCGTTCCAGCCCATCGTGGATCTGGCGCAGGGCGTCTTCATGCCGTTTCGTCTCGGTCAGATCCGTCGCCACCAGGCAGAAGGCGCTCAGGTCTTCCAGCGGCAGAGGGGTCAGGGCCAGGCGCAGCGGCAACGCACCTCCGGCGGCGTTGCGGACGCTGATCTCGCTGCTGCCGCGGCCGTCTTCGCCGGGGTGTAGCAGCGCCCGGAAGGCGGCCAGCGCGTCTGGCGCCACAAAGTCGGCGAAGTTGGCGCCGACCACTCGCCCTGGCGGGGTGTCGAGAAGCTGGGCCAGGCGGCGGTTGCAAAACAGGATCACGCCATCCGCCGAAAGGGTCGCCGCCCCTTCACTCATTTCCTCGAAGAAGACCCGGTAGGGTTGTTCGGCACCTTTCAGCGTGAACACCCGGTAGCCCTGGCTGCCGTGCTGGACGATGGCGTCCGCTTCGCCGTTCTGGATGGCGTGCAGGGTTTCCTCGGCCTCGGCCAGCCGCTTCCGGAGTTCGGCGACCTCCAGCGCCAGTGCTTCCCGTGTCGGTTCAGGCGGGGGCATGCCTACTCCAGCTCCGGTTTGATATCCAGGGCCAGCAGCACGCGGCTGCTGTCGGAAAGGTCGCCGATCAGCCGGCGCAGCGGCAAGGGCAGCTGCTTGAGCAGGGTCGGCAAGGCGACGATCTGGTCGGCCGCGGCCTCTTCGGGATGTTCGAACAGGTCGATGACGGTCAGCTCGTAGCGCCCCGCCAGTTTCGCCTCGCACAGCGTCTTCAAATTGGCGACGGCGCGGGCCGACTGCGGCGTGCCGCCGGCGATGTAAAGGCGCAGGACGTAGGTGTCGCGCTCGAATTTGGCCAGCACCTCTTCGAAGGCGGCGATGGAATCGACCATGGCGGGTGGTAGCGTCATTCGCTCACTCTAAGATCGAGGCCGACCAGCACGCGTTCGGTGTCCGACAGGTCGCCGATGATCTTGCGGATCGGCGTCGGCAGTTTGCGTACCAGCGTCGGCAGGGCGAGGATCTGGTGCTCCGCCGCCAGTTGCGGCTGTTGCAGAAGGTCGATCACTTCGATGCGGTACTGCCCGGCGAGGTGCTCGTTGCAGATGCGCTTGAGATTGTCGAAAGCGGTCAGCGATTTGGGCGTCTGCCCGGCCACATACAGGCGTAAATCCCACACCGGAACCGGCGAGGCGGTCGTCATGGCCATGTCGGCGCTGGCTGGCGGGGTCTTCTTCATGGTTTTTCTCCTTTGCTGGCCGGCTTGCCTCTGACCCGGGCTTTGCCCGGGCCTGCCACGTCCTCCTGCCGGCTGAACCCCATCTCCTGACGGTCTTGCGCCAGGCGCTCCGTGCGCAGTTCGTTCTGGCGGATGGCGCGCTGGGCTTCCGCCTCGGTGGCGGCGAATTCGGCCTGCAGGGTGGCGATCTGGCTTTCCAGCGCCTGACGCTTGCGCGCCAGCGCCGCTTGCTGCTGCTCCAGGTCCTGCTGGGCCAGCAGTCGCTCGGCGGTTTCGGCCGCCTCCTGTGCCAGCCGTGCCGAGCCGGTCAGCACCCGGCCGGCGCCGATGTAGACGTCTTTCAGTTCCACGCCGTGGTCGGTCAGCAGGAATTCGCGGATCTGGTTGGAATGGGCCATGCCGCGGGACTTGAGGACATACAGGCCGCGGTTGCGCTCGCCATTGAACTCGATGTCGCGCAGCAGCAGCCAGGTGTCGATCAGCGAGGAAATCTGCGCGTCGGTGCGCTCCAGCGCGCCGCCGTCGCTGGTCAGGTTGGTCATCAGCACGGTGATGCCCTGGACCTTGAGGGCGTCGATGAGCCGGATCAGCATGGACTTCACGTCAGGCTCGTTGCCGGCGGACTCGAAGGCCGAGATCGGATCGATGACGACGGCGCCGGGCTGGAATTCGCGGATTTCCTTGAGGCTGACGGCCAGGTGCATTTCCAGGCCGTGGAGCGAGGGACGCGCGGCGTGGAGGCGCAGCAGGCCCTGCTGCAACCAGGGCTGCACGTCGAGGCCGATCGAGCGCATGTTGCGCCGCCACTGGTCGGGCGATTCCTCGAACAGGAAGACCAGGCAGCGCTCGCCGCGCCGGCAGGTCGCTTCGGCGAAATGCGCCGTCAGGCTGGTCTTGCCGCAGCCGGCCGTGCCCGAGATCAGGATGCTGCTGCCACGGTAATAGCCCGCACCGCCGAGCATGCTGTCGAGCCGGGCGACGCCGGTGGAGATGCGCTCCGGCGAGACCGGATAGTCGAGCCCCAGCGAGGTCGTCGGCAGCACCGAGAAGCCCCGTTCGTCGATCAGGAAGGGGTATTCGTTGGTGCCGTGGGGGGAGCCGCGGTACTTGGCCACGCGCAGCCGCCGGATCGACATCTGGTTGCTGATGCGATGATCAAGCACGATCACGCAATCGGAGACGTATTCCTCGATGCCGAAGCGCGTCAGCGTAGTCTCGCCGCTTTCGCCAGTGATGATGGCGGTGACGCCCTTGTCCTTCAGCCAGCGCATCAGCCGGCGCAATTCGGCGCGCAGGATGGCCTGATTGGGCAGGCCGGAGAACAGCGCCTCGACGGTATCCAGCACGACGCGCCGGGCGCCGATGGCATCGATGGCATAGCCCAGGCGGATGAACAGGCCTTCGAGGTCGTATTCACCGGTTTCCTCGATTTCGCGGCGTTCGATATGCACGTGGTCCACCGCGAGCATGCGTCCGGCGATCAGGGTCTTCAGGTCGAAGCCAAGTGAAGCCACGTTCTGGGCCAGATCTTCGGCGTTTTCCTCGAAGGCGACGAATACGCCGGGTTCGCCGTAGTGCGTCGCGCCATGCACCAGGAACTCCATGGCGAACAGCGTCTTGCCGCAGCCGGCACCGCCGCTGACGAGGGTGGGCCGGCCCGTGGGCAGGCCGCCGTGGGTGATTTCGTCCAGGCCGGTGATACCGGTGGGCGACTTGGGCAGGCCGATGTCGGCAGAGGGTGCGGGCGTTTTCGTGCGGGATTGTTTCATGCCGGGTTTACTCCTGTGGCTTTGGGTCGGCTGACGGCGTGCCGTCAGCCTTCAGGAAATCGAGCGGATAGGGTTGCGGCTGGCCGAGTTGGCGGGCAAGCGCATTGACCTGCTGCTTGAGCGCGATCATGCGCATTTCGCGGCCGGCAGTGGCTCGGTTGAAGCGTTCGAGTACCTCGTTGCGGGAGTGCAGTTCGGTCTCGGCGGTCTTCCTCGCGGTGATGTCGGTGTGGGCAATGACCACGCCTTGCATCGTCGCACCCAACGGGGTCACGCTCATGCTGAACCAGCGCTGCCGGTCGGGCGCATGGCAAGGGTATTCGAGGGTGAAACTGCCCTGTCGTCCTTCGAGCACGGTCAGGATGCCGGCGTGGGCCTCTGGCGCGTCGTCGGAGAAAGGGCCGGTACTGAGCTGACAGATCTCCAGGTAATTGGTGCCGATGGCGGTGCGCGCGGCGGGCATGCCCGGCTCGCTGCCGTTTTCCAGGGCGAAGCGCCGCCAGGGTTCATTCACCGCGACGATGACACCGGCTTGGTCCAGCACCGCGATCTCGGCGCTGACCGAATCGAGGATGGTCTGCTTGTAGGCCTCGCTGTCTTGCAGGGCGCGGTTCGCCTGCTTTGCCAATCGCAGCGCGGCCTGGGCATCGTCCATCAGGTTGAGCGCGGCGAGCCGTGTCTGCGTTTGTTGTTCCAGTTCGGCCGCCTGACTCGCTGCCAGTGCCTGCTCGACTCGCTTGCGGTCGGTGATGTCCTGGACGAAGCCGATGCGGTTGAGCGGCGCGCCGTCCGTGTCGTACAGGACGGTGAGATCAACCTGTATCGGGAAGCGGCTGCCATCCTTGCGCTGGTGCTCGCTTTCGAACACCACGTGCCCCTGGGCTGCGATCGATGGCAACTTCGCGCGCAGTTCCTCGCGTCGGTCGGCAGGGACGGTGTCCAATATCGACTGGCCGACCAGTTCGTCTTCGGTATAGCCCCGTTGACGCGCAAAGGCCGGGTTCACGACAAGGTAAGTGTTTGCGCGCACATCGGATATTGCGATGCCCATCTCGGCACGCCGGAACGCTTCGCCCCACAGTTGCAGGCGCTGCTGGCTTGCCGCCAGCTCGGCGGCGGTCGCGACAAGGGTCTTGCGGGCAGCGTCGATCTCGGCAATGTCGAGCGCGGTACCGGTGTCACCATCGGGTTCGGCCAGAGCGGCGACCTGTCGGGCGATACGCCGGCCGGCCAGACTCAGCGCAAGGGCCAGCAGGAGGATCGCGCCGAGATAGAGCAGGGCCTCGCGGTGCAGCTCCGCATGACTGCTGCGCGGAATTTCCAGCACCACCGACCAGGCCGACTGTTCCAGAGGGACGACGAAACGATGATCTGCCGCCACATCGCGGGCGCTGTCGAAGCCGAGCAGCGAACGCCTCGCGATGTCGGCACCGGTGCCATCCTGCAGCGCGACCGACCAACCCTCAGGCAGGGCAAGCTGGTCGATGCGGTCTTGAAGCTGGCTGGCTTCGAGGTTACTGAGTATCAGCCGCGTCGGTTTGTCTGCGCGCAGCACCGGCACGACAAGGGCCATCAGCGGAATATTGGCCACCGGCCCCTGCACGATGTCGCCGACCTGTGGCTTGCCGGTTTCGAGCGCCAGCCGCGCAGCGCTGCGCCCTTTCGACAGCGGCAGGTGTGGCAAGGACGTACCGTAAGGCTGACGGGTGTTGAACAGCATCTGGTGCTGCTCGTCGGCAAAGATGACATGGGTACCGAAACTTTCGTGGAAACTCTGGGCCTCGCGATACAGTTCGGGCCAGCGCCGCGGATCGTCCGCCAACGGCGAAACGGCCAGCATGTTGAGCGCGCGGAGGCGCACGTCGAGCAAGCGGTCGATCGTCGTCGCGAAATTGCGGGCGTGATGGTCGGCCTCGCGCAGATGCTTGGCTTCCAGTTCCTCAAGATGGTTCCACTCCAGCCAGACGGCGAGCAGTAGCAGCGGCGCCATGCATAGCCAGATCAGCCGGATGAGAACGGTGGACAGCGGGCGAAGCGTCACGGCGTGTCGGCGAACGAGGTGTCGTAGGGCGCGGGGCGTCCGGCGGCACGGGCCATGGCGTTGACCTCGCGCTTGAGGGCGATCATGCGCAGTTCGCGGTCGATCGCGGCACGGTTCAAGTGTTCGAGTTCGGCGTTGCGGCGGTGAAGTTCGGTTTCGGCCGCCTTGAGTGCGGCGATATCTATGCAGAACTCGACACACGTATCCGCACCCAGCGAACTTCCGGCAAACAACAACCACCGGCGCGAGCCATCCTTGCAGAAGTACTCCTTCTGATAGGGACCGATGCGTCCGGTCTCCAGAAGTTTGACCATCTCTTCCTGGCTCAAGGCATGGTATTCCGGTGGAGTCAGGCGCTGCCAAGTCAATTCGCCCGACTCCATATCGCTGCGATCGAAACCGACGAGGTTCATAAAAGCGTCGTTGGCGTTCGTCAAGCGTCCTGCGCGTGTATCCCAGAACATGATGCCCACCACGTCGTTGTCGACAATTTTCTGCAGTGTCGCATTACTGCTGCGTAGCGCGTCCTCGGCCCGCTTGCGCTCCGTGATGTCACGCGAGATGCCGAAGGTGCCGAAGATTCGGCCATCGGCGCTGCGCAACGGGCCCCGCGTGGAGAGGAAAACCGTAGGCCCGCCGATGGTTTGGGCGACTTCCTCGATGGTTTGGTTCTGGCCGGTTTCACGGATCTGGCGTTCGCTGGCCATGATGCGTTCCGCCTGCTCTGGCGGAAAAATGGCCCGGTCATCCTGGCCGATCACCGCCTCGGCGGGTTTGCCGACGAAGTGGGCTGCCGCGTTGTTGAACAAGAGGTAACGGCCTTCTTCATCCTTGGCGAAGATGGCGTCGGGGGATGCTTCGGCGATGGCCACCAGCATCGGCGGCGCTTGCTTCTGGGCATGCTGATGTTCGAGGTCGCGCTGGTGGGCGGCGTCCAGTTGGCCAACGAGCCGTCTGACAAGCACGTAGAGCAGCAGGGAGGTCACCGCGACAAAGAACCAGCCCTTGACCATGCTGACCTGCACCAGCGCCGCCGGATCACTGAACAGCACTCCCATCGCCCGGTCGGACATCAGAATCCACAGCCCGGCGAACAGGGCATAGGCGAATACAACGATGAAGACCCCAGCTGGTCTGGGTGGATGTGTTCTGGGCATATCGCTTTCCTGTGCGACGTTGGTCCGCCATCCGGCCACTAGATGTATTAGCCTACGCTCTTAATTCTACTTTGTCAGATGGCCTTTCAATCTGATGCTGATAGCATGGCGGCTTGCGTTCGATAGGCAGATTCCAGGGCCTGGCGTCGCCGTTGATGCCTGTCGATGATGGATTTCGCGAGGTCTTCGTCGGGGACAATCTTGGTGGGCAACCGATGGCGCATGATCTCCACCAAGTCGCGGCAGGAGAGCATCCCGTTGTACGCCGTGGTCACCGCCGCATTACACCGCGGCGCAGGGCACGATCGGGGCAGGTTCGACGGTGACGGCGCAGGCCGGCTTTCTGGCGATGCTTCCCTGATCGGTGCGACCAGCAACTACAGCTTCCGGGGTGTCTTGCCTGGCCATGACCGATAGCCCAAGGCACTGAGCGGGGTGGGGTTCGGAGAATTTTTCAAGGACTCCTGAGTCCAGTAGCGAGATTGACGCTGTTGGCTGAAGGGTCACATACTCTCACTCTCGTTGGCACCGCTGGATTTCTTATCCTCTCTTGGGGAACAAGCGAGTTCACGCACGGGAGGCAGGATGAACAACACGAACAAACAAGAAGTCATGTCGATATCGTCTGGACTCTCGAAAGTTGCGATTCGATTCTGGCCAACCACACTCGTTTCATGGTTGATTTGCTTGATGTTGCTCGGATCGTTGGACTTGGCGGTGGCCGGCGCCGAACCGGATCGGAAGCCGAGATCGAAGCCTACCGTGGTGATTTTGAATTCCTACCACCCCGGCGAAGCCTGGACGGATAACGAACTGACCGGTCTGGTACCGACCTTGCGACGCGCCGATCCCGATCTCGTGCCGATGATCGAGTACCTGGATGCCAAGCGCTTTCCTGACCCGCACTATCTGAATCTGCTCAAGGACCACCTGGTCCAGAAATATCAGGGCCGCCGGGTCGACCTGCTCATCGTGCTCGATAATCCCGCCCTCGACCTCATCCTGAAATACCGTCGCGAACTGTTTCCCAGTGTTCCTCTCATCTTCGCCGGCATCAACGGCTTTCGGCCGGAATGGCGCCAGGATCGGGAGCGCATGACCGGTGTGGCGGAAACCCAGGACATGGCCGGCACCTTGGAACTGGCCATGCGCCTGCATCCCGGAACGAAAAATGTCTTGGTCGTGCACGACTACACCGCTTCGGGCCTCGCCGTGCGGCGCGATGTAGAAGCGATCCTGCCCACGTTCCAGAACCGGGTGAACGTCACATTCTCGCCCGATGTACCCTTCGCCGAACTGGAACGACAGCTGCAAGCCCTGCCCCGCGATATGGTGGTCTTGCTGCCCACCTACGTTACCGACCGGGACGGGCGGGTGTTCAGCCGGGAAGAAAGCACGCGGCGCATCGCTGCCGCCAGTCCAGCGCCGGTGTACGCCATGCACGAAACTCGGCTCGGCCACGGCATCGTCGGCGGTCTGCTACTGGCGGGCCGGGAGCACGGAGCGCAGGCGGGCCAACTGGCGTTGAAGGTGCTGGCCGGGGAAGAACCGAGCCAAATTCCTGTGGAAACCAGCCACTCGCATCCCCAGTTCGACGAGGTGCAACTGCGCCGCTTCCAAATCGATCCGGCGGCCTTGCCCGCTGAAAGCGTCGTCATCAACCGTCCGATCTCTTTCTACGAGCAGCATTGGCGCAAGGTGTGGACCACGCTGGCGGTAACCGCTCTGCTGTCGCTGATCATCATCGGGCTGAGCCTGGCCTTGCGGCGGGCCAGGCGGGCCGAGCGGGCATTGCGGGACAGCGAAGAGCGCTATCACACACTGTTCGAGCATTCCCGCGATGCCATTTTTTTGGGGGACGCGAGTACCGGCGTGATCCGTGAGGTCAACAAAGCTGCTGAAGTACTGATGGGCCGGCCGCGTGCCGAACTGATCGGCCAGCACCAAGTCGCCCTGCATCCGCCAGGTGAAGAAGAAAGGTACGCGGACGCTTTCCTGCGGCACACGCGTGGCGAAACCGCTTTCATTCTTGCCGAGGTCTACACGGGTGATGGACGGCGCGTCCCGGTCGAGATCAGCACCGGCTTGATTCAACTGCCCGACGGCACGCTCGCGCTGCAAGGCTTTTTCCGCGACATCACCGAGCGTCAGCGCGCCGAAATGGCCTTGCGCGCAAGCGAGGAGAAATTCCGCTCCTATGCCGAACATGCACCGCTCGGGCTGTTCGTGACCGACCGAACCGGTCGTTTCGTGGAAGTCAACCGCGCCGCCACCGAACTGACGGGCTACAAGGCCGCCGCGCTGCTCGACCTGAGCATCCCGGACATCATCACCACGGAAGACCGTGATGTGGGCTTGCGCCATTTTGCGACGGTGGTCGAAAAGGGGTTCGCCGATGGTTGTTTTCGATTTAGAACCCGAAGCGGGCAAACGATCTGGATGTCGGTGCGCGCCGTGCGTCTTCCCGGCGAGCGGTTCATGGCCTTCTGTCAGGACATCACCGAAAGCAAACAGGCTGAGGATGCACTGCGGGCGCGCGAGTCGCTCCTTCGTGCTGTCGTGGACAACACACCGTTCGAGTTCTGGGCGCGCGACCTGGAGGAATACTGCTTCATGGAGAACACCGTTCTGGTCCAGCACTGGGGCAGTATCCTGGGACGACGTCCGGAAGACACCGCGATCACTCCGGAGGAACTGGCCCTCTGGAAAGACAACAACCGGCGCGCTTTCGCCGGCGAAGTGGTGGACGAAGAGGTCGCGTATCGCATGGGCGACGAACAACATTGTTTTCATAACATCGTCGCTCCGATCCGGATCGAGGGCGAAATCCGCGGCATTCTCGGACTGAACATCGACATCACCGACCGCCGAAGAATGATCCAGGAACTGGATCGCCACCGCCATCATCTGGAGGATCTGATCGCCGAGCGCACCGTCGAACTGGCTTCCGCCCGCGACGTCGCTGAAGCCGCCAGCCGCGCCAAGAGCACGTTTCTGGCCAACATGAGTCACGAACTGCGCACGCCGATGAATGCCATCATGGGCATGACCAGCATTGTGCTGCGACGGGCGACCGACCCGCAACTCGTGAATATGCTGACCAAGATCGACAAGGCTTCCCATCACCTGCTTTGCGTTATCAATGACATCCTGGATTTCTCCAAGATCGAGGCCGGGCGTCTGACGCTGGAGCTGGTCAGCTTCAAGTTTGGACCGGTGCTGGAGAATCTGATGAGCATGGTTGGGCCGAGGGCGGCGGAAAAGGAACTGACCCTGTTTGTTGATCTGCCGCCGGACATCGCCCAGCAGTCGTTCTTGGGCGACCCGCTACGCCTGGGCCAGATTCTGCTCAATCTGGCCGGCAATGCTGTCAAGTTCACCGACCAAGGCTCCATCACCGTGCGCATCATGAAGCTTGAAGAAACTCCCGCCGATGTGCTGCTGCGTTGTGAGGTGCTGGACACCGGCATCGGTATTCGTCCGGAAGGCCAGCAACGCCTGTTCACCGCGTTCGAACAGGCCGATGGTTCAATGACCCGCAAGTACGGCGGCACCGGGCTGGGATTGGTGATCAGCCGACGTCTGGCCGAACTGATGGGGGGAGATATCGCACTCTCCAGCACGTCGGGGCAAGGGAGCAGTTTCTGGCTTACCGTGCGACTGGGCAAGATGACGGACGCCGCCCCGCCAGAGCCGACTGTTGCCGAGGAATCGGCCGAAACGCAACTCCAGGCGCGCCATGCCGGCGCGCGCATTCTGCTGGCCGAGGATGAGCCCATCAATCAGGAGGTTTCACGCGGTCTGCTGGAAGATGTCGGACTGACCGTGGACGTGGCTGAGGACGGCGGGGCCGCGGTCACCATCGCGCAACGCAGTCACTATGACCTGATCCTGATGGATATGCAGATGCCGCAGATGAACGGCGTCGAGGCAACGCGGATGATCCGCACGCTGCCAGCCTACGCCCATACCCCCATCTTGGCCATGACGGCGAATGCCTTCGACGAGGATCGCCAACTCTGCCGGGATGCTGGCATGGATGACCACATCGGCAAGCCTGTCGATCCGGGCAAGCTTTACGATACCTTGTTGACGTGGCTGGAGAAGTCGGCATGATGAGTGACAGCTGATTGGGCGATACCGACCCGCAGATAGACCATGCCGGAATGATGTGTGGTGCTCCCGGGTAGGTGGCTGGAATGATGATCAAGGCTCTCGTCTGGCTTGACCTCGGCAGCCCTTGAGCAAGGCTGCCGAGTCATATCCCAAGCGCCATCAAAATCGGACACCCAATAACTGCAGAGCGTTTGTGCTGGCATATCTTCTGCCCCGCCAGGACACCGGCTGCATCTTCGTCAATGCCGACCTGATCGCCGCTGGCATTGCCCCGTTTCAGCCTGAAACCGTGGCGTTTCGGGCGGGCCGGCTGATGCTGCAGGAACTGGCGCGCCATGGCGCCGAGGGGTCCAGTTTCGCTTTTGAAACCACGCTCTCGGGCCGCTCCTACGCGCCCATGATCGACACCTGGCGCGCCAACGGATACACCGTCAAGTTGATCTTCCGGTCACTGGCCTCAGCCGACGAGGCCGTCGCCCGCGTCGCCAACCGCGTTCGCCAGGGGGGGGCATGACATTCCGACCGAGACCATTCGCCGCCGTTTTGCGTCCGGCCTGATTCATTTCCGGGACACTTATCGACAGCGAGTCGATTTCTGGCAGTGGTTCGACAATAGTGGCGATACCCCGCTGCTGCTGGAAGAAGGAGCCCATCCATGCGTGCTGCTTTGACACCCCCCAACCGTTCCCAACTCCCCGATGCCGACATGCAGGCGGTCCCTGTTGCCCTGGCTCGTGCCGCCCAACGCGCCCGTGAGATTGCCATTCGCACAGGCACGCCCCTGGTGGTGACCCGCGACGGCCGATTGATCGAAGCTGCCGTTGAGCCTGAACTGCCAAAGCCAACGGATGGTATATCGCCGACTCCGAGCCGATAGCGAACCCATAGAACCCATGGCCTACACCGACATCAACAGCGAAGACCGGCTGGTACAGGCGACTTTCGCCGAGCATCTGGAGTCGGCACTGGGCTGGGACAGCATCTACGCCTGGAACCAGGAAAGCTTTGGCCCGACCGGCACCCTGGGTCGCAGCAGCGAGCGTGACGCGGTGCTGGTGCGCGACTTGCGCTCGGCACTGGTCAAGCTCAATCCACAACTGCCGCCACCGGCCATCGAAGAAGCGATCACCAAGCTGACGCACCCAGACTTTTCGCGCTCGCTGCTGCAACACAATCAGGCGTTTCACAGGATGATCCGTGACGGCGTTCCGGTGAGCTACCGCAACACCCGGGGGCAACTGAGTCACGCCCAGGCGGCGGTGATCGACTTTCGCAGCGTGCGTAGCAACCGCTTTCTGGTGGTTCGCGAACTCAAGCTGACAGGCTTGCGCACGCCCAACTACAACCGCCGGGCCGACCTGGTGTGTTTTGTGAACGGTTTGCCGCTGGTTTTCATCGAGCTCAAGGCCGTCTACAAAAACATCCGTGCCGGCTTTGAAGGCAACCTGCGCAATTACCTGGACGAAAACGTGGTGGCCCATGCCTTTCACCACAACGCTTTCCTGATCGTCAGCAACGGGCACCACGCCCGCTTTGGCTCGATCACCAGCAACTGGGAACACTTCAGCGAATGGAAACGCCTGCATGAAAACGAGGTGGGCAACGTGGCTGCCGAGGTGTTGCTCAACGGCATGCTGGCCCAGGACCGCTTGTTGGACATTCTGGAAAACTTCATTTTGTTCGATGCCAGCAAGGCGGGCAGCACGCGCAAGATCGTCGCGCGCAACCACCAGATGCTGGGCGTGAACCAGGCGGTCGCTGCGGTGGTACGGCAAGAGGCCTTGAAGCGCGAATTTCCCACTGGCCAACGGCTGACCCATCGCACTATCCAACTGCCGTATTTCGAGGCGGAAAAGCTGAGCAACGAGGCGCAACGGTCCCTTCTGATCGCCGCCGAGCCCGCGCCACGGCATCTGCAAATCATCGAACGTGCGCACCCGGACCTTGGCCGCCTGGGCGTGGTGTGGCATACGCAGGGCAGCGGCAAGTCGTATTCGATGGCCTTCTTTGCCGAGAAGGTGCGGCGCACGGTACCGGGCAATTTCACCTTTGTTCTGATGACCGACCGCGACGACCTGGACGGTCAGATTTACCGGACCTTCATCGGCTGCGACGTAGCCGACGAGCAAACACCCCGCGCCAGTTCGGGGCGCGAGCTACAGCGGCTGCTTGCGGAAAACCATCGCTATGTGTTCAGCCTGATCCACAAGTTCAACCAGGAAGTCGCGCCCGATTCGCCGTATAGCGAGCGCGACGACATCATCGTGATCTCCGACGAGGCGCACCGGACCCAGGCCGGCAAGCTGGCTCGCAACATGCGCATGGCACTGCCCAACGCGGCCTTCATCGGTTTCACCGGCACGCCACTGTTCAAGCACGACCAACTGACCCGACGCATTTTCGGTGACTATGTGTCGCGTTACGATTTCAAACGCAGCGAAGCAGACGGGGCTACCGTCAAGCTGGTCTATGAGAACCGGGGTGAGAAACTGGGGCTGGCCAAGCTTGACCTGAACGACCGGATCGCCGACGCCATAGACGCTGCCGATCTCAAACCCGATCAAACCGCCTTGCTGGAAAAGTTGCTGGGCAAGGACTACGAAGTGATCACCGCCGATGAGCGGCTGGACCGAATTGCCGCTGATTTTGTCGAGCATTGCAGTACCCGATGGGAAGCCGGCAAGGCCATGCTGGTGTGCATCGACAAGATCACCTGCGCCCGCATGCTCAAGCTGATCGGCCCGAAATGGAAGAGCAAAGCTGTCGCCGTGCGGGCTGAAGCCGATTCCAGGCTGGCGGCCATCGCCGTAGCCGCCAATGACGAAGCCCGCCACGTGCTGCATGCGCAACGCGACCGGCTTCTCGCCAGGGCGGGGTGGATGGACGAAACAATCATCGAACTGATCATCAGCGAAGCGCAAAACGAAGTGGCCGATTTCAAGCGCTGGGGTTTTGACATCATCCCTCACCGCTCGGTCATGAAGCTGGGGTTTGAAACCACTGACGGCCTGCGCGTCGATGTGGAAAGCGCGTTCAAGAACCCCAGGCACCCTTTCCGCATTGCCGTGGTGTGCGCCATGTGGCTCACCGGGTTTGACGTGGAATGCCTGGCTACGCTCTACATCGACAAGCCCATGCGGGCGCATACGCTGATGCAGGCCATTGCCCGCGCCAACCGGGTGTACCCCGGCAAGGACTTCGGCCTGATCGTGGACTACAACGGCATGCTCAAGAGCCTGCGCGAAGCCCTGGCGCAGTACGCGCTGGGTGAAAACGGTGGCGAAGCGGAGATTGTCGCGCCGATCGAAGAACGCGTCGCGGCGCTGGCCGATGCCATTACCGTCACCGAGTCCCACTTGTGCAGCCTGGGCTTTGACGCCAACAGCCTGCTGGGCAGCAAAGGGTTTACCCGAATCCAGTTGCTGGCCGATGCGGTGGAGGCGGTGTACACCAGCGACGAATCCAGACGCCGCCATGAAATCCTGGCACGGGAGGTGTTCAATCGGTTCAAGGCGTTGCTGGTCGAGCCTTCCGCGCTCCTGTATGCCGAGCGCCATGACAACATCGAGGCCATCTACAAAAAGCTGGGTGAACGGCGCGACACGGCGGATGTGACGGAACTACTCCGGCATCTGCACCGCATCGTCAACCAGGCCATCGCGTCGCAGAGTGCGGGTATCGACCAGGCCAGCGGTTTGACGGTGGACCTGTCGCAGATCAATATGGAAAAACTGCGCGACGAGTTTGCCAAAAAGGTGAAGCACAAGGCCACGTTGATCGAGGACATCCGCCAGATTGTGGAAGCAAAGCTGGCGCAAATGCTGGCCCGTAACCCGCTGCGCATGAACTACGAGAAGAAGTACCAGGAAATTATCGCCGCCTACAACCAGGACAAGGACCGGGCCACGGTCGAAGATACCTTTGCGAAGTTGATCGACCTGGCCAACAGCCTGAATGACGAGCAGCGCCGCGCGTTGGATGAGGGCTTGAGCGAAGACCAACTGGCACTTTTTGACCTGGTGCAGCGAGATGATTTAAGCAGGGTGGACCGTGAGCGCATCAAGCAGGCCAGCAAGGAACTGCTGGCGGGCGTGCTGGCCGTCATTGCGCCGCTAGACCACTGGACCGAGAAAGAGCAAACACAGGCCGAGGTGGAGACGTTCATTCTGGATCGTGTCTATCAGACGCTGCCGGAGCCTCCCTACACGCCAGATGACAAGGCACAGGTGGCACAGTCGGTGTATAGACATATCTGGCAACAGAGTGTGCAGGAGCAGTTTTCATATTGAGGCAGGATCTGGCCGAACAGCTTGCGGCAGACCGGTGTGGTATGGGTCACTACGACGCGGGGTACGGATCGGCCGCCAGCGTCCCTGAGGGAAATATGTTCTGCCCAAAGCGGGAAGCCTGATCAAAAATTCAAAGTTGCTTTGTAGATCAAACCCAAAGCCACGACGATCAGTACTAGCGAGAACCCAAGCTGGACATGTCTTTCAACGATGCGTGACGCCAGCCTGCGCCCCAGCAGCATGCCGATGGCGATTGCAAGCGCAAACAGTGCCGTCGTTTGCAGGGGCAGCACCATGCCATGCACCACGGCAGCCACGACGCCGCCGGAACCAACCAGCGCAATCACCAACAAGGATGTCGCCACGATCCCGTGCATCGACATGTTGGTGAAGCGACGCAGCAGGGGCACGATGACGAAGCCGCCGCCGACACCCAGCAATCCGGTCATGAATCCGGTAAGTGCACCGATACTCACGAATAGTGACGCCGTCGTCCAGGACCAATGAAATCGGCCCGTGGTTGAATCGAGCCGCACCCAGGCTCCATCCTCTGCCACAACTCGCGAAGCGGCCATGCGCGCTTGTTTCAGCAAGCGCCCCGCCACGATCAGCATGACGAGGGCAAATGCGCCCAGCAGCCATCGCTGCGGCAGGATGTTCGCCACGCGAACGCCGGCAGAAGTCAATGGCAGACCTGAGATGACCATCACCAACGCAGCCTTGTAGCGGACCAGCCCTTTTTTCAATCCTTCCACGGCCCCCAGCGCAGCGCCGCCAGCCACTGCGATCAAAGCAACCGGCGCGGCTTGCTGCATCGACCAGCCCATGCCCGTGACCAGTGCGGGAACAGCGAGTATTCCGCCGCCAGCGCCCGTCAGCCCCAGCACCGCACCGACGACGATGCCGAGAATCACTGTAATTTCCATGCCCGCCTATGCAGTCTTGCCATGGGTATGTTTGCCGTTCGCCGCAGCAACCGAGCGATGTTCAAGAATTTCGAATGCGCCCATTCCTGCCAGCATGGCGACCACAAAAATCATCCCCTTTTCCGAGCCACTGCCGAGCAGAACCAGCGCCGGGCCGGGGCATATCCCCGCCAGCCCCCAGCCTATTCCGAACGTAACGCTTCCACCGATCAGGCGACGGTCAAGCTGACGTGACGTGGGCAATTGCATCGGCAGACCGAGCAGCGACTGAGTGCGTCTCCTGGCCAGCGCAAAGGCGAGACTGCCCATGGCAATCCCGCCGCCCATCACCAGAGCCAGGGAGGGATCCCACACGCCCGCGAGATCGAGAAATGCCAGAACCTTCGCCGGGTTGGCCATGCCGGCAAGAATCAAACCCAGGCCAAAGATCAAACCCGATAGCAGGGCAAACAGCAGATTCATCGCGATCTCCCTAAGCCAGCAAATGACGCATCACAAAAACCGTGGCGAACCCTGCCGCCATGAACGACAGTGTGGCCACAATTGAGCGGGGCGACCGTCGCGAAAGACCGCAGATCCCATGCCCACTGGTGCAGCCAGCACCATAACGTGTACCCACGCCGACCAGCAGACCCGCCAGAATGATCAAGCCTGTGCCTGCTTCGATCCGTATTTCTGGCAATGGGGCCAACACTCGGTATAGCAGTGGGGCCAGGATCAAACCGATGACAAAGGCCGCACGCCATTTCACGTCACCGCGGTGTGGTCGTAGCAGGCCGCCGACGATGCCGCTGATGCCCGCAATGCGGCCGTTGAACAGGGCAAGCAGCGCCGCCGCCACGCCGATCAACACGCCGCCGACCAGGGATGACAGCGGGGTGAAATGATTCCAGTCAATCGTCATGGCTTCTGGTCCTTTGGGCAATACAGCTCATACAGGCAGGTCAGGAGCGTCAAAACCTTCGGGTCATGCACCGAGTAGTAGATGTACTTTCCCTCGCGTCGGGTGTTGACCAGACCTTCGTTGCGCAGGACGCCGAGTTGTTGTGACAACGTCGGCTGACTGATCCCCACCAAGGCTTCCAGTTCTCCTACTGACTTCTCGCCCTGGCTTAACTGGCACAGCAACAACAGACGTTCCGGGTTGGCCAAGACACGCAACACGCATGTCGCCTCGCCAGCGGCGACACGCATCACTTCGATGTTTAATGGGGGGGAGGACCTTTCCATGTTTCTTCCAGAAGTTACTTGACAACACTATATCATCTGATATTATATTCGGCAACATAATTTTTCTGGTCTTGAGGAAATCATGCGACCTCTAGTTGAAGCATTCTTCGATCAAGTCACGGGGACCGTCAGCTACGTTGTCTATGACGAACCTAAAGGCCGTGCGGCAATCATCGATCCCGTTCTGGCCTACGAGCCGAAATCGGGTCGAACCGCGACAGTACCGGCTGATTGCCTGATCCGGTTCGTCCAGAAAGCAGAGCTCACACTCGACTGGATCCTGGAAACGCATGCCCATGCCGATCATTTGTCGGCTGCCCAGTACATCAAGGCGAACCTCGGGGGCAATGTGGCGATTGGTGAGCGGATTCGCCAGGTTCAGGCTGTGTTCAAAGGTCTGCTGAATCTGGGCAGAGATTTTCGCCAGGACGGATCTCAGTTCGATCATCTGTTCCACGAAGACGAAACTTTTGTGATCGGTCGCCTGCAGGGAAAAGCATGGCTTGTTCCCGGACATACACCGGCCGATATGGCCTACGAAATTGGCGACGCAATTTTTGTCGGCGACACGTTGTTCATGCCTGATGTCGGTACGGCGCGCTGCGACTTTCCTGGCGGGGATGCCCACATGCTCTATCGCTCCATCCAGAAGTTACTCTCGCTTCCGGATCAAACTCGCCTCTTCGTGTGCCACGACTACCCTCCGGACGGTCGGCCTGCAAGCTGGGAGACTACGGTCGATGAGCAACGACAACACAACATTCACGTAGCCAACAACAAGGATGAGGCTGCCTTCGTCGCCATCCGGAAGGAAAGGGACTCCGGGCTGGACATGCCGACTTTGATCTGGCCCTCGATCCAGGTCAACATTCGAGCCGGAGAATTGCCAGCCGCAGAAAGCAATGGTCTGAATTATTTAAAAATCCCTGTCAATGCGATTTGAAATCGCGAACTCTGGTGATGAATCATCGATGACATTGCTATTGCCATGGATCAAACGCTTCGCAATCCACCATGCCACCCTGGGCACGCACACCGACAAGGCAATCATTTCAGGAGAAGAGTTATGCAAGCCAACATAGTGACTTTAAATCGGAGAAAATCATGAATACCACAACGACAAGTTATCAGGACCTGACCCGTACAGTTTCAAGAAACCTTGCAACGCTCCGCGCCGACATTCCGGAGGTGATGAAAGGTTTCAATGAACTGGCTCGCGCCGCAACCCAGAATGGTGCCCTGGACAAGAAAACCAAAGAGCTGATCGCTCTTGCTCTGGGAGTCGCCGCACATTGCGATGCCTGCATCGGGTTTCACACGCAGGCTTTGGTAAAGCTTGGTGCGACAAAAGCCGAGGTTGAAGAGGCACTGGGTATGGCCGTTTATATGGGAGGCGGTCCCTCCTTGATGTATTCAGCGAACGCTGTGGCGGCATTCGATGAGTTCGTCGGCATCCAGGCTGCCAAATAAACGCTGGTGTAATTTTTGGAGCTTTCTGGGAGCTTTCTGGGAGTTTGCTGGCCTCGCTTTAACGCGACCCGGAAGCGTTCCGCAACGAGATCCACGAGTTCAGTCTGGAGGAGGCACGGATCTGACCGGGTCTATCTTTCTCACATTGCGAGGTAATGGCCATGTCAACTATTCCTCCCACCCGGGGCAACGGACGGGAGCGTGCGCCGCCTGTTGTTCGACGACGGCCGGATCGAAAATGTCCATGTGCTGCAGACCATGAACACCGAAGAACACACCCTCTCTAGCAGGAGAATGCCATGAAATTTCTTGCCGTTAGTCTCCATTCGCACAGTCAGATACGCCAGTGGATGAATTGGTGTGGCTGGCGTTATCCATGGCTCGTCGGCTTGCTGCTCTCGGGCGCCGCCATGGCCCAAGATCAGCGCCAACTGGTCACTCTGCCGCCGCCAGCCCAGGAAGTATTGCGTCAGGAGATGCTCGACAAGCTGCTGGTGATCAACGAGAGTCTCACGCTCGTCGGGGGCGGCAAACTCAAGGATGCTGGCAATCTGGCCGAGCAGAAACTTGGACTTTCCGCACAAGGCAAACACCGGGACAAGCCTTTCGATGCCCGCCCGGGGCCTCACATGCCAACGGCGATGCATGCTTTGGCCATCGACGGCCACCGTGCTGCCAGCGAATTCGCCCAGGCGGCACAAACGGGAAACCGCGAGCGGACCATGGCACTCCTGCCCAACCTGACAAGCGCCTGTGTTAGCTGCCATTTCTCCTATCGAAGCCGATGATCGCCGGGCAGCACCACCCCTTCTGAATTGAATCCGGCAAACGGCACATGCTTTGGGCGGTGGCTATCGGTCTGACGTGGCTTGCCATCCGGCCCGCATCATGCGGCGCTGGCTGAAAACAAGGATCGTGGACAGACAGCAACCACCCACGTTCATCGCTGGTGGAACCTGCTGGGAAAGGGTAGGCTTTCAATGAGCCAAGAAATTGCATGGAGTAATCGCTACCGGGAGGCCGGCGAACATTATCTCTTTGGCACCGAACCGAACGAGTTTCTCGCGCATCGAGTTGCCCTCTTGCAGAACGGCCGGACTGCGGTGTCGGTTGCCGATGGCGAAGGTCGGAACTCGGTCTGGCTTGCCGAGCAGGGCCTGGAAGTCACCGCGATCGAATTCTCCGCGGTCGCCATTGAAAAGGCCCGGCGGCTCGCGGCTGGACGCCGCGCCGAGGTCCGCTTCGTCCTCGCCGACATGCTTGCGCCGGACTGGCCGCCGGTGGAACTGCACGGTGCTTTCGACTGGGTGATCGCCATCTTCATTCAGTTCACCGGCCCCAAGGAAAGGGAACGACAGTTCGCGGTGTTGAAGCTGCTTGCGCAGGCGGGTGGACGCATCCTGCTACAGGGCTACACACCCAAGCAACTCGACTATGGGACCGGGGGGCCGTCAGCTGTCGAAAACCTGTACACTGAAGAACTGTTACGAGCAGCTTTCGGCGACTGGAAAATCGAGGAACTCGTTGAATACGAGGATCACATTGCTGAGGGAATGGGACACAAGGGGCGTTCGGCGCTGATTGGCCTTATAGCGCGAAAGCCCTGATCCGGACAATCTGAGAGCAGTGACGTAAGCACGGCCACAAACACAAATCGTTTCATCACCAGACCTCTGGCAAGCTTTACTTGCTGCCTGGCAAAGCATACGGTGCAATCACGCTGGCCTGCAGGCGATAGGCTGAGCGACCCCACGAGCTGTCACCGGCGGAAACTTTCAGAAGACCGCTGACCCATATCGCGTCCATGCTTTGCATGTCCTTGAGGGGCTTGTCGGAGAGCACGTAGATGATCTGGTTGGCAGGCGGTGGCGGAACGTGAATGCAGGCTCCGAAGTAGGGCACGAGCAAAAACTCACGCACTTCGCCCTTGATGCGTTCGAGGGGAATGGCAAAACCTGCGATGCGGATCGCTGCGCCGTTGAGCGACGGCTCGGCGGGTGCGTTGGCCCAGGCGTCGCGCATGCGGGCGAGCGCGTCCATGGCACGCGGATCGGCATCCTGCATTTTCGCCAGATCAAAGCCCTTGAAGGCATCCGCAGGGTTCCAGTTAGGTGGAATTAGCTGCTCCCATGTGACTTCGCGGAAATTCGCTGTCGGCGAGGCAGGCGCCTTGCTGAGACGTTCGCCTACCTGGTACGGCACACGTGGAGGCTCGGCCAACAGTGCTGTCGAGCCGGCAAGAAGCAGCAAGAATGCGAGAGGTTGAAAAGCGCGCATGATTCAGGTCCTTGGGGTAAGTCCATCGATCAGTGAAAGGCGATAGGCGCGCAAACCCGGCAGCAGGCTTGCCACACTACCGGCGAGCAGGATCCAGCCCAGCAGCTTTGCCAGGGAAACCAGATCGTCGCGACTCAGACTCAGGCCATTGAGCGCGATACCATAATGGATTTCGATCCAGGGAGTGCCAAAGAACAGCAGTGCAGCCAGCAAAGCTAGGCCAGTCAGAATTCCACCGACGGTGACCGAAACACCCTCGATGGCAAGCAGCACCAGCAGTTCTCGCGGACGTGCCCCAACGGAACGCAGGATCGCCAACTCGCGCCGGCGGGCATCCAGGCTGGCGAGGATCACGGCCACCAGGCCTCCCAGCCCAACCAGGGCGACCAGCCACGAAACCAGCAGCAGAGCCTGCTCACCCTGCCCGACGACTTCCCAGATCTGATCCAGCGTCACACCGGGCAGCACGCCCATCAGCGGTTCATCGACATCATCCGCGATGGCCCGCTGCATGGCAAAAACATCGCCACGCTGTTTCAGTCCGACGAGTTGGGCGGTAAGGGTCCTGGGCGTGAGATCGAACTTCCTGACCAGTTCGGACGGAATCGAAAAGCCCGGCACCGGAGCGCCACCCTGCCAATCGAGGTGAACAGCCTCCATGCCGGCCAGGCTGATGTGTACGGTGCGATCCACAGGCGTGCCGGTGGGCGCCAGTATTCCGACGATAAAGAAAGGCTTGTCGCCATGGGCGGCACCTTCCAGCGCGCCGCTGCCATGTGTCAGGACGATCTTTTGTCCGAGGCGATAGCCCAGCCGCCTGGCCACCTCGGCGCCTAGAACCGCGTCGAAGACGCCTTCGAAAGGCTTCCCAGCCTGCAAGCGCAGGTGTTGCCGATCGCCATAGCGAAAGTGCGTGAAGTAGTCGAGGGAGGTGCCGAGGACCGGAAAGCCATGATGCGAGTCGCCTAACGACAGTGGAATGCTCCAGGCCACGGCTGGATGTCGTGAGATCTTTTGCGCCGACGTCCAACGCATGTTCTGGCTGGCTTCGCCGATGCGGAAAACTGCGTACAGCATCAACTGGACTGGGCTGGAGCGCGCACCGACCACCAGATCAGTGCCGGAAACCGATTGCGAGAAACTCTCGCGGACATCGTGGCGGAGTCGCTCGACGCCGACCAGCAAGGTCGTGGCGAGGGCGATGGAGAGCAGCGTGAAGCTCAGGGTGTAGCGCCGATTCCAGGCACTGCGCAACGCGAGCGCGATCAGATAGCGCATGCGACACCTCCGGCGACGGTACGGTTGAGCAGCGGCAAAGCCAGATCGCGAGGGAAATGGTGCGCCAGGCGGCGGTCGTGGCTGACGAACAGTACTGTCGAACCGGCAGCATTCGCCTCATGCAGGAGCAAATCGAGAAAGGCTTCCTGTCGCTCGGCGTCGAGAGCGGAAGTGGGTTCGTCTGCAATCAGCAGTTCGGGATGTCCGATCAGTGCGCGTGCTGCCGCCACACGCTGTTGCTGTCCGACCGACAGATCGGTAGCCGGGCGTCGCCACAAGTCGCGGGCCAGATCGAGATGGCCCAGCAAACGTTCCGCTTCGCCGCGTAGCGAGGCGCCACCGGCTTGTGCCCGCTCACGTCGCCGCGCGGAGAAACGACAGGGTAGCAGAACGTTGTCGATAACCGGCAGATAGGGAACAAGATTGAATTGCTGGAAGACGAAACCGATGTGGTCGGCCCGCAGCCGATCGCGCTGCGTCGACCGCAGGCGCCCCAGAACCTCTCCCAGGAGTTCGATGCTTCCGCTCCCGGGCACCAGCACGCCACCGATCAGGCTCAGCAAGGTGCTCTTGCCGCAGCCGCTCGGTCCATGCAGGAAGGCGTGCTCGCCGCGGCGCAGGCGTAACTCGGGCAGATCCAGGCAAACAGCGCTCTGGCGAGGCCAGCTGAAGACCAGATCCGTGATGGCGACGACCGTTTCGCTTTTCATGATCGGGTTACCAGTTCAATGTGTTGGCCTTGGGCGAGAGTCTGGCCGCAGACTGTCGCTTGGCGGTCACTACTTGCGCGCGGATTTGCCGGTAACCGGGGAAAGCGTCGAACAGTTTCACCTCCAGGCCCCGCAGTGCAGCAGGCTGGGCGCAATGGAAGGTGAATTCGGCATCCAGGTCGGCGTGCTCTTGGCCCGTCCTCGCTCGATCGTCACCCTGCGCGGCGTTCGCTGCAGTCCTGACGACAGGGGCTTCGCCGAGTACTGCGGGGTCGATGACCGCCGACTCCAGCTTGACATTCACGAGCCGGCAGCCAGCGCCTGGAGTGGGTAGAAACAGCTTGTCAGCCTGACGTAACTGATTCGCCATGCGGCGTACCTTGTCCAGTTCCTTGTCGCCTTTGGGCGCCCGCTCGAAACCCAGAAGACTGTCCAGTGGTGATTCGAGCGTAATGCGCAACGTATCATTCTCGACGCCGACGTTGAGTTCGGCAGCCCCGTGAACATGGGCTTTTTCAGCGTGCGCGACGGGATTGACGATGGTCAAGGCGGCGGCAAGAGCAAGAAGTGTGCGAGTGAGCATGGGAGATCCTTGTGTTGGAGTTATGCGCAATACATCAGATGGTCGACAATGAATGGTCAGATACATCAGGGTTGCTAGAAGACCAAAGCGTCTGGTTGGTGATGATCGGCGCCGTTGACGCAAGCGTAGCAGCGATCGCCTAGCCCTGCCCATCGTCCATCACGGTCCGCCTGGCGGTAGCCGCGTACCAGAGTAACGCCAGGGCGACCAGGACCCAGACGATGACCGGCCCGGTCGGCAGGTCGAGCGCAGTCGATAGCACCAGACCTGTCGCATAAGCGGTGACGCCCAGCAGCCACGCTGCCGGCAGGCGCCTGTGCGCCATCCGGCGTGTCGCCAGCGGTGGCACGATCAAGGTTGCGAACACCAGATAGAGTCCGACGAGTTGAACCGACAGGGT
>JAKOZI010000035.1 GCA_029780075.1 Pseudomonadota bacterium
GATCTACACCCTGCTCACCAAGGGCACGGAATACACGGACAAAGGGCAGGACTACTACGAAGAACGCTATCGCCAACGCGTCATGCATCACCTCACCAAGCGTGCCGAAAAACTCGGCATGCAACTGGTTCCCCTATCCGTCAACCCGCCTGGAATCATTCAATCAATCATGGAGATAAATTGTGTTTCTTGAGAGAGTTCGGTATATTGCACGGTCTACGGTTGCTTTTTTTAGTGGAGCGATCTGTCCCACAGAAATCGAAAAAAATTAAACGATATAATGTGCCCGGCTATAAAATGCCAATTTTATTGAGAGAAACAGTCAGCGATCATGCCACATTTTGGCAATGTATTGTACAGCGTCAATATAGTGTTTCTGCGTTTCCGCAAAGCAATCGGTTGATCTCTGCCTATCAAGAAGCCTTGGACAATGGCAATGTTCCAATTATCATTGATTGTGGGGGGAATATTGGGTTATCAGCATTATATTTTGCAACATTGTTTCCAAAGTCTAAAATATATTCTGTCGAGCCGAATGAAGAAAATTTTGAAATGTTAAAATTGAACACTATCGCTGTGGCTGATCGAGTCGTCGCTTTGAGAGGGGGGGTCTGGAATAAAAGTGATAACCTTAAAATTGTTAACCCAGAATCGGGATCTGCTGCGTTTCGGGTTGCGCCGATTGCTGAAAATACCAATGAAGACGGTTTCCGTACTTACACGATTGGCGAAATTTGCGCACTTGCCGAAGTTAGTGCGCCATTTGTTGTTAAGATAGATATCGAGGGTGCCCAGAGGAATTTATTTATGAGCAATACTGCATGGGTGTGCGATACAAATCTTATTATGCTCGAATTGGACGATTGGCAAATGCCTTGGCAGGGAACAACCAGGCCGTTTTTTTCATGTATTAGCCAACATCCGTTTGACTATCTGATATCAGGTGAAACGATATTTTGTTTTCGGGATTTTGGTAAATAATCTCAGATTGTACCGTCGGCAGGGCCTCGCCACTTGGATGTCATCATGGCTTGAGCCTTAGGATCTTTTCCAGAATGCCGTCACCCAAGGGTGAGACCAACTTTTTTCTTCGCGATTTTAAGCAGTAAACTCCAGTTGTTCCTTCTGCCTTCAGTTTATGAGTGAGGCAACTCGGCTGCGAGTTTTATATAACGCTATGGGATTAACAACGTATGAACTTTTCAGTGCCTACTTACTTATTCGTATTGCCATGGGCACTTGAACATGCAGGTGGAGTTAATCAAGTCGTTATAAATCTTGCTAGGGTACTTCAAAAAAGTGGCTTATTTGACCCTTTAGTTCTGATTTGCGACTGGGCCGCTACTGAACCAATTTTTGGGGAAAGTCATGGTTTGAGAACCGTTCGTTGGCGCGTGCGTCCTTGGCAACCAAACATGAGCCTTAAGGAGAAAATAAGCTACTGGTTGTGGGAAAACAGATTCCGCTCGAGTTTTCAAAGGTTTTGCATTGACAATAATGTAGGTGTGATCAATTCGCACTATCCCAGTGCTTCGGTTTTTTCTATAGAACGGGCCGTAAAAAATATTCCATTTCGCCCAAGATTAATAATTTCATTCCACGGCACAGACGTTAATAGCCACAAGGAAAGCAATAGCCAAATAAAAGCAGAGTGGCGGAGTTTTCTTTTGAGAGTTGATAGGGTTGTCGCATGCTCGCGGGATCTTGGACAAAAAATACGTGAGGTTTTTGCCGTAGAAATTTCACCTGCAATAATACATAACGGCATTGATTCAGAAGGCTTCACTACAAAGGCTGGCAAGAGCATGTCACTTCCCCGTGACCGACGTGTGATTCTCAACATCGGTAAGTTTGACGATGTCAAAGGCCAGGACGTACTTATTAAGGCATTCGCATTACTTTCTAAAGACTACACTGATGTTGATCTTGTGTTGATAGGAGCCTCAGGTAAGGCACTCCATCGCTTAATAAATTTGTGCGCTAATGAAGGAATCCAAGAGCGCGTGACATTTCACCAAGATATGCCACACGATAGAATTCCAGATTTCTTCAAACTTGCCACGTTATTTGTCCTTCCGTCTAGACGAGAGGCATTTCCAATTGTTATCTTGGAGGCAGGGGCTTTTGGTTTGCCCGTTATCGCATCAGCGGTTGGAGGAATACCTGAAATTCTAAAAGAAGGAAACACTGGATGGCTCGTGCCTCCAGATACCCCGACCCATCTAGCAAACTCAATTCGGTCGGTTCTCGAAAACCCGGTGGGGGCAAAAAAAATAGGCGAGGCCCTTAGGGATGTAGTAACAACGAGCTTCACATGGACGAGTGCTAGTGAAAAATACCTGAATCTGATCGTTTCCAGGCACTTAACCGGATAATCTTCTCGTGTCGACCAGAAAAGCCCTCGCCTTATCGTTTCTGGACCGTTATTCGGGCCTCATCCTGCACACGGTTTCGGCGATGGTGGTCGCCCGCCTGCTGTCCCCCGCCGAACTGGGCGTTTACTCGGTCACCATGGTCCTGCTGGGTTTCATTGCCACATTCCGCGACATGGGAGCCGGGCAGTATCTGGTCCAGCAGAAGGAGTTGACCGAACAGCGCATTCGCGCGACCTGGAGCGTGCAACTGGGCCTGGGCCTTGCCCTGGCCTTGCTCGTCCTTGCCGCCGCCGTGCCCACGGCCGGTTTCTACAATGAGCCCAGAATGCTGGAGATCATGGCGGTGCTGGCGCTGAATTTCGCGATCACGCCATTCCTGGCTTTTCCCTATGCTTGGCTGACCCGGGAAATGCGCTTCGGGACGATTGCCGCCCTACGTTTCACCGGGTCGGTGGTACATGCCGGCACGGCGATCGGATTCGCCTGGATTGGCTACGGGCCGGTCAGTCTGGCATGGGCAAACACCTTGACCACGGTCTCGGGAATCCTGGCGGTCTGGATACTGGCGCGTCCCAACATGCCATGGAAGACCAGTCTGCGCGGAGTTTCCGAAGTGGTCTCCTTTGGCGGGCAACTGACCCTGACTTCGCTGATGAATACCCTGGCCAGTGGCGCCCCGGAACTCTTTCTCGGCAAGATGCAAGGCATGGTCGAGGCCGGGTATTTCAGCCGCGCTCAGGGACTGGTCTCGATGTTCCAGCACCTGGTCATGGACGCGGTGAATGCGGTGGCCTTGCCCTATTTTGCCAAGCAGTCGCGGGAAGCGCATGACCTGGGGAGCACCTTCATCGTTGCCATGGAACTGGTCACCGGCCTGGCGTGGCCATTCTTTATCGGCATCGCCATTCTCGCCCACCCGGCAATCGCCATCCTGTACGGCAATCAATGGGGCGAAGCCGTCGACCCGGCACGCTGGTTGGCGCTGTCCTGTGCCATTGGCATTCCGTCGTCGGTCTGCTATACGCCGTTGGTGGCGGTCGGGGCGGCAAGCGAAACGCTGAAGATTGCCTTTGTCGGCACCGTGCTGGTGCTCGTTGCGACGCTTCTCGGAGCCGCAGCGGATCTGGTCATCCTCAGCCAGTTGCTGGGAGTTGCCGCCACCCTCTCTGCCGTCCTGTGGCTGCGACTGGCCAAGCGCCGTCTGGAATTCTCGGCCGCAGCCCTGTGGCGTTGCTGGTTCAAGAGCCTCGTGCTGGCCGTCGCCACGGCCGCCGTTCCCCTGGCGGTCGTGACCGAGATGGGCTGGCGATCGCCACAGATCATTCTGAGCACCAGCATCGCGGCCGTCGGTGGCGCCCTGGGCTTCCTGCTCGCAGCCTGGCTTACCAGGCACCAGGTATGGATCGAAGTCTGCAAGTTCATTCGGCGATGATACGGCGATGATTCGGCGATGATTCGGCGAATGCGCTGGTTGTCCGCATAGCGCTGCACCGTCGGTCCGACAGCACACAGAGACAGGAGGCGGCCGCTGGCTGCCCGCGCAGCAGTTGCCGGTGCCGGATGGCTGTGCCGCTAGCCGATCCGCAGCGCGCGCTGCACGAGTTGCGCGGCGCATACCATGAGTTGCCGCACGCTCATGCCCACCAGGGACGAAGCTGTGAGCGCGCCGATCGCCGCCAGGCTGGGCTGCGTGTTGTGCTCGGGATCCCCCCTGGCACGGGCGTCGCCCACCACCCCGCTGACGTCGACACCCTCCTGTCTGAGCTTGAGGGCCATGAAGGCGTCGCCCATGTTTTCCTGGAAGTTGCGATAACCGGCGCTGCGTCTGATTGCCCGGAAGCACTTGCGGAAAGCGTCGGCGTCGTAGCAGAGGCCGTCCTCACCAGCGCGTACGCGCGCCTGCAGTGCATCGAGCTGGTCGGCGGCGCGGAGCATTAGCCGGCGAATTTCAGGGTAGGCGACAGCGCCCTGGTCACTTGCGGCCCATTGGCGAATGGCGTCGCCGGCCTGGCCGGCAGCCTCGTCGAGCGCGGCGACCGCGTCGCCCCAGGCCTCGGCGCCAGCTTGCTCGGCGTGCTGCACGACCACATGCCCGGCTTCGTGGAGCAGCGTCATGCGCTCGGTCTGTCTGGGTTCGGCCGCGCCGAAGAGCCGTCGCAGGTCGCCGAAGGCACCCTGCAGCACGTGGTTGTTCTTGGCATTGAAGGCGATGAGCGCAAAGCGCTCCTTCTCGCCGGTATCCGGGTTTATCCCGGTGGCCGCCAGAGCCGCTGCCGGCGCCATGTCCTGGCCAACGAGCATGCTGTTCCTGGACACGCCGCGTGCGAAACGCCTGCCGTTCGAGGGGCTGCCGTTGACCCGTGCGCGGGCGAAGCGCGCGGTCAACGCGGCGACGCTGCGCGGGTCATTCAGGTCCATCTCGGTGAAGGTAAGGCCGAACTCCGCGCCAACCGTGCATTGCAACTCGGCAAGATCGCGCTGTCTTGCCGCCGCGGAAAACAGCTGCGCGAGATCCGGCGGCGATGCCGGATCGGTGGTCAAACGCGGTACTGCCCCACCGCCTTGCGCATGCGGGTGACGGTCGCCGTCAGCACGTCGACCATCGCCTCGGTCTCGCGGGTCACCGACACGTTCTGTTCGGTCATCGAGGCGACGCGCTCGACGTTCTGGGCCAGTTCGGTCATTGCCGATTGCTGCTCATTGGAGGAGTGCGTGATTTCACTGACCATGCTCACCGTCGTGCGCATTTGCTCGTTGATGCCGCGCAGCGCTTCGCGGGCTTCCTGCACCAGACGAACGCTCTCCTCGACCTCGTGCGCGCCACTGCGCATGCCCTCGACCGCCTGCTTGGTTTCGGCCTGGATGCTGCTGATCATGGTGCTGATTTCCTGCGTTGCCTTGCCGGTGCGCTCCGCGAGTTTGCGCACCTCATCGGCGACCACGGAAAACCCTCGTCCGGCCTCACCCGCGCGTGCGGCTTCGATGGCGGCGTTGAGGGCCAGCAGGTTGGTCTGGTCCGCGACCTCCTTGATCACCGCCACGATGCGGCTGATCTCCTCGGAGCGCTGCCCCAGCGATTCGACCTGCTGTGCCGAGGCCTTCACCGTTCCGGCCAGCGAGAGGATGGTATTGCTCGCCCGCAGCGAAAGCTCTTCGCCGGCCTGTGCCACGTCACCCGCCTTGTGAGCCGCGGCTTCGGTACTGGCGGCATGCGCCGCCACTTCGCCGATCGATACCGTGACCTGTTCGACAGCCGCTGCCGACGCCGAGGTGGCGTCGCTTTGCACGACCGCCGACTGGTTGACGTTGTGCACGCCGGCACGCACATGGTTGTTGGCGTCGTCCACCTGCTTGGCGGTATCCGCCATGCCTTGTACGGTGGCCTGTACCGAGGCGATGAAATTGTCGGCCAGGCGGGCGACGCGTCCGATGATGTCGCGCCGGTTGATGTCCAGGCGCGTCTTGAGATCGCCGGTGCAAAGGACGGTTTCGAGGTGGTCGGCCGTGGCCTGGAGATCGCGAGATACGCGTGGTGTCACCCAGAACAGGAAGTACAGGGCATACAGCGCGGCGATCACCGCGAGGACGTCGTGAACATGATTCAGCAGCCTGCCTTCGAGCAGGCTGGAGAGCAGACCGACCATGCCGGGGACAACGGCCAGCAAGCCCATGAGGAGCATTTGGGTGTGCAGACTGGCGAACCAGTCCACGACGCGAGGCAGCACGCGGACCACCCGACCATGCTCGACGCGCAAGGATTGGTCGCCTTCCTTGATCCGTCGATAGGCCGCATCGGCGGCCGCGATTTCCGGCCGGGTGGGGCGCGCCCGCACTGACTGGTAGCCGACGATCTGGCCGTTTTCGCGTACCGGCGAGGCGTTGGCGACGACCCAGTAATAGCCCCCGTCCTTGCGGCGGTTCTTGACCAGGCCGCGCCAGGGGCGACCGGCCTTGAGGTCGGCCCACAGATCGGCGAAGGCCGCTTCCGGCATGTCCGGGTGGCGGACCATATTGTGTGGTTGTCCGATCATCTCGGCGCGGGTGTACGCGCTGATGTTCGCGAAAGCATCGTTGGCTTCCTCGATGGTACCCTGGAGGTTGGTCCGCGAGTAGATGAACTCGCCTTCGGGAATGACCGTCTCGACTGCGGTTACGGGCTGGTTGTTTCGCATGGTAGGCGCCGCGCTGACTGATTGTTGAATGTCTTCGGATGATGCCTGAGTGTTTCAGATTCAACAAGTCATCGGCACTCGAATGTACCGGAGTTCGTGACTTATGTCCTTCGCGGGCGAAAACCTGGAGAGTCGGTGATTGACCGCGCAGCACGGATTCCCCGACAATGATCCGGTTGTCTCCCGCAATTGCTGGCCGGCCTGGGTCGGGCCGGCCTGTTCACCGCGTTACGATGGGTCAGGATGTACTACGGGGAAAAACTCAACGCCTGGACGCATCTCGTCGGCGCCGTCCTGGCAGTGGCCGGATCGGCCGTGCTGGTAGTGCTTGCGGCACGCGACGGCGACCCCTGGAAGGTGGTGAGCGTCTCGATCTACGGGGCCACGCTGGTCCTTCTGTACTGCTTTTCCACGCTTTACCACAGCTTTCGCGGGCGTGCCAAGGACATCCTGCGCAAGCTGGACCACCAGAGTATCTACCTGCTGATCGCCGGCAGTTATACGCCATTCTGTCTGGTCACCCTGCGCGGACCCTGGGGCTGGTCGCTGCTCGCGGTGGTGTGGGGGCTCGCCGTGGTCGGCGGTCTGCAGGAACTGTGGCTGCGCAGCGAGGCGCGGATTCTGTCGGTGGTGATCTATGTGGTCATGGGCTGGGCGGTGGTGGTGGCGCTGGTTCCCTTGCTGCAGGCCCTGGGGACGGCGGGTTTCGCCTGGCTTGCGGTGGGCGGCGTGCTGTACACCACGGGGATCATCTTCTATGCTCTCGACACGCGCCTGCGACACGCGCACGGTGTTTGGCACCTGTTCGTCCTGGGGGGCAGTGCCTCGCACTATCTGGCGATCCTGTTTTACGTGCTTTGATGGTCATCCGGCGAAAGCAGCGGCCATGGTGACCGCTGCCGGGCATGCGAACTGCAGCGTGGCGGCGCGTTCACTGCCGCCACGTCGCGCACCTGTTGGCGTTGGTTCCGGCCCTGGCGCCGGCGCCGCCTTCTACGGCGTCGGGACCACCCGGTAATAGACGCCATTGGCGCCGTAGGCTGGCTGGAACCAGGTGTTCCCGACCAGATAGTAGGTGTTGCCGTACTTCTGAACGGCCATCGCGCCTGCCGGCAGGGCGGCGTAGTTGACCCCCATCGCATAGGCCGCAGCGGTGTTGGCACTGCCCGCGGCATAACCCGAGGAGTAGGCGCTGCTGGTCGCGGCGGCGGTGTTCGCCGAAGCGACGGCTGCGCCGGCGGCGACGCCGACGACCGCCCCGGCTGCGGCGGCGCAGCCGGCGCAGCCCGCGGCCGCGTAGTAGGGCACTGCCACCGGCGGGTGGTACGGGTAAGCGGGCGGAGGAACCGGTGGACGGTAGGCGGTGGCGCCGTAGCTGGTGGTGTGCACCGCCCCCTCGCCGTACCTGGCGGCGGTGGTGCCGCCGTAGACGTTGGTATGCTCGGCCCCTTCACCGTACCGGCCGGCGGTGCTGCCGCCATACATGTTGGTGTGCTCGCTGCCGCCGCCGTAGGCGTGTTCCGAGCTGCCGCCCCAGGCGTTGGTGTGCTCGGTACCTACTCCGGCGACGTGCTCGGTACTGCCGCCAAAACGGTTGGCGCTGCCCCAGGCGGCGGCCTCACCGGTCACCAGCGTGGCGCTGATCACGCCCGCAAGGGCAATTACGATCCTGTTCATCTGTGGCTCCTCACTGGTTCTTGGTGGTTGGCGCGGCGACCGGCTTGCCGCGTGCCGGAGGCGTGAACCCGGGCGCTGCCGGATGGGCAAAAGCGATCGCCGCCGCGCCGGCAGTCTTGCTCGACGCGAAGGCATCGGCAGCCACCGCCTGGTCGAGTTGCCAGTTGGAAAGCTCCAACTGGTGACGCAGCCGTAGCGGATCATCGCGAAACACCGCCCGCAGCATGCGCGGTAACTGGTCTTCTGCGCCAATCCAGATCTGCACGAAGACGTAGTCGTTGACGAACACCAGCATGTTGGTCACGGTACCGCCGACCACTTTTGACTGCCCGATGTAAAAGGCGTTGGTCAGGCCCTCGGCGATGTTCTTGTAGGGGTCGGCCAGGAGCACGTCGGAGAACGGAAAGTAGATCGCTGCACTCTCGAAGGCCGCCTTGAGCGTGGCGTCGACCGTCGCCGGGGCGGCGGCAACGGCGACCAGATTTTCCGCCGGCGCAAAGGCGGTCATCGTCTTGCCGTCGTAGTAGAACTCGGACGCCGGGCCGTCGCCGCGGGTCAGCACACGCAGCTTGTCCGGCCGCTGCATCAGAACCTCGGAGCTTGTCGTGTAGGCAAGGGCAGGGCCCAGCAGGCTCGGCGCTTCGTACATCACGGTTGCGGTGAACGCCATCGAGCGTGCCGCCGCCAGGCGCGCGCTCATGCCTTTCAGGAGGTCGATGGCGCGACTTTCGAGCACCGGTCTGGGGGCCGGCGCGCCGACCCGGCTCGACGCCCTGGCAGGCTTCACGGCTTTCGTCGCAGCCTGGGCCTGCTGCGCGCCGACGCTCCCGGCCAGCAGCAGGCTCAGAGCGAGCAGCGCTGCGCGCCTGGCGGATTTGTTCTGAATCATCAAGTTTCTCCTCATGGTTGAACGAAGCGAAGTGCCGCCGGTGAGCAGTTTACGGAATCATGCCGCATTCGAACATTTTGTTGGCCATCGGCGCAGCCACTCGGTTGATGAATTCGTTGCGCATCGCGGGGTCGTTGCGCAGCATCTGGATCATTTCCTGTTCACGTGGCGACTTCGGCTGCCCCTTCTGTGCCCACAATTGCTCACAACTCGAGTTCTGATACTTCTCGATCACCTTGTTGGCGACCATGTCGAGAACCGGGAACTGCGCCAGACTGACGCCGGCAAAAAACACTGCCGGCACGGCGGCAAACCGCCAGAGATTCTTGCTCATGCTTGACTCCTCCACTGGGTTACGAGGGCAGCCCGCGCCAGGGCTGCCCGATCTGGTGATGCTACTCGCTGGCCTTGTTGTTGCGCTGCGCGGCCAGCAGCCTCTTCTCGTCGGCAGGCGTCAGCTTTGGCCGGTCAATGCTCAGCGTAATCCTGTTGAGCTTGCCGTTGAAAGCGAACGGCGGCAGGTAGTCCTGGTCGTTCACGCCGGTCAGGGTGTCCGAGCCGATGTCGAGGGCCTCGTCCCACTGCAGGATCAGTGGCAGCGTACGTTCCATCTTCTGCTCGGCGACCACATTGCCGTCCACCTTGAGCACGCCGGTACCGCCACGACCGATGCCGGAGAGGTTGTTGAAAGCCAGCGTGCCCATGCCCAGCCCATCGTACTTGAAGTCGAACTCCAGGGTGTGCTTGCCGGGCGTCAGGACTTCGCTACCCTCCCACTTGACTCGCTTCATGTCGACCAGGTTCCAGGTGAACACCGGCTTTCCCTTGAGCACATAGAAGCCGTAGCCACCGAAGCGGCCACCCTGGGTGATCAGCATACCCTGCGCCAGACCCTGCGGAATCTCGACTTCCGCCTTGAAGTTGTACGAGGCGTTGAGGATGCTCGGGGCGTCGCCGTTCGGCGTGCCGGTCAGCGGAGCCGTCCAGGTGAACACGTTGCGACCGGCGGAGAGGCTCGGGCGCGGTGTCACCAGACGGGTGGCCACCGACGAGTCGAGCGGCAAGACCTGATACTTCTTCGCCTCGGCCCAGAAAATCTTCTCCATCTCCTTCACCTTCTGCGGGTACTTCGCGGCGACATCCTCGGACTGCGTCCAGTCCTTGTCGAGCTCGTACAGTTCCCACGGGTAGCCGGCCGGATCCTGACTGGTCGGCGCCATCGTGACCCACGGTGGCCGCATGACCTTGCTACTCGCGATCCAGCCGTCATGGTAGATGGCATGGTCGCCCATCATCTCGAAGTACTGCGTCCTGTGCGTCGATGGCGCGTTTTCATTGGCCTTGTCGAAGGTGTACAGCATGCTCACGCCTTCGATCGGGCTCTGCCTGATGCCATCAACCACTTTCGGCTGCCTGATCTTCGCCGCTTCGAGGATGGTCGGCACGATGTCGATCACGTGGTGGAACTGGTGACGAATGCCGCCCTTGTCGGTGATCACCTTCGGCCACATGATCGCCATACCCTGGCGCACGCCACCGAAGTGCGAGGCGACCTGCTTGGTCCAGGAGAACGGCGTGTCGAAGGCCCACGACCAGGGCACGGCCATGTGGTTGTAGGTCTTCTCGGAGCCCCAGACGTCGTAGAAGTACTTGAGCTGGTCTTCGACCGGAACGACCACGCCGTTGAACATCGCCACCTCGTTGGGCGTGCCGACCAGCGTACCCTCGGCGCTGCCGCCGTTGTCGCCGCTGATGTAGATCACCAGGGTGTTGTCGAGCTTGCCCAGATCCTCGACGGCCTGGATGACGCGGCCGATCTCGTGGTCGGTATACGCCACGTAGGCGGCGAAGACATCCACCTGACGGATGAACATCTTCTTCTCGTCAGCGCTCAGCGTGTCCCACTCCTTGAGCAGGTCCTTCGGCCAGGGGGTCAGCCTGGCGTTGGCCGGAATCACGCCAAGCTTCTTCTGGTTCTCGAAGATCTGCTCACGCAGCGCATTCCAGCCCTTGTCGAAGAGCTTCAGCTTGCTGATCTTCTCGATCCACTCGGGCGTCGGGTGATGCGGCGCATGCACGCCGCCCGGCGCGTACTTGATGAAGAACGGCTGATCCGGCGCGAGCGCGTTGATCCGGTTCATGTAGGCGATCGCATCGTCGGCCATGGCGGTGGTGAGATTCCATCCCGGCTTGCCGATGAAGGGATAGATCTGCGTGGTGTTGCGGAACAGGTTCGGCTGCCACTGGTTGGCATCGCCGCCGATGAAGCCGTAGAAGTACTCGAAGCCCATGCCGGTTGGCCACTGGTCGAACGGGCCATCCTGGCTGGCCTGGAACGCCGGCACGTTGTGGTCCTTGCCGAACCACGAGGTGCGGTAGCCGTTGTCCTTCAGAATGCGGCCGATCGTCGCCTTGTCGCGCTCGATGATGCTGTTGTAGCCGGGATAGCCGCTGGACTGCTCGGAGATCACGCCGAAGCCGGCCGAGTGATGGTTGCGGCCGGTGAGCAGCGCGGCGCGCGTCGGCGAACACAGGGCCGTCGAGTTGAAGTTGGTGTAACGCAGGCCATTCGCCGCCACGCGGTCGAGCGCCGGTGTCGGCACGACGCCGCCAAAGGTGCTCGGCGTGCCGTAGCCGGTATCGTCGGTGATGATCAGCAGCACGTTCGGTGCCCCCTTGGGCGGCTCGACGCGTGCCGGCCAGTAGGGCTTGGACTGCGCGGCATTACGCTCGATCCTGCCACCGAACTTCGGTGGCGGTGGCGGCAACTGCTCGCCACTGATCGTGATCGTGGCGCTTGGCGAACCCGGCGCGCTGGCGGCTGGCTGGGCGAGACTGGCGCCGCCGCTGACCATGGACAGGGCCAGCAGGGCGAGAAAAGCCCATCGACGTGGTGTTGTTTGCATCAGTGCCTCCCTGGTGATGCTGCAGATCGTAAGAGCTTTAGAACACGAAGGTCGCGCCGAGCCCGAGGCCGGTGAAGCGCGTGTCGATGTTGTCGTTATGGTGGCCGCTGAAGTCGTACGAGAGGTTGCGCAGCACCAGCGTCACGTCACCCCAGCCGTAGCGGTAGCCGGCACCGAGCAAGGCCTGCCAGGTGGTGTTCCGTGAACCGGAGCCGACGTCGAGGTAGTAGGGCATGAACCACTTGCCGTCGTCGCTGAGGTTGAGTTGTCCCTTCAGGCCGACAATGGCGTCCCACTTGTCCACGTTGCTCGAAAGACTGCGCTGCCGTCCCGGCACCAGCCCGGCAGCGCCGCTGACGTCCCAGTCGAGGGTGGAGTCCATCGACAGGTAACGGGTA
The DNA here is from genome assembly GCA_029780075.1 of Pseudomonadota bacterium. Taxonomy (GTDB): domain Bacteria; phylum Pseudomonadota; class Gammaproteobacteria; order Burkholderiales; family Rhodocyclaceae; genus Accumulibacter. Next base: position 12,418 of record JAKOZI010000035.1, read on the forward strand.
CCCACCAGGATATCGAGGTGTGAGTTGCCCCGGCGCCAGGCGGTGTAGCCGCCGGCGAGGGTCCACACGTTCGATTTCAGATCCATCGTGCTGCCCCGATCGACAACGCGCGTGACCAGTCCTGCCGGTCCGGTGACGGTCCTGACGCTGGCGTTCTGGTCCTTGAACTTGAGGTATATATAGTCGGTGAACAGTGACCACTCGCCTTTGCGCGCCTCGCCGCCAAGGAAGAAGGCGAACGAGAGATGATGGAGGTAGGTGCCGGGAGTGGTGTGCATGTCGGCATCGACGCCCGGAGCGATGCCCAGCGGTCCGGCAAACGACGCCGAGGTGTAGATGGTCGGCAGCCAGAGGTAAGGGGTGAGGCTGAAGTGCCACTGTCCGTCGAACATATTCACCTGCGGACTGTCCGCCTCGGCGCAGGCTGGTGCCGCCGCCGTCAGGCAGAGCACGCCCAGAGCGGCGGCGGCAAGGTGTTTGCTGCAAGCGGAGTGGCGTGCGGTCATGGTCAATTTTTCCTCCCTGGCGTATGCATCCTGTTGGTTGTCGAATCCCACGACCAGTCGGCGGCGTGGATGCCTGACGCCGACACTCACCCGTACGCGGTGATGATCGCTATTGCACAGTGTTTGTACATGGCTTCCCCTTCCTTGCTGAGAGCGCAAGGTCATTGCGTCGCTGCGAATTATTCCACAGCCTTCAGAGACGTGGGGCAGGTGTTTGCGCTTGCCGTTGCAGCCACCGCCGTTCCCCAGTCATTTTCGGCAGTGGGCAGGACTATCAGGCGAGAAGGCCTGCCCATTGCGGATCGCATGGGCAATGTGGAAAGATGTGCCCGCGGTGGGTCATCTGCCCGCGGCGCATCACGTTCATCAACGGATTGGAGGAGGCGACATGATCAACGGCCCCGTATGGGATGAAACCCTGCTGGCAAGGAACGGCGTATTCCCGAGCATTCTGGCCATCGGCGATTCCTGGTTCTGGTATCCCGAGAACAATCTTGCGATTCCGCTGCACCGCATACTGAATCGCCAGCACAGCCACGTCATGCTGGTGCGCGGCCACAACGGCGCCGAGGCGATCGAGTATGCCGCCGGTCCGGTACGGGCGCAGATCGAACGCGATCTCGACTCCAAAACGGGTTATGGGAGGACCCTGAAAGCGGTCTTCCTCTCCGGCGGGGGCAATGACCTGGCCGGCAAGGAGGACCTCCCCGCACTGCTGCTCCCCGACTGTTCCGCCGCCAGCTCGCCAGTGGCCTGTCTGCGCGGCGGCCAACCGGAGGAACTCTTCCACACCGTCAGCCAGGCCTTGCTGAGCGTGGTCGATCTCGTCGAGAAAAAGATCCCCGGAACGCCGGTCTTCATCCACGGCTACGACTACGCCTGTCCGAACGGCAAGGGCTTCTTCGGCCTGGGGCAGTGGCTGCAGTACCCGCTGGACCAGTGCCAGGTGGCGCGCAGTCTGCACCAGCAAGTGGTCAATGAACTCATCGACCGCTTTCGCGCGGTGCTCGAAGAAACCTGCGCGCAGGCGCCCACCCTGCATCTCGTTGACGGGCGCAACACGCTGGGGCGCGACGATTGGGCCAACGAACTGCATCCGACGGTCGCCGGCTTCAACCGCCTCGGAGCATGCTGGACACCCGCCCTCGAAGCCGCCGGTCTGGCCTGAGCGCGGCCGAAGGAATCGTCGCCGGCAGGCCGGGACGCCCGGCGCGCCGTTTGCGCGTGCCTGGCGTCCGGAGTTTCAGTGCCGTTGCAGGAGGTCTACAGCAGCCCGCGTGCGCTCGCCATGAGGTAGCCGATGACACACGAGGTGCTCACGCCGATCAATCCCGGCACGATGAAGCTGTGGTTGATCAGGTACTTGCCGATGTGCGTGGTGCCTGAGCGGTCGAACTGGATGGTCGCCAGGTCGCTCGGATAGGTCGGCAGGATGTAGTAGCCATAGCAGGCGGCGGCGAAGGCCACGACGTATCCGGGGGCGACGCCGATCGACAATGCCACCGGTACCATCGCGCTGATCGCGGCGGCTTGCGAATTGACGAACTTGGAAACGATCAGCAGCGCCACCGCGTAGGTCCAGGGCTGCGTCTTGACCAGATCGGCGAGGCCATCCCGGATCACCGGCAGGTTGGCATCGAACACCGAATCGGCCATCCAGGCCACGCCGAAGACCGCCACGACGGCGATCATGCCCGCGCGGAAGACTTCGGTCTTGCCGATCGCCGCGGGGTTGGTACGGGTGAAGATGATGATCAGGGCGCCGGCCATCATCATGAACATCTGGATGGTCAGCACCATCGACACCGGCTTGCCGCCGAACTGTGGGCGCAAGCCTTCGAACGCACCGAGGATGGCCACGACGGCGATCGCTCCGACGAAAATCCACATCGCTGTCCATTGACTGGCTTCGAGTTTCTTGTCCAGCAGCGTCGCCGTCTCCCCATAGACAAACTTGCGGTTTTCAGGATCGGCGATGAATTTCTGGAAGTCTTCGTCCTGGTCGAGATCCTTGCCGCGGAACCAGCTGAAGATGCCGATCATCAGCACGCCGGCGAGGGTCGACGGAATGGTCACCGACAGCAGCGTCACAAAGTCGATGATCTGCGTACCGGCCGGAGCCTTGGCCAGGAAGGCGGCCAGCGAGACCACGGCGACCGAAACCGGGCTGGCGATGATGCCCATCTGCGCGCCGATCGACGAACCCGCCATCGGTCGTTCCGGACGTATGCCGTTCTTGATCGCGATGTCGTAGATGATCGGCAGCATCGTATATACCACGTGCCCGGTGCCGCAGAGCATGGTCAGAAAGGTGGTGACGAAGGGCGCCAGGATCGACACGTATTTGGGGTTGCGCCGCAGCACCTTCTCGGCCAGCAGCAGCAGCACTTCCAGACCCCCCGAGGACTGCAGCGTTGCCGACGCGGCCACCACCGCGACGATGGTCAGCATCACATCGACTGGTGGCTTGCCGGGCGGCACGTGGAACACGAAGACCAGCATGACCACGCCAACACCACCCAGCAGCCCGAGCGCCACGCCTCCCTTGCGTGCGCCATAAAACAGGCAGGTCAGAATAAGCAGGAGTTCCAGGGTCAGCAACATGATGATCAAACCTCGTTCGCGGGTTGAGCAGGGGGAGCGCCATTCACCGGCGGAGTCCAGGGCAGCGCATGTGCGCTGCCAGGGCCAGCCGCCGCCACCGCGGCAGCATCGATCGTGCCGGGTCGATGAAATTCTCTACCGGCGCCGCCGCCAGCGTGTTGACCCAGCGCAAACGCGCGCGGGTTTCGCGCGGCCGGTGGGTGTCAGGCGTCTGCCGGCAGCGCGGCGCCACCGACCCGCCAGGCGGTCAGGATCGCCAGACCCTGCAATACGGCGATACCGATCAGCACCGCTGCGAAGCGGCCGCCGTCCATGAACGCGCCGAAGGCGATCGGCGCCAGCGCCAGCCCGGCGTCGAGGCCGGAATAGACGAAGCCGTAGACCCGCCCGTAGGCCGCCTGTCCGAATCGGGAGGTGGCGGCGCGTCGCACCAGGAGATCCCGCGAAGGTCCGGCGATGCCCGTGCAGTAACCGATGCCGGTCATCAGCGGCAGCACCGCCCATTGCGGCAGCGGCAGGGTGGCCAGGGCGACGACCAGCAGCGCCGCGGTGCCGAGCGCGGCGGCAATCAGCCGTTCGTGCCGCCCCCTTTGCGCCAGAAAGCCGCCACTGAGGATGCCGGCGGCGCCACCCACCAGATACGCCGAAAGGGCGGACGCTCCGGCGGCCAGCGACAGACCGTGCAGTTGCTGCAGGATCGGCGTGGCGAAATTCTGGATCGCACCGAAAGCGGTGGTGATCAGCAGGAAGAAGGCAAAGCACATCCACACCGCGCCCGAATGCAGGAAGGCGAACGGCGAGTTCGCCGTCCCGGCCTGGCCCGGCTCAACGGCCGGGTCGCTCTGATCGCTGCCCGGCGGATCGGCCAGGCGGCGCCGGCACCAGAACAGCAACAGCAGCGCCAGCGCCGCCAGCAGCGCGGCGGCGAGCGCGGCGCTCCGCCAGCCGAGGGTGGCAGCGATGCCGGTCATGAACACCGGCGCCAGCGCCCAGCCGAGGTTGCCCGACAGGCCGTGGATCGAAAAGGCGTGCCCCAGCCGGGGCGGCGAGACCTGTCGGTTGAGCACCGTGAAATCAGCAGGGTGGAAGACGCTGTTGCCGAGCCCGGCCAGCGCCGCCACCAGCGTCAGCCCGGTATAGTCGTCGACCACCGAGAGCAGCAGTGCCGCCAGCAGAAAACAGCCGATGCCCGCGCCGAGCACCTGCGCCGCGCCGAACCGGTCGACCAGGAATCCGGCCAGCGCCTGACCGCATCCCGAGACCACGAAAAAGATCGTCATCGTCGCCCCGATGCCGGTGAAGCTCAGCCCGAAATCCTTCATCAGCCAGGGAAACAGCGGCGGTAGCAGGAGGTGGAAGAAATGTGACACGCCATGCACGAAACCGATCAGCGAGATCGCTTCGAGATCGTGTCTGGCGGGCGGCGATGCTGCGGCAGGGGGCATGGCGAGGATCCGTAAGCGGCAACCGGCAGTCTAGCCGCTAATCGCCGGGCCGGCATACGCCGGCACTTGAAGACCACCCACCGGCCAGCGCCATCAGGAAGCGACGCGCGCCGCCGGTGCCTTGCCCCCGCCGGGACGCAGCAAGGCCAGGGCCTCGTTCACGATCAGCGCCCCGAGGACCAGCGCGCCGCCACCGAGCGTGCTTGCCCCCGGCCGTTCGCCGGCCCCGAGCCAGGCCCAGGTGACGCCGAAGACCACTTCCAGCAGACCGAGCAGGGCAATCTCCGGGGCCGCCAGTTCGCGCGACAGGCGCACCACCAGCAGGCAGGGAAGCGCCAGTTGCACGCCACCCAGCAAGGCCAGCAGGCCGATGTCGTGCATCGAGGCCTGCCAGGGGTAGGCCATCGGCAGGGTGCAGGCGGCGGACAGCGCGGCACCGATCAGCACCGCCGGCAACATGTCTTGGCGTTCGCCCGGCGCGGCGGCGCCGTGCCCGACGTGTTGCAGCGTCGTGAAGTTGAGCGCCGCGGCCAGCGGCACGGCCAGCGCGACCAGCGTGCCGGCCAGCGACACGCCACTCTTCGCCTCCTGCCCGAACATCCAGGCAATGCCCACGCCGCCGACCGCGATCGCCAGCCAGGTGCGGGCCGGCAGCCGGTGACGCAGAAACAGGCGGCTGAACAGGGCGGTGATCAATGGCCCGATGGCCATGGTCACCAGCACGTTGGCCACCGTGGTCAGGGTGATGGCGAGCATGAAGGCGGTAAACATCACCGCCCAGCAGACGCCCGAGAACCACACCGGCCAGCCGGCGCGCAGCAGGCCGGACCACAGCCCGGGCCCGCGCATGCCGGTCAGCAGCAGGCCCAGCGCCAGCGCATTGAAGGCGCTGCGCCAGAAGGTGACCTCGAAGCTGCCGGCGCTGTCGAGGTGTCGCGCGACGACGCCGGCGATGCTCCAAAGCAGGGTGACCAGCACCATCAGGGCGACTGCACGGCGGTGTGACATACGAATGCTCTCTGCCGCGGGCCGGTCGCGAACGCAAGCAAACCGCGTCCGACCGCGAGCGCGCAAAAGGCCGCCATTGTGAGGCATTTCGCCGCTGCCGGCGTGATTTCCAGGCCCCCGCGCGGCCGCTGCCGACGCTGCCACTTGCCTCTGGCCCGCTTCGCCACGGCGATCAGGCGTAGCGTCGCAGGATCCGGTAGCCGCCGCCGGCACCCGGCAGCGACTCGACCAGGACGTAGTCGTGGACCTGCCAGCACAGCGGCCAGGCCGCGGGCAGTGTCGCCGTGGCGGGCGGGGTGGCGCCCGTTGCACGACGCGCCAGCGACACGTGCGGTCGGAAGGCGCGGGCCTCGACCGGCAGGGCCAACGCCTGCAGCGCCCGGCCCAGCTCGGCATGCAGTTGCGCCAGGGCGGCGGGCAGCGCGCTCGCCCGCAGCACGACGAGCCCTCGCGGCCAGACTTCGGCGTCGCTCAACTGCAGCGAGAATGGCGTGATCGGCACTTGCAGGCCGCTGCTCACCGCAGCGATGCGCCGGCGCTCGAGCGGACCGATGAAGTGCAACGTCAGATGCAGCCGCTCCGGCCTGACCGGCGACGCCCCCCTGGGCCACGACCATTGCCGCTGGTATTGCAGCAACTGCGCGTGCTCGTCGGCGGCCGGCCAGAGCGCCAGGAACAGGCGGGCCTGGATGGGCAAATCGGACTGCGGCGTGGCGACGGTGTCGATGGGCATGCCTGGACTGGGGCAAAATGCCGCGCCCGGATCTCGACGCGGCAGCATAGAATAGCCGGTTTTCCGCCATATCGATCGCCGCACCGAGCGAGATGTCGAGCCAGATCATTGCCCTGTCCGCATACTACGAGCTCCCGCAGGCCTCGCGGCCGCCGTTCTGGCGTCGGAGTGTCTTCGTCCTGTCGGTCCTCGGCGTGCATCTGGGCGGGCTGGTGCTGGCGTTCGGCGCCCTGCTCCGGCCGACCCTGCCGGAAACCCTGCCGGCGCTGACGGTGCGCGTGCTGGCGGCGACGCCGCTGCCGCCGAAAGCCGAGGCGCCGGCAAAGGCCAGGGCCGAGCCGCCGCGAAAGCCCGACCAACCCCGTCCCGCGCCGCTGCCGCCAACCGCCGCGAACAAGGCGTTGCCGGTGCTGACTGCGGCCGCGGCCGCGGCCGAGCCGAGTGCCCTGGCTGTCACGCCACCGGCAGCGCCACCGGCAGCGGCGGTGGCGTCGCCGGCAGCAGCGCCAACGGCCGCGCTGGCGGTGGTCGGTGCCCGTTTCGACGCCGATTACCTGCACAATCCCAAGCCGGTGTATCCGGCGGCGTCGCGCCGGCTCGGCGAGGAAGGGCGGGTCCTGCTGCGGGTCCGGGTCAGCGCGCAGGGCCTGCCACTGAGCGTGGACGTCAGGCAGTCGAGCGGCTCCCCGCGTCTCGACGAGGCGGCACGCGCCGCCGTCGAGCATTGGCGCTTCGTGCCGGCGAAACAGGGGACGGAAGCGGTCGAATCGACGGTGGTGGTGCCGCTGCAATTCACACTGGACAGTTGAAGAGGCAAACACAATGCGAATGGAGATGGGTCTGGCCCATTTTTGGGCCCAGGGCGACCTGCTGACGCAGGCCGTGGCGATCCTGCTGGTGCTGCTGTCGGTGGCCAGCTGGTGCGTGATTGCCGCCAAGGCGCACAGCGTCTGGCAGGCCAGGCGTTGTCATGGGCGGGCGCTGGCCGCCTTCTGGGGGGCGCCGAGCCTGCCGGCGGCGATCGAAGCGATCCGCCGCGAGGACCGCACCAGCATCCTGGCCAGCCTGGCGGTCGCCGGTGCCAACGCCGCCGGCCTGCATCGCGAACATTCCGATCGCGGTATCGGCGCCGGTGTCAGCGTCAGCGACTTCGTCACCCGCTCGTTGCGCAGTCAGATCGTCGAAGCGCAGGCGAGCATCGAATCCGGACTCACCTTTCTCGCCTCGGTCGGATCGACGGCGCCGTTCATCGGCCTGTTCGGCACGGTGTGGGGAATCTACCACGCCCTGGTCGGACTCTCGGGTGCCACGCAGGTGGTGCTCGACAAGGTCGCCGGGCCGGTCGGCGAAGCGCTGATCATGACCGCCGCCGGTCTGTTCGTGGCCATTCCGGCGGTGCTTGCCTACAACGCCTTCACCCGCGGCAACCGCCTGACGCTGGCTCGCCTCGACGGCTTCGCGCACGACCTGCACGCCTACCTGACCACCGGCCTGCGCGGCCGTCCGGGCGACAAGCTGGTCGACCTCGGCGCCGTGCGTGCCGGCCGTGGCGGCTGAGGGGGAGGGCGCGATGGCCTTTGGTTCCTTCGAAAACAGCGGCGCCAGCCAGCCGATGGCCGAAATCAACACCACGCCGCTGGTCGACGTGATGCTGGTGTTGCTGGTGATCTTCATCATCACCGCGCCGCTGTTCCACGAAGCGGTGCCGATCGACCTGCCGCGTGTCGATGCCAGCCGGCTCGACGACCGACCACGCATCGTATCGGTGGCCATCGACGCCGCCGGCCAGGTCTTCGTCGATGGCCGGGAGGTCGCGCGCGGCGAACTGCCTGCCCGGCTGGCCGCCATCGGCGCCGCCGGCCAGCCCGAACTGCAGCTGCGCGCCGACCGCGGCACGCGCTACGAGCGCGTCACCGAAGTCCTCGCCGAAGCACAGCGCGCCGGCCTGGTGCGCATTGCCTTCGTCACCGAACCGGCGGCGCGCTAAAGGCGGTCGCTTGCTTGAACACAAGGCGCCCATCGGTCGCCCATGGTAGGCGCTGGGAAGGCTGCAACGGCAGCCTTGCCGTCGAAAGGGTGCTCGCCACCGCCAACTGCCCCAAGGCTTCTGCGGACTGGCTGACCCCAACAGCGTTCAGTGCGCGTAGATCAACTCGACCCGGCGCATCTTCTGCCGGCAAGCCGCTGTTCGGCAGGTCGGCGCCGATTTTCCGGCACCGACGACATAGCTGCGCACCGGATGCATCTGCTTCCTGGGCACGCCATAGGCGCGAAGGAGTCTGGCGACCGCTTCGATGCGCTGCTCCGCGACCGCCAGATTGTACGAGCTGCTGCCGACGTCGTCGGTATGACCGACCAGGGTGAGCACCTGTGCCGGATTCTCATGCAGGCGTGCGGCATGGCGGCGCAGCTTTTGCTGCCCCGCCGCATCGACGCGCGTGGCGCCGGAGGCAAAATAGATGCTGTCTTCATCTTCAAGTGCAGCGGCGGCCGTGCCCTCGGTTGGCGGCGCAGCCAGCGGCTTGTCCGAGTCCGCGGACAGGCCGGGCGAAACTTGTGGCTCCGGGACTGGCGGTGAGGTGGCCGCGCTGCCGCAGCCGAGGAGCGCCATGCCGAGGAGCACTGGCGCAGTATACCGCCAGGGGTGGCGGTCGCTTGGTGGTCGCAGGGGAGTCGTCATCTGGCGTCGGCGATTGCGCAACTGGGGCGCGTTAACTATATTGAACAAAAATGTACCATTGATCAGCGCTTCTTGAATTCGTTTCCGGTAATCGGCGCGCAGGGCCATTTTACGACCTCGCCTGCTGAGCACGGTGTCGCGCCTGCGGTTTTCCAACCCCCTGCTGGCCCGGAAGGGCGCCCAGGGGTTGCGGTGAGGCAACCGATTTGCCGTCGGACCGCCCGGCAGACGACGGAGCCGCCGCCAGCCGAGCTTTCAGTGGAGATCAGTCATGAGCAGGCGCCCCCTACGTATCGGCCTTTCCGCACGCATCTACCACCCGCTGGCTGGTGCCACCGGCCTGCAGTCGAAATCCCTGCAATATCTTGAGCAATCGGTCGCGCACTGGGTGATGTCCCGTGACGTGATGGTGTTCATGATTCCGGCGGTCAGTGGTGACGCCACGGTTCATCGCAGCAGCATCCGGCTCTCGGACTACCCGGACTATCTCGATGGCCTGATTCTGCAAGGCGGCGCCGACATCAATCCGCAGAGCTACGGGGAGCAGCCGTTGCATCCGGACTGGGTCGGCGACCGGGTTCGTGACGCCTACGAGATGGAACTGCTGCACGAATTCATGGAGGCGGGAAAAGCCGTGCTCGGCATCTGTCGTGGCGCGCAACTGATCAACGTGGCGCTTGGCGGAACACTTTATCAGGACATTGCGACGCAGGTCGACACGGCCACCGAGCACGTGCACGCCAACTACGACCGGCATACCCATGCCATCGAATGGACTCCCAAATCGGGGATGGCCAAGCTCTACCCGGGCGCGAGCGGCGGGCGGGTGGTGTCGATTCATCATCAGGCGATCAAGGCCCTGGGCCGGGAACTGCGGGTCGAGGCACGCAGTACCGAGGACGGTTTGATCGAAACGATACGCCTGCAAGGCAGACCGTACGTCGTCGGCCTGCAGTGGCACCCGGAGTTCCATCCCCCAGGTAGCGAGGATCTCCTGGACTGTACGCCGATCCTCGACGAATTTCTGGTGGCCGCACGCGGTCGACTGTGGTGAGCAGAGCGCGGCGATGTTCAGCCATTTGACGATGCCGGTACGCGTCGCCTGGGAAGATCTGCAGGAGCGCCTGTTTTTCCTGCCGCCTTTCCCCGATGAGCTCGATCCACTGGCCTTGTTCAGCATGCTTCTGGTCGTCGGTCTGCTGGTCGGCGAGTGGTTGCGCGCCACGCTCGGCTGGCCCAAGGTCATCGGCTACGTCCTCGCCGGGACGCTGTTCGGACCCTCGGTGCTGGGCTGGATCAGTATCGAGGCCCTGGCCCAGATCCGACCGATTGCCGACGCGGCGCTCGGCATCCTGATGCTCGAGATCGGCCGCCGCCTCGATCTGCGCTGGCTGCGCGACAACCACGAACTGCTGCGGGCAACGCTTGGCGAGATCACGCTGTCGTTCGCCACCATCTTTCTCTTCGCCTGGGCCGTGGTTGGCCTGATACCGGCATGGGCGGCCGCTGCGGCGGCGGTGACCATGGCCTCGGCTCCGGCAGTGGTCTTGCTGACCGTCGAGGAATCCGGCGCGCAGGGACAGGTGACCGAACGAATCATCCTGCACACCGCGCTCAGCGCGGCGGCTTCATTCGTCGTGTTTGCCGTCGTCGTCGGCGTGGTGCATGCAGAATACAGTGAGCACTGGGCCAATGCGGTGGTACATCCGCTATGGGTCGTGGTCGGTGGCTTGATCATCGCCTGGCTGATGGCCAGGATCGCGCTGCTGGTGGCCGCGCTGCTGCCGAAGCGCTCGCTGGCACAGGTGTTTATCCTGGCGGCGACGGCGTTGCTCGCCGTCGGTACTGCGCGCATGCTGGCGGTGCCGGTTTTCCTGACCCTCTTCCTGATGGGCGTGATCCTGTCGTGCACCGACCGACAAAAGACCCTCAGCTATACGCACCTCCCCGAAGGTCACTGGCTTCTGGCGATCATTCTCTTTGTCGTTGTCGGCGCTTCCCTGCCCTGGCCGGATTTCACCTGGCTGATTGGACTGCAGGCCATCGGCCTGCTGGGCGTTCGGGCGTTGGCCAAGATCGCGGCACTGGCCTGGGCCGGCGGTGGACTGACCGGCGCCAAACGGGTGCTGGTAGGCATCGGCATCCAGCCCTTGTCGGCGACCGCCGTGTTCATGGCCTATGAAATTGCCGGTCTTTATCCGGAGATTGGTCGTTCGTCGTTGTCGCTGCCGCTGTTTGCCGCGGCGATCATGGAACTGGTCGGTCCCGCTCTCTGCCGTCTTGCCCTGGTACGCGCGGGAGAAACGGTCGACACCGAAAAAAGTACAGGAGGTGTGGCATGAATCCGGCCATCGCTGTTTTCAGTCACAGCGAGCCATTGACCCTCGGCGTCGAGCTTGAGCTGCAGTTGCTCTCCCCGCGCGATTTCGACCTGACGCGCGGCGCTACCGACCTCCTCGGCAGCATCGACTACGATGGCCACTGCGGTGCCATCAAGCTTGAGATCACCGAAAGCATGATCGAGGTCAGCACCCTGCCGCAGCGCCAGGTGGACGGGATTGCCGCGGATCTGCTGGGCCTCCGCCAGGTGCTGGTCCGCGACTGCGCGCGCAACCACATCGTCGTCTGCGGTGGCGGAACGCATCCCTTCCATCACTGGCCGGATCGCCGCATCTGTCCGGGCGAGCGCTTCGACGAAATGTCGCATCGCTATGGCTACCTGGCCAAACAATTCACCGTCTTCGGGCAGCATATCCATGTCGGCTGCACCTCGGGTGACGAAGCGATCTGGTTGACGCAAGCCCTGGGACCTTACGTGCCGATCTTCATCGCCCTGTCCGCCTCCTCGCCCTATGTTGATGGCGTGGATACCCTGTTCCAGTCCGCCCGCCTCAATGCCGTCTCGGCTTTCCCCTTGAGCGGGCAATGCCCGGAATTGCGCGACTGGGCCGGGTTCATCGAACACTTTTCGTTTCTGCAGTCCTGTGGCATTGCGCGCAGCATCAAGGACCTGTACTGGGACATTCGTCCCAAACCCGAATTTGGCACCGTGGAAATCCGTGTCTGCGATACGCCACTGACCGTCGAGCGCGCCGCTGCGCTGGCGGCACTGGCGCAAAGCCTGGTCCACCATCTCCTGCGGACTCGTCCCAGGCTTGATGCCCAAGGGCATCTGCAGGTTGCCCGCTACAACAAGTTCCAGGCGTGTCGCTATGGTTTCGACGCGCAGATCTCCGATCCGGTCGGCAGGCGACAAATCCCGCTGCGAACGCTCGCGCGCGAACTCCTTATCCTGCTGGCCGAGGATGCGCGTGTGCTGGGCTGTTGGCCCTGGCTGGAACTGCTCGATGCCGCGCTGATCACCGGCGTCTCCGACGCCGACTGGCTGCGCGGACGCCAAGCCAGGCACGGCAATCTCAACGATGTGGTGTGTGCTGCCGCGAGGCGTTTCAGCAGCACCGCCAGTGAGGCCGTCGCCGGGAGGTCCCGATGAAGTACTGGCTGGCGTTGCTGCCATTGCTGCTTCCCTTGACGTGGCCCTTGTCGGCGCTGGCGCAATGCACGGTCGAGCCGCTGGCCCGGAGCAGCCGAAGCCTCGCCCACTGGATCGACCAGGACAACTGGCTGGCGCCGGAAAACCTGCGCTTCGGCCTGCAGTCGGCTGGCAGCTTCATGCCGCTGGTGAAACTGGCGGGTCGCGCGGCAGCACCGCTTCCGGCTCCGCTACCGCGTCAGATCGACCTCGACAAAATCAGGTCGATCGACCCGCTCGATCAGCAGAAGCGGACGGTCGGATTTCTGCTGGAGAGCCGATTGTATGCCGATGGCCTGCTGGTGCTGCGCGACGGCAAGGTGTTCAGCGAGCGTTACTGGAATGGCCTCGCGGCGCAGCAACCGCGCCTGCTGCTGGGCGCCACACGGCCGCTGCTGTCGCTGCTGGGGGCGATCGCGGTCGCCCAGGGCAAGCTTGCGCCGGATCGCTCGGTGCTGCGCTACATCCCGGCCCTGGGCGCTCAAACGGGCTTGCGCAAGCTTTCGATGCGGCGCCTGATCGCCGGAGAAAGCAGCTTCGAGTGGTCGCCACAGGAACTCGCCGACTGGCAGGCGGCGGGTGGATGGACGTCCGGCGGGCAAACGGGGGGGATTCGCGGGTGGCTCAGTCAGTCGGGCCGCTGGGACAGGAATTCCGCTGCGGAACCGCTTTTCGGCGTCGCCGGACCGGAGGGTGAGTTGCTGGCCTGGGCACTCGCCGAAAGTTATCGCCTACCGCTGGCACGAATCTTCTGCGACGAACTGTTCGGCAGACTCCGCTCGGAAAACGCGGCCCTCTGGCTGACCGACGCGCAGGGAACCGAACTGTCCACCGGATTGGCGCTCTCGCTTCGCGACTTTGCCCGTCTCGGGCAGTTATTGATCGAGGCCAGGAACAGCAGTGGACGCAGCCGGATTCCGAAGTGGTTCATTGAAACGCTGACTGCCTCCGCGGGGTTGCGCACCGCCGAAGCCACGGAACTCGCCGGCCTGAAGAAAGGAAGTGAATTCCGCTATGGCTTTGTGCACCTTGGCGGAACAGCGAACCGCATCGCCATCCTGGGCCCCTACGGCAACAGCCTTTATGTCGATCTTGATCGCCGACTGGTGATCGCCATTTTTGCCGCCTACCCGAGGAATCAAAGCGCCGGCATGCGCGCAACCCTCGAACAGGTGTGGGACACCCTGGGTGCGGCCACCCAGCCGGGCGGCAGGCGCTGATCGCGGTGGCACCAGGCACGCGCCCGCCTGGTCGCTGCACTGCCGCGCCGGACCGAAGGTTCCGGACTTCCTGCCGTGGCTGCCAGAGCGCCTTGCCGACGGGTCACGCAATGCCGAATTGGCCGCGCCATTCAGCGCGGCAATATCCTGGGTGCCCTGCCAGCGAATCGACCAGGAATCGGGTGACGGTCTGCCGGGCGGCGAGATGGATCGGCAGTGTGCCGATGACAGCGTCACCCGGCAGCACCCGCTCGGGATCGAGGCTGTCGACCACGCCATTGCCGCGCCATTGCCGCAGACCTCAATTCCGGCCTCGATTGCCTATTGCACCGCACAAAGCGCTGTCGCCCGGCCTGAGCATCCCGTGACCGCTACTTCGGCCGCCGGCAAAGGCCATGGGGTGCAGTAACGCGTACATGTGAAAGGCATTCCGACAATGGATCGAGCCTTGCAGCGCACAACTGTCGAAAAACTTTACATTGGCGATGTCGTCATCCCAGCACCGCGCGATGGGGATTTGATTCAATAGCCATTTATGACTTGTGCGCAAAATGGCTTGATTTTTGCTTATGGTTTGTGGGCGCACAGAAAATCCCGCGGCCGTGCTTGCATCGCTTGACTCCATGTTTCGGCCAGTAGGCATTGTGTAGACGGGAAGATTGTCGTCAAATGAGTAGCTTGACCTGTGGATTGCACTTCTCTCTTGGGGGTAATGATGAAAAAACTTGCGATGAGCGCCTTGCTTGGCGCAATGGTTCTTGCTTCGGCCAACGCCTCGGCAACGGTGATCAATTTCGGTTCGCTGGGCCTGGCTGAGGGCCAGAGCGTTCAAGGTTCTACGTTCAGTGGCGTGACCTTTACCGGGCAAGCGGGCACTTTGATCTACACCAGGTAGCTATGGGGCGGGCCTTTATGACGGTCTTGGCGCCGCGAATGATATTACGCTGAGCTTTTCAAGCGGGGTTTCCTCCCTGTCTCTGCGCGCTGGCGATGGTGGCGGCGACCTCGATGCCTTTGGTGTTTCGCTTTACGAATTCGGTACCAGCAACTTCCTGGGTTATTTCACGACCCCGCTATTCGGCGGACCGAGCGAGCCTGAGTGGTACACCCTTAACCTGGCAGGCCTCGGCCTGATCGGGAAAGCGGTGTTTGATCCAGGCAACAGCGGTGTCCTGCCGGGACTGCCAAGCGGCTTCGGTGGCGTCATTCTCACTACGGTAAGTTTCGACGAACACGCGGTACCCATCCCCGGCACCCTGGCGCTTGCACTGCTGGGTCTGGCTGGCCTGGCCTCGGCTCGCCGTCGAAGCTAACGGTCATGGCTAGGCAAGTCCCCCCGGATGATAAAACCATGACCGTTTCCCTCACCCCCGACCCCTCTCCCACAAGCCTGACCGTAACACACACTTGACTCCGTCGCCGTGGAGCCGTATTGTATGGTCATGCGGATCTGCGGGCAGGAGTTTTCTCTCGACATCCTGGAGCGGATCCGGGAGGAGGTGGTGTCGGTGCCGGAGATATCCCGCCGCGCGCTGTCGCGTCGGGTGTGCGAGTGGCTCGATTGGCGGAGCGCCACTGGTGCGTGGCAAG